>JASBSN010000013.1 GCA_030148915.1 Thiogranum sp.
GAGTTCCTCGCGCTTGAGTCCGTTGATCTCGAACACCGGTGCGCTTGCCCAATTTAATTCCGCCAGCCGCTGTTCGATCGCGTTGAGGCGCTTCACGGCGCCGCTGTAGTTGTTCTCCCAGTGGCTGACGATCAGTTTCTCGGACAGGCCGTTGAGTTTTGCTGGATCACAGGCGAGGGGTTTGATTTCGTAGGGCATGAAGTTTCCTCCTTTACATCTATACCATGAGTGACCAGGCCAGACCGGCGGCGGCACAGGCGCCGATGACGGTAATGACGCCGATCTTGTAGCGCCACAACGCGATGAAGGCGCCAATGGTGATCAGCAGCGAAAACCATTCGAAGCGCCCGCTGAACGGCGCAGCATCCGAGGCTTCCGGCCACAACACATGCCAGGCGAAGAACACGGCGAGGTTGATGACCACGCCGACCACGGCCGCGGTGATACCGGTCAGCGGCGCGGTGAACTTCACGTCATGACGGGTTGCTTCCACTGCCGGCGCACCGACCAGGATGAAGATGAACGAGGGTAGAAAGGTGAAAATGGTCGCCACGGTGGCGCCGGCCATGCCGGCCAGCGCGATATTTTCCGGACCGAAGATCTCCTTGGTCCAGCCGCCGACAAAACCGACGAAGGCCACCACCATGATGAGCGGTCCGGGCGTGGTCTCGCCCAACGCCAGTCCGTCGATCATCTGCGTGCCGCTCAACCACTGATACTGCTCGACGCCACCCTGGTAGACGTAGGGCAATACCGCGTAGGCGCCGCCGAAGGTGACCAGTGCCGCCTTGGTGAAAAACCAACCCATCTGGGTCAGTGGCCCTTGCCAGCCGTAAGTCATCAACAGCGCACCTTCGATCGCGGCCCAGATCGCCAGGCCTGCCAACACATGCAGGATAGTGGAACGCCAGCTGAAACGCGCCCAGTCCGGTGCCAGCGTGTGGTCATCGATTAATGCCGGTCCGAAGGACTTGTCGGAGGCGCCGTGGCCACCGCCGGTCTTGAATTTATCCGGGGCGATACGTCCACCAAGGAAGCCAATGACACCTGCCGCCAGCACGATATACGGGAACGGGATGTGCAGCGCAAAAATGGCGACGAATGCCGCGGCGGCCAGCGCCCAGAGCACGCCGTTACGCAATGCCTTGGAGCCGATACGATAGGCGGCAAACAGGACGATGGCCGTCACTGCGGGCTTGATGCCATAGAGTACGCCGGCCACCACCGGCACGTCGCCAAAGGCCAGATAAATCCAGGTAAGGGCAATCAGAATGAACAACGATGGCAACACGAACAACACGCCCGCCATGATGCCGCCCAGCGTACCGTGCATCAGCCAGCCGATATACGTCGCAAGCTGTTGCGCTTCGGGGCCGGGGAGCACCATGGTGTAATTCAGGGCATGCAGAAAACGGTGCTCGCTGATCCAGCGGTGGCGCTCCACCAGCTCCTGGTGCATCATGGAGATCTGGCCGGCCGGGCCGCCGAAGCTGATGAAGCCTAGTTTGAGCCAATAGAGAAACGCCTCCCGGAGGGAGACGGGGGCCGGTGGTGCCAGTTCGGACACCAACGCTTCCGATGTTGTCGACATGTTGTACTCCTCGTTATTCCTCATTCGATAAAATCAGTCCATCATCAGCGTTCACTGACCGAGAAACGGCGGTGCAGGGCATCCAGTACCGGCGTGGTGGCCGCAAGCAATTCATCGTCGTTTACCGCGTTCTCGCGCAATCCGGCCAGCACGGCCTCGAAACCAGCCGCCTCGGCGACCGGATCACCACCCACGTCCAGGTAGTGCACCAGCCGTCCCAATGCCGCCAGCCCCTGGTCGGTCTCAAGCCCGAAACTGGCCAGCAGCACCTCGAAGGTCACCCGTTCCCCGACATGGGTGAACGCCGCGCCGTCAAAGTCGAAACCCAGCGCATCCTCGGGACAGTCCTCGGGTTTCTCCAGCCAGGCAAAGCGTGCTGTGTTGTCGATAAAACGGTGGATCAGCCAGGCGCTCGCCACGCGGTCGACCCATAGGTGCTTGCGGGTTGCCCAGAGGCGGCCGCCATAGTCGCGCTCGTCCAGTCGTTTCACCTCCGCGATTGATGCTGTTGGTTCCTCTGGAGAGAAACGGCGATTGGTCCGGGTAGTGAGTTCCTCCAGCGTTTCCCGTGCCTGTACCTGCGCCTCACCCGGGAAAAAGTCGATGCGGGCAATGTTTTCCAGATCGCGTTCGACTTGCCGGAGCCGGCGCCGTGCGCTGGCTTCGTCGAGCCGTGGCAGCTCGGAACGGAGTGTCTCCAGGTTCGCTCTCAGTTCCTGATAAGCCTCCGATCGATCGAACGCGGCGCGTATCTGTGCTTCGGTATCCGGTTCCTGGGCCGGTAATTCAAACAGCCACGCCTGTCCACCCTCCGCCTCGAGCTGCTGGCCGATTTCGACCAGTTTTTCCCGATGTGCCTCCGAGGCCGGCAGCAACGTGACCCCGTCCCGCAAGGTCGCGGCGCCCAATTCTTTCAGGGCGCGCCAGAGCCGAACCCGCGGTGTGCTGGCGGATCGGCCGGAGAGGCTGGCCGTGAAAACGAGCCAGACGATGGAGTTATTCTTCATGGGAAACGGATATTACAAGTCAGCAATGTATATTACAATACGTATCGACGTGCGCCTGTGGGCAGGTTCCGAGGCAGTCGCGAACTGATCTGGCGTGAATGATGGGGCGGGAATTTTCTCGTACTTCAGCCCGTCTATGATTCAGATAACTTAATGATTATGGAGGATAAGTAGAGCGTACCATGCAAACTCAACCCGAATTCCTCACCTTGCGCCGGCACCTGGAACAGATCATCGTCGGCCAGTCGCGTCTGCTCGATCGGCTGATGATTGCGCTGCTCACCGGCGGCCATATCCTGCTGGAAAGCGCGCCGGGGCTGGCCAAAACCACGGCGGTCAAGGCCCTGGCCGGGGGTGTGCATGCGCGGTTTCAGCGCATCCAGTTCACGCCCGACCTCATGCCCGCCGACATCACCGGCAGCGATGTGTTCGATCCCAAGACAGGCGACTTCCGTTTTGTCGAGGGCCCGCTGTTCCACGAAATCATCCTTGCCGACGAGATCAATCGGGCGCCGCCGAAGGTGCAGTCGGCGCTGCTGGAGGCCATGGAAGAGCGCCAGGTGACCATCAGCGGCAAGTCCCACGCCTTGCCGGACCTGTTCATCGTCATGGCGACACAGAACCCGCTGGAACAATCCGGCACCTATCCGCTGCCGGAGGCGCAGCTGGATCGTTTCCTGCTGCATGTTGTCATCGACTATCCGGACGAGGACGAGGAATTGCAGATACTCGATCGGGACCGGCGGCTGCATTTCGGCGAAGACAAGGACCGACTCGATACGCGCCTGAGTCCGGCGACGGTGCTGACCGCCCGGCGTGAGGTGGCGGAGATTCACATTGAAGAGTCCGTCAAGCGCTATGTGGTCAGCCTCGTCAATGCCACCCGCAACCCCGGCAAATGGCGGCCGGACTGGCAGGACGCCATCCGTTTCGGCGCCTCGCCGCGCGCGACCCTGGCGATGGTGCGCGCCGCCAGCGCCCATGCCTACCTGCAGGGGCGCGAATACATTATCCCCGATGACGTCATCGAGGTGGCAGGCGATGTGCTGCGCCATCGCATCATTCCCAGTTTCAGCGCCAGGTCGAAACAGCTTGGCAGTGACGATTTGGTCAAAGGCATGCTGGATGCCATCCCTGTCCCCTGAGCATGATGTTGCGGTCGGTCATCAAAAAACTGGTGCGCTATTCGCGGCGCTTTCTTCCCGTAGGGTTGCAGGCGGCTCAAACGCCGCTGATTGACGAACGTGGTCTTCGCGATCTGGCGCTTCACGCACAGTCGCTGCCGTGGTCGCTGCTGGCGTTCCGACGGCCGGCGTCACATCCCTTGATTGGCGAGACCCTGTCGTCTTACCGCGGGCGCGTCTTTGAATTCGAGGAAAACCGGCCCTATCAGGCCGGCGACGAACCGCGTTCGCTGAACTGGCGCCTGTATGCACGCGCTGGCGCGCTGTATACCAAGGTCTTTACCGAGGAACGCCGCCCACAGGTGTTTGTGCTGATCGATCGGCGTGCCGCGATGCGCTTTGGCACCCGCCGGCAACTGAAGGCGATGCTCGCGGCGAAAATCGCTGCTTGCCATGCCTACCAGGCACAGCACCAGGCGCTGGCCGTGGGCGGGCTGATCCTGAATCAGGCCGTGGAGTGGTTTGATCCCGCAATGGGAGATGTCGCGCTGCATACGTTCGTGCATTCGATCGCGGCACCCTGTCCGCCGCTGCCGTTCGAGCGCGACCAACCGGACTTCGCGGAAAGCCTGCAGCTGCTGATGCACCGTCTGCCGGGCGGGAGCTTCGTGCTGTTGATCAGCGACTTTGCCGACCTGGATCCGGATGCCGCCATGCCCCTGCTGCACCAGCTGGCCACGCGGCATACCCTGCAAGCGTTTCAGATCCTGGACCCCGTGGAACCCCAACTGCCGATGAGCGGCGATTTCCTCATCGAAGACAGTGCCGCCACTCGACCACTGCGTATCGATGGACGTGATGGCCTGCAACAGTCCTTGTACACGGCGGCGTTCGAAGAACGCCAATCAAAATTGACCGACTGCTTCCACCGTTGCGGTATACCGTTCAAGGCCTGTACGACCGAGAATGACGTGGAAACCTGCCTGGGGCTGCCCGATGCCGACACCCGCGCCAATTGACGAGCGATGGGTGGACATCGTCCCGCCAGGGGCGCCCCCCTACAGCGCGGATCCCTTGACCTGGGGCATCGGCGTGGCGGTACTTGTGGTTCTGATCGGCATGGCCACCGTTCTTTACCGTCGACCTCGCTCGCGGGCCAAGCGGGCCTTGCGCCGGCTCGCCCGTGACCTGCGGGATTCGCGGATCGAGGCCAAACCGGCTTGTGTGCGAATCCAGCTGTGCCTGCGTACCGGTCTTGGCCAACGTCATCTGCCATCCGTGCCGTGGCGCGATGACCATCACGCCGATTGGGTCGCCTATGTGAACCGGCTCACGGTGTGTTGTTTTGCCGCGCCGTTGCCCTCCAAAGCCGAACTGGACAGACTCATTCAGGAAGCCCTGGCCTGGCTGGACAGAAAGGCGGCTGATACCGGATGTGGCAGTCGATGAGCGAATTTCTCCAGGCCATCCACTTCCAGTACCCCGGCTGGCTGTGGGCCTGGCCGTTGTCATTGCTCGGCATTGGCCTGTTATTGCGCGGCCAGCGCCTGGTCTCGCTCGCGCAGCTGCCCGAATGGATGGGGACACGACGTTATCGGCATCCACGGCTGCATATCCTGCGTCGACTCTACGGCCAGCAAATCGCAACACAAGCCGCACGTGGCGCATGGCGCCGTGGGAGCCACTACGCCGTGCTGCTGCTGTGCATCCATGTCGCCCTGGCGCAGCCCTACCGATTGGGCCAACAACTGCCGACCCCGCCGGAATACCGCGACACGCTGTTCGTGATCGATACCTCCATCAGCATGGTGCTGCGCGATTACCTGGTGGCCGGTGAACGGACACAGCGGATGACCATCCTGAAAAGCGTATTGACGCACTTCATCGAGCAGCTCAACGGCAATCGCATCGGCCTGATCGCCTTCTCCGAGCAGCCCTACACGCTGGCACCGCTCACGGCCGACTATACCTTGCTCAAATCACTGGTGCGGCGTCTGGAGCCCGCGGTGCTGACCGGTCGCACCACGGATGTGAGCAGGGCGCTGCTGTACACGCTGCAACGACTGGAACAGCAGCAGGATCTGTCGGATCAGGCACAAAAGCCGGTGGTGGTACTGATCACCGATGTCAATCGAACCTATCGCGATCTGGATCCACGCGCCATCGCCGCCTATCTGTACGCGCAAGGTTACCGACTGCATACCGTCGGGATCGGTGCGTCCAGCTTCGAAGCGCAGGAAACAGATTCCATCGGCCTGATTTACCAGCCGGCGAACTTTACGCTGCTGGAAGAGATCGCCGCAGGCGGCGGCGGGCGGTTTTACTGGGCCGACAATGCCAGCAGCCTGCAGGCGGCCATTGCCGCCATTCAATCCGCGGAGCGCCGGCAGGTGGAGGTGGAGCCGCGCTACGTCACCCTGCCTCTGTATCAATGGCCTCTGCTGGCCGGGCTGACATGGATGCTGATACTGCAACTCTGGGCGAGCCGGGGTAGGAGAGCATGATGGACAGTCTCTCGCATCTGGTCTGGCGCGAACCACTCTGGTTGTGGTTGGCCTTGGGTCCCTGGTTGTTATGGACCCTGCGCGCCTTCGCGGGTCGGCCGCGAGGAACAGACTATGCCGATCCGCACCTGTTGCCCTGGGCGCGGGCGCAGGTTCATGCGTCCCTGCGCGCGCGTCTCGAACCGCGGCGTTGGTGGCGTCATGCCGTGCTCACCCTGGCCTGGCTGCTGTTTGCGATGGCCATGGCCGGTCCACGTCTGGCGGAAACCCTGTATCAGCAGGACAAGGAACAGTATACGGAGCTGATGGTGGTGCTCGATGTGTCGCGCTCCATGACGGCCCGGGACGTCGCGCCGAGCCGCCTGGAGCGCGCCAGGTTGGAACTCGAGGATCTGATCGCACGGGCGGAGCGGCTGAAGATCGGCCTGGTGGTCTATGCCGCGCGGCCGCACCTGATGACACCGCCGACAGATGACAAAGCGGTCTTGCGGCATGCTCTGCAAGTAGTGCGCTACGGCTTGCTGCCCACGGAAGGTTCGAACCTGCCGGAGGCGATCGAGTTTGCCGCCAAGCAGTTCACGTCGGATCGATCCGCACATGCCCTGTTACTGATGACGGATGGCGAACTGCCGACGGAGCAGGCCGCTGCCGACACACGGCTCGACGACAGGGTCAGCCGGCTGACCCAACAGGGTGTCACATTGTACGCGCTGGGCGTCGGCACGCCGGATGGTGCGCCGCTGCAAGGACCACAGGGCGGCTGGCTGCACTACCGTGACAAGCCGGTGGTGTCGCGGTTGCACGAAGATCGCCTGGAACGACTGGCTGTAACGGGCAATGGCCGCTACGTCAGCGTTGCGGATACGGATGCTGAATGGCAGGCACTCTATGATCAGGCTATCCGCTACCTGCGCGCCGGCGATGTCGACCGAACCGGCGACAGCCTGATCGAATGGCGCGAATTGTACGCCTGGTGTCTCGTTCCCGCCGTCCTGCTTCTGCTATTGGCCTATGTGGAGCCCCGGCGCGCGGCGTTGGCCTCATCTCCCCTCATCTGGCTCGCGGTGTTCGTGGTCACCGGGTCACTGCATCCGCCCCCTGCGCACGCCGCATCGGAATCCTGGCAACAGCGTGCCTATCAGGCCTACAGCCAGCAATCCTATCAGGAGGCGAAGCAGGCCTATGCGCGCGTCGCGGGTTATGCGGGCCGCATGGGGGAGGGCGGCAGCGCCTACCGACTGGGCGAATACCAGGAAGCGGTTCAACTCTTCACCCAGGCTGTCGTGGATGCCGACAGCGATGCACAACGCGCCCGCGCGGTGTTCAATCTGGCGAACAGCCGGTACCGACTTGAAGAGTATGGCGCGGCCGTGTCGTTGTACCGGGAAACGCTGCGCTATGCCCCGGACGATCGGGCGGCGCGGCTCAACCTGGCGTTCGCCATCAACATGCAACAGCAGCAAGCATTACAGCAACAGCAAGACGGCGGATCGGGACGGCAAGGTCGGGGGCCCCGCACCGGTCGACCTCCGGAAGGTACGGACGTCATCAGTGGCAGCCTGAGTATCGACAACGAAGATGACACCCAGCCGCCGCTGATGCCGCCGCTACCCATCAACCCCCCACAAAGATCGGACATCATCGAGCAGGGTATCTATCAGTCGCAGCCCGTGGTCGAGCAGGCAACCGGGTTCAAGGATCCGGCCTGGCGGTATGGGGCCACCTCGCCGGAGCGCATTGTGCTGCAGGCCAACGCGCTGAAGGTGGATGAAAGCATCCTGTGGCAACGCATCTTCGAGCGGGAAGAAGGGTTTCCCGCTCCCATTGAAACGCCACGCGAACTGCCGGATATACGGCCATGGTAGTTCGCCTCTCTATCGTGGTTACCCTGCTGGCCTGGCTCATGGTGCCGGTCATGGGGTTTGGCGCGGAACCGCCCTTGCGCCTCGTCGTCACATCCGGCGTGGAATATGGAAAGCCCATCAAAGTCGACTTGTTCGCAAGCAGCTTGAAGCCGGATCTCAACACGCTGGACCTGTCTGTGCTGGACCGGGATTTCACTGTCGAATTGCAGGACAATGTTGAGCGCGACACCGAGGCCGGCAGGCAGCACTGGCGTATTCATCTTTATCCCCGCCGTCCCGGGGAGTTGTGGATCCCGTCGCTGATCTTTCATGGCGTTAAAACGGATCCGGTGAGAATTACGGTCCGTCCTGCGGTGGGCAAGGACGATGTGCCGATTCAGGTGAGCAGCGAAGTCGGCGGCACCACAGTCTGGATCAACCAGGCGGTACGGGTCGTCATGGAAATCGATAGTGATAGCCGGTATGCCTCGCTCGAGACCGGAACAGTGCAGCAGGACGGTCTCGAAATTGTGTCGGTACCCTACACGCGCACGACCAGGATGACGGATGGCAAACAGCGGACGCTGCACCGTATCGGCTGGGTTCTCTACCCGCAAACCCCTGGTAAACTGACGGTTCAGCTGCCCGCTGTGGCGTACAAGCGTGACGGTGTCGTCACGCATCGGTTTTATCCTCCGAAAATCGAACTACACGTGCGGCCGTTGCCTGCGTTTGTGCCACCGACGATGCCCATCGGGCGAATGACGCTGGATGTCGCGCTTCCCGGCCGGTTTTTCCTGGTCCGTCGGGAACTGGAGTTCCTGACGCTGCGGGTCACGAGTGAAGGGCCACCGGACCAGCGACCGTCCGCGGTGTTGCGCCAGCTCAAAAGCGATCGCACCGTCACCTTTTATCCTCCCCGAGACAGGGTTGACGACGGTGAACCTGACACGAACAACGTCAACGAACGCACCTTCCAGGTGCCCTTTGCACCGAAAACCATGGGGCTGATCAGCCTGCCATCGGTGCGCCTGCAATACTTTGATCCATCGACGGGCAAGATAGAAACACATACGCAACCACTGGGACGCGTGCTCTCTGTCAGCCAGTGGGTGGTATACACCGGACTGGCAGGGTTGGCGCTGGTGTTGTACCGGCTCATGAACTCCCTCTACCGCTGGGCTGGTCACAAATACCGCGTCTATCGCGCTTATCGAAAGGCGTTGCACAGGCTCCGGCAGGCGAATACGCCGCAGGAGCTCAAGGCCGGACTCATGGAAATCGCCGGTGGCGAATGCTGGCCAACCAATCTTACCCTGGCGGTCTGGCTGGAGCGATGGAAGGGGCGCCATCCACGGCTGTCGTTCGTATCCGAGAGCGTACTCCGGCTGCAGGATTGGCTCTACGGCCCGACGGAGGCAACACTGGAGGAGGTTCGGCCTTCCCTCATAGATGCCTGCTATCGGCGGATGCCTTTGCTGAAATTCCCGGCGCTGATAAAGAAGGGTGCGTCGGCGGACTAGCGTCAGCCCGCCGTCCGAGACGCAGCTAACCGCAAAGTGAGCTTGAGGCGGTTTACGCCATTGCGGAGCGAATTGCGCAAAATCATCGCGACTGAAGGAAATACTTTCCGCGTCTTTCCGCGAAAGCGCTGGCCGCCGTCAGTACATCAATGCCGCTGTCAGCAGTGCGATGGTTTCGGTGATCTCGACCAAAGCCCCGGCGGTATCACCAGTGGTGCCTTCGATACGCCGCAGCATGAGTCGGCGCAGCGTGAAAAATGTCCCGGCAACGGCGGCCAAGAGCCATGACGCCCCCGGCCCGGTGAGTACAGGAATGGCAAGTAGCGTGAAGACAACGGCGAGCGCGCATGCGCGCCGCGGCAGATGGTTGGCGAGCAGGCTGCCCAATCCTTGGGGACGTACATAGGGTGTGGTGAGAAACAGCAGTACCAGCACCGTGCGGCCGAGGACGGGGACCACGACGAAGAATGCCCACGCGCCGTTCGATAGGATCTGCACCAGCGCCGTGAACTTGATCAGGAGCACCAGGACCAGGGTGACGACCGCCATCGGCCCACTGCGGGGGTCTTTCATAATGGCGAGGGTCTTGTCGTGGTCGCCGTGACCGCCGACCCAGGCGTCCGCGCTGTCGGCAAGACCGTCGAGATGCAGCGCGCCGGTCACCGCAACCCAGGCTGCGAGCAGCACGGCGGCGCCGACCAGCGGCGGCGCATCGCTGAGCATCCACGCCGCGGTTGCAAGCAGCGCGCCGATGAACAGACCGACCAGCGGATAGTAGAGCAAAGATCGCCCGGTTGCCTTGGCGTCCGGCGCTCCATCGAATCGGATGGGCAATACGGTGAGAAACTGCAGGGCGATCAGCAAGGGTCGAAACATGAAAGTCTCACTTCCGCTGCTTTTTTCCACGGACAGACTTTGCCAAGCCATCGTCGCCAATGTGCACGCCATGCATTCGCCCATGTGGAACCTCGAATTCGTGCCATCGCGACATCGGGACTTCAAAGACATGACAGAGCAGCACGCGGATCACGCCTCCATGCGTGACGATCAAGACATGCTGATCCGCGTATGCCGAGAGGATGTCGTTCCATGCGTCGAGCACGCGCGCCCGAAAATGCGCCAGCGATTCACCGCCGGGTGGGGGGTAGGCATCCGGATCTCGCCAGAAGCGCGCCAGCGCCTCCGGGTCCTCGGCCATGAGTTCAGCCGCACTGCGGCCTTCCCACTGGCCGAAGTGCATCTCCTTCAATCGCGTATCGAAGGTCAGCGGTAAAGAGCTCTGCCGGGCAAAATCGCTGACGAATTCCGCGCAGCGTGTCAAGGGGGAACTGATCACGCGGTCCCAATGGCCGCTATCACTGAGCGCGGCGTACATCTGCGCAAGACCTGCCGGGGTCAGTGCATCATCCGTATGGCCGCGAAATCGGTTGCCGCCTTCGGCCTCACCGTGACGCAGGAGGCCGACGTACAGGGATGCGCTGGTGTCGCGGGAGGCAGGATGCCGGGAGCGACCGATCAGCATTGCGAACTCTTTTCCGATACGCCCGCCTCGGCGAAGGTGGCCATGTCGTTGTGCAGCGCGCAGGCCATGCGCAGCAGCGGCACAGCCACCGCGGCGCCACTGCCTTCGCCCAGTCGCATGCCCAGATCGAGCAGCGGCCGCGCATCGAGCGCATCGAGTACCGTCCGATGGCCCGGTTCGGCGGAGGTGTGCGAATACAGCAACCAGCCCCCGGCGCCGGGACACAGCCGCACGGCGGCGAGCGCCGCCACCGAACTGATGAAGCCATCGACCAGTACCGGCAGACCGATGTGGGCGCAGGCGATATAGGCACCGGTCAAAGCGGCGATTTCGAAACCGCCGAGACGCCGCAGCGCCTCCAGCGGCGTGCCGTGGTGCATGCTGTGACAGGCCAGCGCGCGCCGGATGACCTCGATCTTGCGTGCTACCCCATGGCTATCAAGGCCGGTGCCCGGGCCGGCGAGGCGTTCCGGCGGCACATCGAGCAGGGCGCAGGCCAGGGCCGAGGCGGCGGTGGTGTTGCCGATCCCCATCTCGCCGCCGATGAACAACTGCGCGCCATTCAAGCGCGCCCGTTCGGCGGCATGACGGCCGATGCCGAGGGCACGCGCGAGTTGGTAAACGTCCATCGCGGGTTCAAGCGTAAAGTTGGCGGTGCCTGGACCGAGGCGGCAGTTCGTCACGCCGGCTAGCGGCCCAGTGTCGTGCACCGTGCCGAGGTTGACGATTTCGAACGAGGCATCCAGGGCGCGCGCCGCCACGCAGATCGCCGCGCCGCCGCGCGCGAAGTTCTTTACCATCTCGGCGGTGACGGCCTGCGGAAAGGCCGATACGTTCTCGGCGGCGACGCCATGATCGCCGGCGAACACCGCGATGTGCACGCGCTCCACGCACGGCCGTTCCGTGCCTTGCAGCGCGGCGAGGCGGATGGCGATGTCCTCCAGCCGGCCGAGCGCGCCGGCGGGCTTGGTGAGTTGCGACTGCCGGATCACGGCGGCTTGGCGCATGCCGGCGTTGGGCAGCGCCGCCGGGATGGTCAGCCATTCGCAGGTTGCGATTTCATTCATGCACACATTCACACCGGTTCTCCTTTCAAGGTATGGGGCAGCCCGGCGACGGTGAGAATCACGCGGTCGCATCGTTGCGCCAGCGCCTGATGCAGCATCCCTGCCTCGTCGCAATAGCGGCGGGCGAGCACACCCAGCGGCGTGATGCCCATGTTGGTCTCGTTGCCGACCAGGATGATTTTCCCCGGTAATCCCGGCAGTGCGTCGAGCAGCGCCGCGCGTTCGCGTTCCAGCGCCTGCGTGTCGTCCGTCATGAGCAGATGGGTGAGCCACAGCGTCAGGCAGTCGACCAATACGCAGCACCCGGTGTCGGCGCACGCGTGCAGCACTGTCGCCAGCTGCAGGGGTTCCTCGATGAGTTGCCAGTGATCCGGCCGGTGCGCGCGATGCGCGGCGATACGCGCGCGCATCTCATCGTCCTGTGCCGTGGCCGTGGCGATGTAGGTGACGGGCAGCCCGCTGGCGCTGGCGAGGCGTTCGGCCAGCTGGCTCTTGCCGGAACGCACGCCGCCGAGGATGAGTGTTTTGTATGTGCTCATGCCGGCTCCGCCACCGGCTTGATGATCGATCGCAGCCGGGCGGTGTCGAGGTGCGCCGCCACGGCATCGGCCAGGCGCCCGATGGACGCCTCGCGCTGCGCGTGGTAGTCGAGGGTTTGCGCGTCGTCCAAACCGGACCAGGCGAGCAGCGCGGTGCAGGCCGGTGGTGATTCGAACAGGCCGTGCAGATAGGTGCCGAGGATCTGTCCGTCCTCGGAAAGCGCGCCATCGCTGCGATGTCCCAGATGTACGGCGGGGTGCGCGAGCGCGGGACCCGCCGTCACGCCCGCGTGAATCTCGTAGCCGCTGACGGGGGCGTCATCGATCGCCAATGTGCCGCGCACGTTGCGCAATTGCTTGTCACGCGCCAGCGTCGTTTCCAGATCGAACAGTCCCAGTCCGTCGCTGCTTCCGGCGTCGCCTTCGAGTCCGTAAGGATCGTGTAGCGACAAGCCGAGCATCTGGAAGCCGCCGCAGATACCGATGACTTTGCCGCCGTAACGCAGGTGCCGCCGGATCGCGGTCTCCCAGCCGTGCGCGCGCAGCCAGGCGAGATCGGCGCGCACGCTCTTGGAGCCGGGCAGGATGATCAGGTCGGCGGCTGGAACGTTGTCGCCGGGACCAACGAAGAGCAACTCCACCTGCGGGTGCAGGCGCAACGGATCGAAATCCGTGTGATTGCTGATGCGCGGCAGGACCGGCACCACGACGTGCAACACGTTACCGTGCTTCTCGGCCTGGTGGGTCATGACGGCATCCTCGGCTTCGAGATGCAGACCGTGCAGATACGGCAGCACGCCCAGCACCGGTCTGCCGGTGTGCCGTTCCAGCCAGTCGAGGCCCGGTTGCAGCAGGGCGATATCCCCGCGAAAGCGATTGATGACGAATCCGACGATGCGTCGTCGCTCGGTTTCACTCAGGAGTTCGAGCGTGCCGACCAGGTGCGCGAACACCCCGCCACGGTCGATGTCCGCGACGAGGATCACCGGGCAGTCCACGGCCTCGGCGAAGCCCATGTTGGCGATGTCGTGGTGGCGCAGATTGATCTCGGCCGGCGAGCCGGCGCCTTCGACGATCACCGCATCGTAGCGCGCGGCAAGACGCTGGTAGGATTCCAGCACCGCCGCCCGGGCGACGCGCTTGTAGTCGTGGTAATCGCGCGCGTTCATGTTGGCGACCGCGCGGCCGTGGATGATCACTTGCGCGCCGGTGTCGGTATTGGGCTTGAGCAACACCGGGTTCATGTCGGTGTGCGGTTCCAGGCCACAGGCCTGCGCCTGCACCGCCTGGGCGCGGCCGATCTCGCCACCGTCAATGGTCACCGCGCTGTTCAACGCCATGTTCTGCGGTTTGAACGGCGCAACGCGCACACCCTGGCGCGACAGCCAGCGGCACAGCGCCGTGACCAGCAGACTCTTTCCGGCGTCCGAGGTGGTGCCCTGCACCATCAGCGTAGGTGTACTCATAAAATCACCTCGGCGGGATGCCGGACAAGCAGGCTGGGCAGCGCCGCCTCCAATCGGGTCCAATCCGCTTTATTACCCGGCAGACCGAAGCGCAGGCTGGAGGATTCGATAAACAGGCGAGTCAGGATGCCCTGGCGCGCCAATGCCTCATGCAGGTGTTGTGCGTCCGGCGTGCGCAGCCATTGGAACAAGGCGCAACCGCCATCGGGATTGAGCCCATGTCGTGCGAGCAGGGCCTGCAGTCGTGCGCCGTCAGTGCCAAGGCGTTGCCGCGCAGCGTCTTGCCAGATGCTATCCGTGAGTGCGGACGTTGCGATCCAGCGCGCGGGAGCGCTTACGCTCCACGGACCAAGCAGGCCGTGCAGTTGCGCGAGCAGTGATGCTTGCGCGCAGACGAAGCCCACCCGCGCCCCCGCCAGGCCGAAGAACTTGCCCAGCGAACGCAACACGATCAGGCCCGGACGCGCACTGTATGCGCACAGGCTGTGTTCGGGCGTGACGTCCATGAACGCCTCGTCGACGACGAGCCAGCCGCCGCGGGCGGCGAGCCGCGCGTGCCAGTCGAGCAGTTGCTCGAGGGGAAAGCGCGCGCCGGTGGGATTGTTGGGATGGATCAGCAGCAGTACGTCGGAACCCTGCACGGCTTCGTCCAGGCGTTCCGCCGCGACAGCGGCCACCTCATGGTCTGCGCTCCGCCAGGCGTATGCATGCTCTGCGTAGCCGGGATCGAGCACGGCCACGCGCGAACGCGGGCGCAGTCGCGGCAGCACCTGAATCGCCGCCTGCGAACCGGCCACTGGTAACACATGCCCGGCGTCGTAGTAGTCGCGCGCGGCCCGCTCCAGGCCGTCATCGTCTTCCGGCAAACGCGCCCAGCAGGATGCCGGAACGAGGGGCACCGGCCAGCCGTTGGGATTGATGCCGGTGGAAAGATCGAGCCAGTCGGCAAGTGGAATGTCATAGCACATGGCCGCCTCGCGCAATCGGCCGCCATGGTGAAGTCCACCATACGTAGCGGGCTCGGTGAGTTCCCTGAGGGGGACGCGCAGCGCGCGTGCTGTTTCGCGTCCGGGGAAACGGTCAGGCATGGGCAAGTCCTCCGGCGACGACCAACACTCCAAGCCACAGCCACACACCCTGTCTCACCAGTCCGAGCGCGCGTTCGATGTCGGCAACGTCCGGGGCTCTGCCGACACCCAGAACAGGCCGCTGATGCCACTCCCCCTGGTAACGGGCCGGCCCGCCCAGGGTGAGGCCCAGTGCCCCCGCGCCAGCCGCCATCACCGGCCCGGCGTTGGGGCTGTCCCATGCCGATGCCTGTGTTCGCCAGCAGCGCAGTGCCTGTCGAGTCTTGCCAAGGACCGCATAGGTGATCGCCGTGAGCCGCGCCGGAATGAAATTGAGGAGATCGTCGAGACGCGCGGCCGCCCAGCCGAAATGGAGATAGCGCTCATTGCGATAGCCCCACATGGCGTCGAGCGTATTGGCCATCCGGTAGAGCACTGCGCCCGGTGCGCCGCCGATCGCAAACCAGAACAGCGCGCCAAATACGCCGTCGTTACCATTCTCCAGCACCGACTCGGTCGCCGCCGCAGGAATATCCAGCGCCGCCGAGTCACGGCTGACCATGCGGGCGACCAGGCGGCGCGCTTCCTCCTCATCATGTTTCCGTAACGCGGCCGCGACCGGCCGGGCGTGGTCATGCAGGCTTCTATGGCCGAGGGCAACATAGAGCATGAGTACCGTGAAGACCGTGCCAACATTGGGGAGCGCAGTGAGTGCTGCGGCGGCGGCCGTGAAGGGCAGGAGCAACAACAGTAACGCTAATGCCCCACGTCGACGGCGAGCTGGCGCTGTCATCGCGGCGTCGCCATACAGTTGTCGTTCAAGCCGTTCGGCCAGCGCGCCGAAGCCGACCAGAGGATGCCGACGGCGTGGTTCGCCCAGCAACCAGTCCAGCAGTACGGCGGCCAGTGCCAACAGTGCGGTGGTGATCATTGGCGCTCTGCCCATTGCTGCACGATGGCGTTCACCTGCCGCACGCCGTCGGTCAGCGCCGCCGGCCCTGGCTGAAGGATGTCGCAGGACTTGATTTCATGCAGGTGGCCGTTACGCACGGCCGGGATCGCGCCCCAACCCGTCCGTTCACATACCTGTTGAGGGTTGAAGCGCTTGCCGCACCAGGAGCCGATGATGATGTCCGGTGCGCGGCGGATGACTTCCTCGGGGTCGGCGATGATGCGTCCTTTCGCCGCGTGGGATGCAGCGAGTTCCGCAAAGCAGTCGTCGCCGCCGGCAATCGCGATCAACTCGGACGCCCAGCCGATCCCGGAGATCAGCGGCTCGTTCCATTCCTCGAAATAAACGCGCGGGCGGCGCGGGAGGCCCGCAGCCGACCGCTCGATCGCCGCGAGCCCCGCGCGCAGTTCGGCGATCAGGCATTGCGTCTTTTGCATGGCGCCGACCATCGCGCCGAGCACATGAATCATGTCGAAGATGCCCGCCACCGTGCGCTGGTTGAACACGTGCATTTCGACTCCAGCGCGGATCAACTGCGCGGCGATGTCCGCCTGCAGATCGGAAAAGCCGAGCACCAGGTCCGGTTCGAGCGCGAGGATCTTGTCGATCTTCGCACTCGTGAACGCGGACACCTTGGGTTTCTCCTGGCGCGCCCGCGGCGGTCGCACCGTGAAACCGGAGATGCCGACGATGCGCGCCTCCTCGCCCAGGAGATACAGTGTTTCGGTGGTCTCTTCCGTGAGGCAGACGATGCGCTGCGGTCCCTGGCTCACGATTGTGTCTCCGGGTTGCCCCAGGTGTCGTGAAAGACGAACGCCTGCCATGGGCGTCTCTGGCGCCAATCTTCTTGCTCCAGCATCGGCACGGGGTAGTACGCCTCCACATGCCCGAGGCAGAGGATGGCGACGGGTCTGGCGTCCGTGGGCAGGGCGAGCAGGCGGGCGAGGGCGGCGGGATCGAACATCGAGACCCAGCCGAGCCCCAGATTTTCGGCGCGCGCCGCGAGCCACAGGTTCTGGATCGCGCAGGCGACCGAGGCGAGGTCCATCTCCGGCAGCGTGCGCCGGCCGAATAGCGTGCCGTCGTCGGGGGCGAGCACCGCGACCAGTAGTTCCGCACACTCGCGGATGCCTTCCACCTTGAGGCGCAGAAACTCCGCCGCGCGATCGCCCAAGGCGATGGCGGTGGCATCGCGCTCCTCGGAGACCAGGGACGCAATCCGCTTGCGCATTACCACGTCCGTTACACGAATGAAACGCCACGGTTGCATGAGACCGACGCTCGGCGCCAGGTGCGCGGCCGCAAGCAGGCTGGCGAGTATCGCCGGGTCCACGGGATCGGGCAGGAAGTGACGCATGTCGCGCCGTTCGCGCATCACGCGATACACAGCGGCTTTTTCCTGTTCGGTAAATTGGGTCATGGCAAAAACAGGTGTGCGGCTGCCGCAGGGTTGGAGGGGAAGTAGCCATGCAGATAGGAGGCGGTCAGCCGGCCTCGGCGATAGATCGGTTCCCCCGTGCCATGGTGTCGGGCTGCCTGTGAATACGCGATCGGGGTGAGCGGACACTCCATCCGCGAATAATGGAAGGTGTGCCCGCGCAACTTGCCTTCGGGCAGTTCGATGCCGTGCAGGCCGAGGTTGGCGAGTTTGTCCTGCATCGTCGCGTGCCCCGGCAACAGCCCGAGCATCTCGGCTCGCCTGCCGCGTACGTCCGTCAGTGATTCCAGCAAATACAGCATGCCACCGCACTCGGCGACGATGGGACGGCCATGGCCATGATGGGCACGTATGGCGGTAAGCATCGTTTCGTTGGTAGCGAGCCGGTCGAGGTGTAGCTCCGGATAGCCGCCCGGCAGGTAGAGCGCGTCGGCGGATGGCAGGATGTCATCCTCCAACGGCGAGAAGAACGTGAGTTCGGCGCCGAGCGCTTGCAGCAGTTCGAGATTGGCGCGGTACACAAAGGCAAAAGCCTCGTCGCGTGCCACGGCGATGCGTACGCCCGCAAGCTGCGGCGTCACGGCCTCCATCGCCGGGGCGGTGAAGCTCACCTCCGGCGGTAACGCGGGATTCATGTCATGCAATGCCGCGGCGGCGCGCGCGATGCGCGCGTCGAGATCGCCGACCTCGGTGGCCTGCACCAAGCCGAGGTGACGCTCGGGCAGTACGATCTCCGCATCGCGCGCCAGCCAGCCTAACGGGGGAAGTCTCTGCGGCAGGCTCTCGGCGAGCATCTGATAGTGACGCTCGCCCGCGACACGGTTGGCAAACACGCCGGCAAAGGGCAGGCCCGGGCGATAGGTCGCCAGGCCATGAGCCAGTGCGCAGAAGGTCTGGGCCATGGCGCTGCCGTCGATCACCGCGAGTACCGGAATGCCGAACAGCATGGAGAAATCGGCGCTGGAGGGCTCGCCGTCGAACAGGCCCATGACGCCTTCGATAAGGATCAAGTCGGCCTCGCCTGCGGCTTCATATAACAGTTGGCGGCAGTGGTTTTCACCGCCCATCCAGAGATCGAGCTGATACACCGGATTACCGGAAGCCCGTTCCAAGATCATCGGATCGAGAAAATCCGGCCCGGTCTTGAACACGCGCACCTTGCGTCCCCGTTCGTGATGGTGACGCGCCAAGGCCGCAGTAACAGTGGTCTTGCCTTGACCGGAGGCCGGTGCGGCGATGAACAGTGCAGGGCAGCGACGAGTTCCGCTCATAAGTCCACCCCCTTTTGCGCACGGATACCAGCGCGGAAGGCATGTTTGACGTCGCACAGCTCGGTCACGGTGTCGGCAGCATCAATCAGGGCGTCGGGCGCGGCGCGGCCGGTGATCACCACGTGCTGCATGGGCGGCCGTGCCGCCAGATCATCCAGCACGGTAGCGATGTCCAGCCAGCCGTACTTGAGCGGATAGGTGAGCTCATCGAGCACCACCAGTCCCAGGTGCTCATCGCGGAGCATCTCCCGCGCCATGGCCCAGCTGCGTTGCGCGGTCTCGGTATCGCGCGTGAGATTTTGCGTCTCCCAGGTGAAGCCCTCGCCAAGCACGTGCCAGCGCACGTTGGGGTGGGCACGAAAGAAACCTTCTTCACCCGTATCGGATCGGCCCTTGATGAACTGCGCCACGCCGACCCGTAGGCCGTGGCCGAGTGCGCGCGCCACCATGCCGAAGGCCGAACTGGACTTGCCCTTGCCGTTGCCGGTGAGCACCAGCAGCAGGCCCTGGTCGCGATCGGCGCGTTCGATGGCGGCGTCGACCACGGCCTTCTTGCGCTGCATGCGCGCCTGGTGGCGTTGTTCCCGATCGGTCGTGTTCATCGTCATCGCGTGGCGGTAACTTTGTGCGTCGTGTGGGCACCGCGAACGAGGCCGAACAGCGCATGCACCACGGCGGCGATGCCGACGTAGAAGGCCAGCGATTGCAGATACCTCGGGAAATACGTCAGCAACCGCCCGGCGAACTCGGCGATGGTTGGTTCAATAAAGCGACCGGAGAAGAAATAAAAGCCGCCGCTGGAGAAGAGTTCGCAGACTGCGGCGCCCGCCAGCATAGTGGCAGCCAACGGCAACAGCGTGCGCCATGCGAATCGGTGTTGCCGGGCATACCAGCGGCCCGCGAGCCACAAGGCACTGTAGGCAGGCAACAGGAACACATACGCCGGCGTGAGGCAGAAGTCGCTGGCGCCACCCCAGGTAAACGCGACGAAATCCAGCATCCAGGCCGACGCCAGCAGTGCCGGCAGAACCCAGCGCGGGCGCAGATACACACCGGCAAGAAAAAACACCGCCCAGGTGGCGCCGGGCAGGCTGTGCAGGGAGGCGAAGTGCTGGCCGCGGGTGGCGATGAGCAACAGCGCCAGCACCGCGCCGATGATGAGTTGGTTGCGATTGGAAAGTGTCGGCATGGCTGTCTCCTTTGGGGTTGTGTCTTTGGTTATCAGGGTTGATAACGCAGGGTCACGAGCAGGCTGCGCCCCGGCTGGTTATAGAACGCGGCGGTCTCGTAGTCCTTGTCGAGTAGATTCACGATACGCGCCTGCAATCGCCAGTCGCGGGTGAGCGCATACTCGGCGCGCAGATCGACGGTGCCATAGCCGCCAAGCCTGCGCGTGTTCGCAAGATCGTCGTAGCGTTTGCCCGCCGCGAGCAGCGTAGCGCCGAATGTGTATTGGCCGAAGCGGCGATCGGCATCGACACGGAAGGATTGGCGGGCCCGCCGCGGCAGCACGTTGCCGTCATTGGTGTCGCCGGAACGGTTCTCGGGATCGAGCAACGTCAGGTTCGTGTTCAGATCCCAGTTTCCGAGTCGCGTGCCGAGTACGGCTTCCAGGCCGCGGATGCGCGCCTGGTCGATGTTGGCGGGTGCGAAGGTGCTGGCATCGAAGGCGATCAAATCATCGATGCGGGTCTCGTAGGCGTTGATCGTCCAGTGTCCCCAGGCGGCTTTGCTGCCAAGGCCAAGCTCGATGCTGTCTGACTCTTCGGGCCGCAGGTTGGGATTACCAAACCCCGGGAAGTAAAGTTCGTTGAAGGTCGGTGCCTTGAAGGCGGTGCCGTAGGACGCCGTGAGCCGCAGGCCCTCGTTCAGCGCGTAACCCCAGGCCGCCCCACCGGTGTTCCGGTTGCCGAACTGTTCGTTGTCGTCACGACGCAGGGACAATTGCACATCGTGGGCGCCGAATCTCCCCTGGTACTGCGTGAACAGTCCGGTGTTGTCTCGCGAGCTGATGGCATAGGCAGTGGTGCTGTCGACCCGGTCGTCCTGGAAGTCGGTGCCGACCGTGAGCAGATGATCGAGAGCGATGGAAAGATCGTTCTGGAAAGAGAGCGTATCCCGCTCCGTGTCGAAGCGGCTCTGGAAGGTGCCGTCCTTGAAGTTGTCGGACTCGTCGCGGCTTTGTCCTGCGGCGAGCGTGATCTGCCAGATGTCCAGTGGCGAGAAGCGCAGCGTCCCGCCCAGCACCTGTTGGATGGACTCGGATTCGTTGACGAAGCTGCCGTCGAACTCGGTGTCGCCGTCGGTATGCAGGGCGTGGATGTCCACCTCGGCGCCATTGTCGAAGCGGTAGCCCGCACGCAGGGAACCCGAGAGATTGCTGTAGCCGTCCTTGTCCGGCTCGGTGGTGAAACAGCCGGCGGAAAGGCTGCCGTTGCAGGCATTGAACCCTTCGGTGTCGATACCGCTTGCGCTCAGGCTGAACCAGCCGCGCTCACCGCCGCCGGAAACGCCAGCCGAGGCGTTGTAGGTCTCGTAGCTGCCGCCGCCGAGACTGACATAGGGCTTTAGAGTACCGCCGCCCTTGCGTGTGAAGATCTGGATCACCCCACCGATGGCCTCGGAGCCATACAGGCTGGAACGCGGCCCGCGTACGATCTCGATGCGTTCGATCTGTTCGACGGGAATGTCCTGGAACGCCGTAGTGCCCAGCGTCGCCGAGCCGACCTTGACGCCGTCGATCAGGACCAGCACATGGTCGGATTCGGTACCGCGCAGGAATACCGAGGTGGCCTTGCCGGGGCCGCCGTTGTTGGCGATGTCCACACCCGGGATACCACGCAGCAGATCCTGGACGGATTGCGCCTGCTGGCGCTCGATGTCCTTGCGTGTAATGACGGTCACCGAAGCCAACGTCTCGTCCGCGGTCCGGGCGGTGCGGGTCGCGGTGACGATGACGGGATCGATCTCGGCGGCAAAGACAGAGGGGGAGCCCAACAGCAGCAATGCCGCCGTAGGCAGACAGCGTTTCTTCATTCTTATTTCCTCAGGCGCACTCACCCGCGCGCCAATCGGTGCGACACAAAGACACCGCGGAGGAAAAAGAATCAGACGGAAACAGGGGAGAAGAACGACCTGTCAGCCGCAGCATCGCCCTCCGCAATGCCAACCAACGGCTTCAGGCCGGTCTCCGGGCTCGCGAGGGGTCTTGAAAGACCTGGGCGGATCGCCTTCCCACGTCGAAACGCAGTGGCTCAATGATCCGCCGCAACTCGCTTACCGTTGCGGGGGCAGCGCCGGAATTGTTCGTTGACGAAATGTCAGGAACGCACCGGCTTCCCGTTTCATCCCTTGGGTGGATACCTTTGGGACACCTGAAGCAGATTGGCGGAAACTATAGAAATCCCGAAGAGGTGTCAAGCCCGAAAAATCAAATGGCGCCAGTTAGTTGAAGGCCAGCTGGTTGTGTTTGCTCGTAAAACAAGTGATGTGGACCACTCGATACACATGCACAGAAACCACAGCGCATCTTGATCGAGTTTCCCATTTCCTAATCTCTTTCCGCGACTCACGATAGCCCATCTCATTCTCAGTGGGCCATTCGTGCAGATGATCGGTAATAGATATTCACTATGCTTCTTTTTGCCGATATCGGCTCTTCTCGCGCTCCTTGTCGCCACCGTTGCACAGGCGGGTCAATTGGTAGAGAAGCGCCCCCACCTCGTCGAGGTCTTCACCACGACTGAATTGCCTGTGGGCGGTGAGGTTGCTATCACCAGCGAGGCGACTCACGCGAAAACGGAAGTCCATGTCTATGAACTGGACGGCATCCAGCGTGTCGAGGCAAAGCTGTCTCAGGGCCTTTCGGCCGACCCCGAGCAATCCAAACAAGTCGTGCTGCAACGCTTTCAGCAACTGCATGAGGATGATCACGCACGAATGCAGCGTGCCGCGATGGGCCTGGCGAAGACGATGCAGTACGGTATCGACCGCTATCCAGCCGTCGTATTCGATGGTGAGGTCGCGATCTATGGCGTGACCGACATCGACGAAGCACTGCGTCGCTATCAACAGTGGCGGGAAGGCCAAATTCGATGACAGGGCGCAGGGTTCTATCACTTGCTTTGACCGCATTTCTGGCGATACCGTTGCCTGGAAAGGCGGGTTCCATCACGACACCGGAGATCGTAGCCAAGACGACGGCCGCGGCATTTGCCTGTATGCAGTGGATGCCCATCGGTACGTGTTTCTGGTTACGCTGTTCCTGGACCGGTTGCAGTGTCAGAACTTCACTCAAGGTTGGACATTACAACCCGGACCTGGTGGTCAGCAGTTACAACGAGCTGGGCGGAAATCCCTGGGTGGAGATCCGGGCGACGCTCGGCCTTGCCCAGAAGACGGCGGCCAACGGATTGCTCGGGTCGCTATTGCCGGTCCCCATCGACAGTGCCGGCAACCGCACCGAAGGAACGTCCGGCAACCGTGATCACAAGAACATGATCTTCCGTGAGACGGATGCCATCGGCCATCCGCTCAGTTCGCTCTCCGGCATCGTCGCAGGCGTGGGCATGTTGTGCCAGACCGAGACGACGTCCTTCGTTCCCTATTTCCAGTCCGGGCTCGATGCGCTGTCCTGGCGTCAGGAAGTGCCGGAGACCTTCTATCCCGCGAGTTTTATTCCGGGACTGCGCGAGATAGGCACCTGGCCATTGCAGACCTGGGGTGGGGTGTATCCACGCACCGGCTGGACCACGCAGGCTGAAGAGCCCAAGGCCGCGGCCATTAACGCCCAGCGCACCGGAGACATCGTGACCCGCACGGCGCAGCCGCACGTCTACGTTCCGGTCACCGCCTCGTCGTCTTCGACCCAGCGAGTGTGGTCGCCTGGACCGCTGATGGAGAAAGACCATCGCACCGGTACCTGGCAAATGCTGGTACCGCGTACCGAGACGAGCTGCGACGTGTTCGGTACCAATGACCTGGCGACACTGACGGGGTGGGGTGGCGGTCGGGTCGATAGCGAGGGCGACTACGTTTGGAACCTCTGGCGTCCCTACAAGTGTTGCCAGCGGCGCGGTCAGTGGTTCCTGTTCGACATCGACTGGATTTCCTACCCGCCATGAAGCACAAGCAAAGATACTCAATGGCCACGACACACCGATCCACGCGGATCATTCCACGCAATGCCTTCGTGTTGCTGCTGATCGCGCTGTTGCTGTCGAAAAACGCATACGCCGCCAAGGCACCGACGGAAGACAGCCTATGGTATTACGAGATCGGCGGCGCGGAGCCGGTGTCGGCGCCTGCCAATCCTTCGGTGGTCTCAGTCACCCTGGGTGGATCGGCGCAACTCGGTATCGGTTACAGCTGCGGCAAGTTCGATCCCGTCGCGGCGGTCACCAACACGTTGAACGACATCGGTGCCGGCGTCGACAACATGATGAACGCTATGACCGCCGCAGCGAGTGCCGCCATCGCGGCCCTGCCGGCACTCATTCTGCAACGAGCCAACCCCGGACTCTACGACATGTTCCAGAATGCGCTGTTGCAGGCCGAGGAGACCATGCAACTCGCCACCAAGTCCTGCGAACAGATGGAAGCTGAGATCGCCAAGGGCAAAAATCCCTATGCCGATCTCATCACCTTGTCCAAGGGCAACGACTGGAAACTTCAGATGGGTGTCGGCGGCAACGACGCCGTGACCGCGAAGACCGCGGTCGAGACATCCAACGGTGACAACGGTGTCCCATGGATCGGCGGTCAGGCCGGTGGCTCGGGGCAACCGGTGCTGGAGTTCACCGGCGACATCGTCAAGGCCGGTTACAACATCAACATGAACCGTCCCATCACAGCGGCGGGACCCGTGCCGCCGGCGTCGGCAACCCGGCTGTCCGAGGTCTGGGCCACACCCGCAGACGCCAGAGACTGGGTAGTGGACGTGGTGGGCGAGAACATCGTCACCACGTGTGATACCTGCCGCAAGGACAGCATTCCCGGCACCGGCCTGCTGCCGAAGCTCTACCAGGAATCGAGCGCGGTGACGGTGGAGATTCAGAGTCTGGTCAGCGGCGCGACGCCGCCGACTCTGGCGAACCTGGAGAACATCACCGCGCCCGGTGTGGCCATTACGCGCCAGGTCATCGAGGCGATCCGGGAGATGCCGGCCTCCGAGCAGAGCCTGATCATGGGGCGGCTGGTCTCGGAAATCAGTACCGCGCGCACGGTGGAAAAGGCCTTGTTCGCCCGGCGACTGCTACTCACCGGTCGGCAGGTGCCGGAGGTCTATGCGACCGAAGTCGCCCGTGAGCATGCCGACACCTCCATTGCCGAGTTGGATAAGGAGATCGAGAACCTACTGTTCGAGACGCGGGTGCGCAAGGAAGTCGTCTCCGACACGGTGAGCATGTTGCTGCAACGCGCCGCCGCACGCCGCCAGTCATCCTTGAACACACCCACCGTGCCGACCATCGATCCGCGGCCTTTGAGCAATGGTCGTGTTCCGTAACGGCATTGCCATGCGCCGGCGCTGGTTCGTGCTGCTGACGCTGTTGGTGTTCGGGCTGACGTTGGGCATCGGCGCCTTCCTCTGGCACGCCGTGCAAGCCTCGTCCGTCGTCGCGATCCAGAGCCGAATCGAGGTAATGAAGCCGGTCTTCACCGCGATTCGGTTTCTGGTAATCGGCTTGGTCGTCCTGTCATGGCCGGTGGCTACGCGAGTGCTCCATCGATGGGGGCGTGTCGATGAGGCAGGTGCGACGCGACTGCTGTCGCTGCGTTGGCGGGTCGTGACCTGGCTGCTCGTGGTCGAACTGCTGCTCGGCCAGAATCTCCTGAGCCATTTCGTTGCTGCATTGCAGGGGGACAGGGCATGACGGTCGACAGCTATCTCGAGCTCTTCACCACGCTGTTCGGCTGGGCCTTCTATGGCATCCTCTGGGATGTGCTGGTGGGAACGGGCATCGTGTTCCTGCCTTTTCTCGGTATTCTAATCAATAACTGGCGGGAGCCTGCCGAAGGCGGCCAGTTCGGGACCGTCACCGGCCTGTCGTTGCGCCGAATGGAGATCGAACTGTTCATCGCGCTGCTGGTCGTGGTACTGGCCGGGCAGCCGGCCGCGCTGACGCCGCTCAACTCCGGCACCCTCAGCTACACACCACCGCCAACTTTGATCGATCCCACGCCCGCCACCGCAACGGTTGGTGCGCCCCAGAGCACCTACGGCACCACCGGGTTCACCGGTTCGCCGGCGACGGTGAACATCCCGGTGTGGTGGTATGCGGTGCTGGCGATGACCTCGGGCTTGAACCACGCCGTGGTCGAAGGCCTGCCTTCGTCCGCCGATATGCGCACCTACGAACAACAGGCCCATCTGGCCACCATCGCCGATCCGCGCCTGCGGCAGGAAGCCAGTGACTTCTTCAGCCAGTGCTATATTCCGGCGCGCTCGAAATACCAAGCCGAGCGGCCGGCAACCGCCGCGGTCAATGCACTGTTGAGCACCTACGGACCGGACGATCCCGACTGGATGGGCTCGCACGTCTACCGCGACACGCCCGGTTTTTACGACACGTTCCGGCCGGCCATGCAGATCTCGGGCTGGACCTATAATTCGGTGCGCGACACCGAATACGATCCCGCCGCGCCGCCCACGTGGGGCAAGCCCTACTGCAAACAATGGTGGGAAGACGGCACGATCGGATTGCGAGAGAAATTGATCAACGAGGCCGATGCGACATCCGCCGGATTCTCGGGTCTCGTGGTCGCCGTAGCGCCGGTGCTGGCAACCGAGAAGCAGAACGACGCCGTCGCCCGCACCGTGCTCACCAACTCCCCACCGAGTTGGTCCAACAACGATCTCGTGGCAAACAATTCCGGCAGTACCGGTCTGCTGAGCGCGGCCGAGAACTTCGTGAAAGGCGGTCTGGCCTCGGGCGGGGTGATCACCGCATCGGCCATGTTTTCGGTCACCATGACCGCTGTCCTGCAGGCACTACCCATGGTGCAGGCCGTGCTTCTGCTCGGCATCTACGCCTTGCTGCCCATGGTGGTGGTGTTGTCGCGTTACTCCCTCTCCATGATGGTCATCGGCGCCATGGCCATCTTCACCGTCAAGTTCTGGAGCGTGCTCTGGTACCTTGCGCTGTGGGTGGATCAGAACCTCATCATGTCCATGTACCCGGACGTCAACATCTTCCTGCAGATTTTCGCCAATCCCGGCGAGCACGATATCAAACGCATGCTGCTCAACATGATCACGACCAGCCTCTATCTGGGCTTGCCGTTGTTGTGGAGCGGGATGATGGCGTGGGCGGGGGTGAAAGTCGGACGGTCGATCGATGCAGCTGCCAACCCGCTACGGGCTCCGGCTCAAGATGCCGGGAGCCAGGGCGGAAGCATTGGGAAGATGGCGGTTACGAAAGGAATAAAGCGTTAATCCTTTTCATACCAACCAGATGCGTCAGTGCCATCGTCTAGTTTTCCGGTTCGATAGTTTAGAATTCCACCGCGGATAGAACTATTCAGCTCATCGTCGGCAGATTTTGTCTTAGCACCTGCGGCAAGGAGTAAAGCGCCGTTAAGAACGAACCGCAG
Organism: Thiogranum sp.; assembly: GCA_030148915.1. Lineage (GTDB taxonomy): Bacteria > Pseudomonadota > Gammaproteobacteria > DSM-19610 > DSM-19610 > Thiogranum. Next base: position 27,508 of record JASBSN010000013.1, read on the forward strand.
GGCGGCTCTAGCCAACTGATACGACGTCCGAAAGACTAATCCGACAATCCGCTTTGATGAATTGCGTGCCATCGAAGTTTCCTCCGCATGCAGACGAAAAACCTAATATAACCCACTTTAATTCTTCGGGTGAGATTCTCATCGTTTCTTTGCACGAAATCCGGCATGCAATTGGGCTTCACCAGATGTCGAACTTGCTCTGCGAGTTGCTTGTAACCCTGGTTCGCATAGATGCAATCAGTGACCAATCATGTGCCAAGGAACCGCTCCCGAAACGCTCGCCGGCCTTGGTCGTAAGGCGCCGGATTGGTGGCATGCGGGACCGGCGCACTTCTGTCGCCGATGAGGTAATTAATCCGATAAGTGCAGTTGCCCGATGGGTGCAGCATGCCACCGACCACCCGATCCGGCTTCAGAACACACTCCTGGATCAGACGGTCCAGCACCTTCTGGACTTGCGGCCCCAACCCGATGAATACGGCATCCCTCAGTTCTTCGACCTCCACCGCAAAGTTCTCCAGCAGGTATTGCCGCAGTAACGGGTGCTTGGTCATGTCCGGGGTGCCACGGTAATCGTTGTCCTTGACGAACACCGGATACCGCAGGAGGGATGTGGTCTGCACCAGGTGATGTGATCTGACGAATAGATCGGCCGAATCGCTCAGATCGAGCCACTGATGGAAGCCCCAATGATTGAGCTGATTGATCAGGTTGCTGCGCAGCGGCTCGCCACTGAAGGCGCCGACGCTCTTGGCGTCCCGGATCGCTTCCGCGCTGGATTTACCGGCCTGAAGCGCGCGCCGCGCTTCGTTGTTGGCGTTAACCATCTGTGTGGGGCCAGGCGTTATCCCGACCAGGACGATTCGTGCGCTCTGGTTGATGTACTCGAACGGCGCGTAGTAGATCTTCAAGTCACCGCTTGCGTCCATCAACAGTCGCGGGTCGCGCACCTCTGGAGGGTGCGCGTCATCACATAGGACCGAAGCGTACTTCTCGATCAGACAGGTGTTCACTATTGTACTTTTCCTTTGAAAGTCGCGCAGGTTGCGGCTGTCCCGACCGCAACCAGTAGAGACTTCGCCCTGCTCACCCCGACATAGAGCAACTCCTCGCTACGAGTCAAATCGATCGTATCCAGGCCCCATAGAATCACAATGGGGGACTCTAGCCCTTTGAAGCGCTGAATTGTGTCGATCAGGACCGTGTTGTTACTGCGAATGCCTTCCTCAAGCCAGGTTGTGGGCTTGGGCAACGGGAGTCTCCGCAAGGTTGCGTAGTAGTCGGCCTTGCGCAGAGCATCCGCAATCAAAACCGTAATGTCGCCGGCGGCGACACCCTGACGCGCGACAAGGTCAACGATCCGGGCGTTGATCTTGGAGGCTTGGGCGTCGCGACCGGGCGACGCGTCGAACTGGACGTCGTCACCTTCAATATCGGGAGGACTGACCGGCACGCCTTTGTAGTGCTTATATGCAGCCAAATGAATGGGTGCGGTATTCCGGCAGTTCGTTGTCAGCGTGAAGGGCTCGTCACGTATTGGGAAGGTGCCTGCACGTGCGTATATATTCTGGTTGTCATCGTAGAAGACGTACAGCGGGCTGCGCTCGTAGTCGGAAAGTAGAAGTTCCAGGGGAACCCAGAACTCCTCGCGAAAGTCTTGCCCCTCATCACACACAATTGCGTCATATCGGTCTGGTAGGACCTCAAGCGAATAGGCGAAAGCATTCGGTAGTTGTACGTCATAGAGATCTTTGCCCGGGTAAGTCACTTTGGCTTCAGCGACGAGGTCCCTGCCTGATGCCTGATTCGCTCTTTCGACTTGGCGATAGCAAAGCTGATGGAAACCCATCACGTCCAGGTTGGTCATCCCTGAACACAAGCTCGACAGGTGATCCGCGAGTTGTCGGTTGTAACAAGTAAGAAGCGTCTTGAACCCTTCTGAGGCTAGGCGGCGTGCCTTTTCTAGCGCAAGGACGGTTTTCCCAGTACCTGCACCACCGCTCACGGCGACCCTCCGATGTGAGCGCAGGAAATCAAGGACGCGAAGCTGGTCCTTCGTGAGCACCAATCGGCGTTCCTCCTGGTCGGCAAGGCGCGATGATACCAGTGGTGCAACGACGAATGATTTCGCGAATACCTCGCGGATCACTTCGACGCCGCGACGACCGATAGGAGTTAAACTTCCTGCGTTGTTGCCCCAGTAAGTAAAGGCGCCGTCGATCCATTCCTTTGGGGCCTGTAGAGTGCTTGCTGAACCGATCAGGGCAGCAGGCATGTCCGGGCGACTTAGTGCGTTTGCGTCGCCAACATCAGGGAAAAATACAGCGTGGCCACGAAGCACATTCCTAAGGGCAAGACTGCGCCACCTTGGATGCTCATTCAGTTTTGAGCGAATCGAATACTTGGCCTTAAGGGCCTGACTGATAGGATTGTTGATGGGATTTTTCTGCTGATGGCGGTCCACCGAAAACCATTCGCCGGTGGTTGCATCAAAACCTACGCCACCGCCTTTGACCTCTATGCACAGGTAGCCGTGATCAGGATGGCAAACCAAGAAGTCCGTTTCTCCATCCTTCGCCTGCTCCTCTTCTCGCCGCAATATCCAACCGACTTGGAAGAAAACGACGTACTCCTGCGGAAGCTTATCTCTCAACGCGCGGTAGACCTTCGCTTCTGCTTGTGATGGCAGGTCGTTGAGTTGCGCCTTTGAAAGGTCAGGAATCATTGTCGTCATCGGCATCTTCCAGAACACGCATGCGGAGCAAGTTCAGGGTCACGTTAGGCGTCGCCTGAGACTTCCCATCAAATAAGATCGTCAATAGCTTCGTGTTTCCGCGAGTGACAACATCCCGGATTTCCCCGGAACCCATGTCGTGATGGTGAATCCGAGCTCCTGGGGAAAATAGCGATGAAGGATCTGCTCGCTCGTCCGTCGCTGCATCGCGCCAGTTGCCGTCAAACATGAACGCAGTTACTTGTGTCGCAGGGCTCCGGATGGGATGTACACGTATGTGCTCAGGATCAGAAACAAACTCAACCACATATAGCCAATAGCGGTCACCGTAGTCCTGAGCGTTGCTGAATTGGAGCCTTGAAAGGCCTACCCCGGTTTGGTTCCACTCGCCGTTTACGCCTTTTACTTCGATGAATCGATCCTCGCCGGTTACCGGGTTACGGCTGATGATGTCGTATCCAGGATGCGTTTGGGCCATCTGCTCTGCGATACGGCCTCGCTCTTTTTCATAGGCGCATACGGCGTCACGGGCGATAACCTCGACGGCCAAGTTGTGCTCCGACAGGTCTTCCTGTTCACCAGCACCCGAAGAGTTTTCTTGCTTCCGTCGAACATAGGAAAGGAGGCGTCGGTCCCATTGTTCTTTGTGCTTCGGGCGTGCTCTTTTCGGGCGACGATCGACTTGCTCTTTGTCTTTGCGGTTATCGACACCGGTTGCGGAACCATTCCGTTCGGTAGCGTCCTGGCGTGAGCCTCCTGAACCAGCTCCATGCCCGGTTTTCTCTGACGGCTCTGTTCCCGGGCGCGACCCTGGCTCTTCGGTTTGTTGATTCGGCTCTTTGCCGCCTAGGCCGGCTTCATGCTCGCCAGAAATCGCAACTGGGGTAGGCGCTGCCTCACTTTCCTCGTCGCTAGTTGGCTCCGTTGTTCCACCCATTTCATCAAGTTTAGGTGACGTTAGATCTTCCGGGCTCCCGGATTCGGCATCTAGATAGGGAATGCCGGCGTCACTTAATTCGAGATGCGCCTCTTCGATAGTGATTACCATCAGAGGGCGAATACTCAGCGTCAGCTTCGAGATTTCACTGCCTGATTCCTCGGGCATCAGTTGGTGGAAGAGCGCGTTCAGTACGTGCGACCAACTCCGGTCGCTTACAGGGCGCGCAAGGATTAGCCGCCCATTCTCAATGTCGTAGAACGCGTGGGCGGAGGCGGGTGGAGCAAATGTCCGATCTCCTCCGACTTGGACAGAAGCTTGTATGCGGACAGTGTCGTAGCTGACCGCCTTCAACTCCGATAGGGCCTTTCGGATCTTCTTTCGGACAGCGGTGGGCTTGTCGTGGAGTAGTCGTGCGAGAATGCTGATTCTCTCCATCAGCTTCTCAGCGAGCTGAGTCTCGTCGGCTTGCGGGCCATCTACGAACTCAAGGGTAACCTGCGCGCTCACACTAAGCCGCCGGACTCCTATCTCTTCCACAAGCGGCCAGAGTTCTGGCGCAGGCTTGCACAAGGCCTGATCGAGTTCCCCGCCAAAGAATCCAGCATGCCACTCGCTATCCTGGAGCAAGACCTCATCGGGATGAGTCAACTGTCCCTGTAAATTCAGGATGGATGGCGCCTCCTGTAGACGTTTTAGGTCAGATGGGGTCAGTTCCTCTTGCTCATAGGCGGAAGACACGCCCGCCAGGCAGACGTCATAGACGGCGCGGTCGGGGCCAGTCACTGGCTTGGACTGTTCGAAATACTCCCCGACAATGTCCAAGAGTATGTCAACATAGTCTCGCCCTTCCGGCGTGTTCTTCACCCCGATCGCGTCAAAGAGCGGCTTGAATGACTCATAATTTCCCGGAATGGTGTAGGCGTAGCGGCCGAGCTGTTGCGGCATCCAGTACAGCTGATTAGGCCGAACGAATGTTTTCTGGCTTTCGACGTAGATGCACCGTGATCCAGCGAGCGTGGTAATGAGTGTGTCTGAACGTTGAGCGCGCTCGTTCAAAACCTGATACGTAGAGACGTGAGGTTGTTCGCCCGTTGTGATGCAATGTTGCAGATGGTTTATGACCAGCTGAGTCTCTGGATTGACGGATATATCAAGTTCTTCCAGCAATTCAGTTTCCAGCCGCACCGTGTTCCGGAAATCGAGAATATTGGCCTGGGAACGGAAAGCATCCGCGCGGTAGGGCGCATAGAGAGAGTCTGCTGTATACCACTCTTCTGTGTCCCCGACAGCAGGGAAGCAGGCAGCGTGCCGAAGCGCTGCGATGGCATCCTGAAACGATCTCTTTTCCTTCCATGCTTCGTAGTTGTCGCACAGGGTGTAAAATGCCTCGCCGCTCGCGCGCTTCGCATCCTCGGTCGGCTGGTATTTCTCAGCGATGGACAGCATGCGATCGACAAGATGCCTGGCGATCGGCGAGCGTCTGATTCCAAGGCTATCGATAAATGTGTGTACTGATCGCGAATTGGGGATGCGGCTAGCGTCCAGCCAAAGGTGAAGTGAGTCACCGAGCACCTTCACAAGGTCATCGGTTCGGCGATAAGTATTGACCGGGCGGGACCAGCCTCCATCTTGCGTAGGCACGATAGGAAACGATCCCAGTAGCCGACGAACGTCATCATCGTTAACAAGCGCTGGGTGATTAGCGAGCTCGCTGATGAGCCTTGTGTACTTCGTCACATCCAGAGGTCCACCGTCGTCGAAAAACGTCGGCAGGACCGTCTGCACAAACGCATCAATCGTCTGCGTCTGGATCCCCAGCTTTGTCGATAGGAAATCCCTGGCTGATTCGGTGAGAACAGATGTATCCAGCAGATCCACCTGACCAGTCGGGTCCGTAAAGTCCCCGGGCAGAAGCGCTTCAGTTGCCTTAACAAGGCCACGGCTTGATTGCCATATGGGCAGGTCGCGCAGCTGCTGATAAACCGTCTTCTCGACGGCGCTTTGGTGGTCCAGGTCAGCGAACAGTGAGTACAGGTCGCGCAGGTCCTTCGGATCGACGCCGATGACCTCTTCGATCGGTTCGGTAGTGCACATCGAACAGACGTGAGAAACCACCGCGTGAAGATCGAGCAGCTTAATCAGCCGAGTGATCTTCGGGAACCCTGCGAGAAGACGTGAGGCAATCGCGAGTCTGGGCAGCAATGCTGCAATACGATCCGCATCCAGCCCGGCGGGCGCGGCGTAGGACTGGTTGATGGTTACCGCGAACAGATCCTCGGTGACAAGAAACGGCAATGCCAGCAGACGCTGAATTGCAGGATTGGCGCTAGGGGTTGGTGTCCCAGATTCTGGAAGGAGGCCGTTGATGATGCTCCACATGGGCCGATAGAAATGCTCCAGCTTCTCTTCGTCGACTTCTGTCGCCCCAGCCACTTGCTGCGCCATCGCTGATTGCAGCAACCCTACCAAACGATCTAGCGTTAGGTCTTGGCCTCCCAATTGGATCATTGAATTCCGGAATGGTCGCAGGTCTTCTGTGACGAGCCGGCCACCGACCTCTAGAAGCGCCTTTGCCTGGTGTTCATTCAATGGACTGCGGGGGAGGAACACGCCGTTCGGACACTGAAGGCTGTCGTCCTGTGCCAGGGCGATATGCGATTGTGTCGCCGTGGTCTGCAATCGCTCCCAGAAACGCTTGTAACAAGGAGGATGGCCCGTCGGTTTGGACGACAGGTCGTATGCTCGGCCGAGTATCTGCCACAACTGGACGTGGCCGAGCATTTTCCGCAAGCCTTCGGGGTCGCGAGCGAGTTCTGCCGCAGCTGCGTCGATGAGCATCTCGTTCCATGCCTGCTCGTGCTGGTGTCCAGCAAATATCACGGCCTTGCGATCGGACTCGGGGAAAAAGTCGGCGTTGATGTGCAGTGGTAGTCCCGTCAACTGCTCTGTCGGCAGAAATGCGTAGAGCAATCCCTCAGTAAGCGGCTCGGGGTCGATTCGCAGACCTATGCTGATCTTGGTGCTGCGATGAAGGGATTCCAGTCTGGGGTGTGTCGCATAGAGGCGGTTGGCGGCATCGGCGGCGTCAGCGCGAAGGATGTGCCAGTGCTCAACCTCGCCGCTTGGCCGGAAGCTGACGATGAGGTCGGAGCCTTCGCTTCGGTCGAGGTCGCAGGCCAGCAGGAGTTGGCCATTGCGCCGTACCTCAGCCGTTCGAACATGGCGGAGAAACAGCAGACTCTTGCGCAGAACGGTCTGAAAATCTCTGGCGAGCTGTTCGATATGGGCCGGGCTGACATGGGAGATCCCAAGCGCCAGACGCGCCTCAGAGTTAGGGTCGTCCGCCCACGGAAGAAAGAAAGACGTACCGCTGGGCTCGTCAAAAGGTTCGATGAACCATTGCCCCTGCTCGGGGTGAAGGGTCAGTTTGATGCCCGACGAGCGGATCTCGGGGTGGTCAGTAACTTGGTAGGTCGAGACGAAGCCAATGCCAAAGCGCCCGATGTTCTCACCACGTGAGAGTTTTCCGCCGCTGCCTACGTCTGCGATGCGATGGTAATCGCAACTGTAGTTGTTTGTGGCGATGAAGCCGCAAGGTCGTGAATGAAGATCACCGCAGTAGGTGAACAGGCCGCTGTTGCACACCAGAAGGCCGTGATCCGTGATGTCGAAAACTATCCGCTCGGCCACGGCGTCGTCCGCATTCTGGATGAGCTCGAGCGCCATCACGTCGTAACCCTGCAGCCCGGCCAGGTGGCTTCGGATGTTGCCGAGAAGGTTTGCGGTGTACGAGCCGCTTAGCCTGGTTGGGGCTGCCTGATCCATTCGTGCTCCTGGGCTTCTCAAAGACGGGCTTTATTGGTTGAAGTTGATTGCGTCCATCAGCGTCCCAATCGCTTCACATTGCTCGCAGTTAACGAGTCTGAACAGACTTGTTGTTCGGATGTTCGCTGTCGGAAAGCTCTTTTGCCGTCCCCAGTAATTGTTCAATGCTCTGGGGCGTCAGTCCGGCCTCTTTGATGTATCGAATCAGATTCATGGCTTCTGGATTCTCGTGGAGGTAATCAACGATCTCCGGGTCCGTGGATGAGGAAAGCCGGAAAAGGACATCGGGATCGGCGGCGAGTGTTTTTGCCAACGCCTTGATAATCTCGGGACTTGGCGGGCGTTCTTTGCCGCGCTCAATGCGGCTAAGGTAGGCCGGTGATATTCCGACCAAACCTGCAGTTTCGCGCAGGCCCAAGTCTTGGGCGGTACGCAAATCCCGAATAGTCTCGCCAAACGCCTTCATGCTGAGAAATATATATCAGTGTTTAGTGTTATGCAACAGTTAATTTATCTGGTATAGTTTGGCAATGTATGGAAAAGTTACCCGTGTTGAGAACCCAAAGAACCCTATTGTATGTATAGGTTAATGGGTTGCTAGCTCCGGGAGAAAAGCATGCAAAATGAAGAAATGCTGAAGATCAAGGACGTTGCTGCGTTGCTAAAGGTCGGTGAAAAGACCATCTATTCCATGGCGCAATCCGGCGAGCTACCGGCATTCAAGGTCCGCGGGCAGTGGCGATTTTCCCGGAAGGATATTGATGACTGGATCGTGAAGCAGAAGAACACAACCCACGATCTAGATAGGAACCATAGCCAATGAATTCAACCTTCTGTAGCGGAGTTTGATATGGGAAAGAATAAGAAACAGGCGGAGAACACAATCGCTGCAGGATATACGCTCGACTATGTCTCCGGAGAACCAATTAAGGAAACCAAGAAAGAGCTGGTACGCCAGCGGGTCGCTCGTGCCCTGATCCATGAGTACGGCTTTTCACCGGAAGACATGGAGCTGGATTTCTCAATCGGTGGGCGCAAGAAGGTGGACGTCGCCATTTTTCATCATGGCGAGGAGCACACGATTGAAAACATAAGTCGCGCTGCGATCTGCCGGCCTGAGCCCAATGTCGGTAAGAACGCCGTGCGTATACGGGACTTTGATCAGGCTGCGAAGGACCTGGATGAACTTGAGAGCATCATGCAAGAGGTCGAGGCCATTAAGTACGGGTTATGGACAAACGGGCTCGAGTTTTTTTTCCTCGAGAAGGAAAAAAAGCGTTTCGAAACCAAGTGCAACCCGATAGGTGATTGGCCGATGGCAGAAGAGTCTGTCGGCACCAAAGAGGTCTTTTCCGATGCGCACACCCGTGTCGCTGACAACGAGATGCTCAAAATTACCTTTCGCCGCTGCCATAACTTCATCCATGGCAATGAGGGCATGCCGAAGGATGCAGCTTTCTGGCAGTTCCTGTATCTCATCTTCTGCAAAATGCATGACGAGAATCTACGCGCTAAACAGCGCAAAGCCTGGAAGCGCCGCTTTTGGGCTGGCCCTAAGGAACAGTTCGATCCTAAGGGGCGTAAGGAGATACGTGGGCGGATTGAGGAGCTTTTTACCGAAGTCAAAAAACAATACAAGAATATCTTTCGCGGTAACGAGGAAATAACCCTGTCCGACCGGGCGCTAGCTTTTATTGTATCCGAGCTGGCCAAATACGATTTCACCCGCACTGATGTGGATGCCAAGGGCGTCGCCTATCAGGAACTGGTGGGCGTCAATCTACGTGGCGACCGAGGCCAATACTTTACACCACGGGGAGTGGTGAAGCTTGTCGTGGAAATGCTCGATCCCAAAGAGAATGAAACACTGCTGGACCCTGCATGTGGCACCGGCGGTTTCCTGGTTGCCACGCTTGCTCATATGTTGAAGAAATTCCGGGATGAGCAGGATACATCGCCTGGCGATGAGACCAGTACCGAATTCCTGAATGTTCATGAACGCTTGAAAGAGTACGCGGCCGCTAACGTCTTCGGGGCCGACTTCGATCCGTTCTTGATCCGCGCCGCACAGATGAACATGGTGCTGGCGGGTGATGGCCGTGGTCACATCTACAACATCAACTCGCTTGAATTCCCCCTGGGGCACTTGGCAGACCTGACAAATGCCAAAAAAGAAATTCCACTCGGCTCGGTCGATATCATCGCCACCAATCCTCCATTTGGTTCGGACATCCCGATTACCGACAAGCACATCCTAGAGCAGTATGAACTGGCCCATAACTGGGAATCGGACGGGGAAGGTGGTTTCCGCAACACTGGCGTTTCTAAAGGCAGCGTCGCACCCGAGATTCTCTTCATCGAGCGCTGTATCAAATGGTTGAAACCAGGCGCTGGACGCATGGGTATCGTCTTGCCTGATGGTGTTTTGGGGAACCCGGCAGCGGAGTACATCCGTTGGTGGATTATGCGCGAAACGCAGGTGCTTGCCTCCGTCGATCTGCCAGTGGAGGCTTTTATCGCCGAAGCCAATGTCAACATCCTCACCAGCCTGCTGTTTCTGCGTCGCAAGAGTGACCAAGAAAAACGCGCGGAGGTATTAGGCGGCATTGAGGAGTACCCAGTCTTCATGGCGGTGGCGGACAAGGTTGGTTTCGACCGTCGTGGCAACAAGCTATACAAGCGCACGCCCGATGGTGAAGAAATCGTCGAACCTCGTCAGCATGAAGAAAAGTTCAGAATTAAGGGCGAGTGGGTTAAGCGGGTTCTTACACGTAAAGAGAAGGTTGAAGATAACGACTTGCCTGTCATCGCTGAAAAGTACCGAGAATTTCTTGCAGAACTTGATGGATTGACACCTGCCAAGAAGAAATCACCGGGTAGGGCGAAAGGGTCGGCCAACAAGAAGGTGGCGGTGCGATGAACGATCGAATTGATGACGTCAATGATGATCAGCAGGATGCTGCCGAAGAGAGCGGCTCCGATAATTTTTTCATCGACATTCTGACCGGCAACAAGGAGAGCGCCTCGGCCAAGAAGCTGCTGGTGCAGAAGGTTCTGCGTCAACTCATCGAGAGCTACGGCTTTGACCGGGACGATCTGGAGGTCAACTATAACCCCCAGATCCCCGGCCAGGGGCGCAAGCGCATTGACATCGCGATTTTCCGTCCCGATGCCGAGCACAACAACGACAACCTGCAGCGGATTATCGTCTGCAAGAATCAGAAGAAGCGCGACAAGCTTCGTTCCATTACCGAGGCCGACGCCGACCTGCGTGAGCTCAAGGAGCTGCTGGAGCTGATCCCCGGCGCGACGCTGGGCATGTGGACAAACGGCCAGGAAGAGTTCCTGTTCCAGGTCGAGCGCACCCGCTTCGAGGTCCGGCCCAAGCCGCTGGGTGTGTGGCCGGTTCCTGGTGAACGTACCACCGATCTCGACCGCACGGGCGGTGTCATTCAGGTTAGCGCCGAAGCGGAGGATCTGGAAGACGCCCTGCTGCGCTGCCGTCAGTATCTGAACCGCAACCTGGGACTCGATCACAAGGATTCCTTCAAGCAGTTGGCCGTGCTGATGCTGGCCAAGATCCACGATGAGACCCTGCCCACCGGCGAGCGCAAATTCTGGATCAGGGGCGACGAGCCATTCACCGAGGTCGGCCAACAGGCCATTGCCCAGCGCATCAACGAATCCATTACCGCTGCCAAGGCCTGGCAGCCGAACCTGCTGACCCGTGGTTGGGATCTGACGCTGGAACCTCTCGAGACCGCACGCGTGGTGATGGAGCTGGCCCGTTACTCTCTGAGTGAAACCCAACCTCGTTTCCGTACTGGGGCCTTCCGTGCGGTCTCCCGCAGCGTGATGGACGGCCGTGAGGGCCGTTATCCCACACCGCTCAACGTGGCCGAAATGGCAGTGGATATGCTCGACCCACAACCCGGCGAACGCATCATGGACTGCTCCAGCGGCACCGGCACCTTCCTGGCCATGACCGCCACACACATCTTCAAGAAAAAACTGGCGGCCATGGGCACCACGCCTGAAGAGCCCACCAACGAACAGATCCGCCAGGCGCAAAACGAAACCGCTGCTTGGGCGGCCAGCAACGCCTTGGGTTGCGACATCGATCCCTTCCTGGCCGTCGCCAGCCGGATGAATCTGCTGTTCACCACTGGCAACCCGGGCCGCGTGTTCCGCATCGATGCCCGCACGTTCCCGGACGGTGATCTGGATGGCATCGAGGCGGCACGCCTGGCCATGCCACTGGGCAGCATGGATGTGGTTCTGCTCAACCCCTGGTTCTCCACCCAAGAGACGGTGAGCGACACCTCCATTCTGGAGCGCTACGACCTGGGCAACAACTGGGAGCGCGACGAGGAAGGCGGATTCCGCAACACCGGCAATCTGAACGCCGGCGGCGTGCCGCCCGAGGTGCTGTTTATCGAGCGCGCCCTGCAATGGGTGAAGCCCGGCACCGGCCGCGTGGGCATCCTGTTGCCCGATGGCTTGCTGGGCAATCCCGGCGATGAGTACGTGCGCTGGTGGATTCTGCGCCACTGCGAGGTCTTGGCCTCGGTTGACCTGCCGGTGGAGCCGTTCAAGGTCACGGTCAAGGAATATGGCCTGACGCCCGCCTTGCCCAGTCTCCTGGTACTGCGCCGCCGCAGCCAGGAGGAGCTCATCAATACCGAGCACCCGGAATACAAGGTCTTCATGGCCGTGGTGGACCGGGCCGGTGTCGACGCCCGGGGAAATCTCCTGTTCCAGCGAGCCCCCGATGGAGAGGAACTGGTTTTCGATGAGGAGGTGATCGAGCGGGTTCGAGAAGGTGGTGAAGTGGAAATCCGTCGGACTACACGCCGCAACCGCCGCGTTCATGACGAGCTGCCGCTGGTGGCAGCGAAATACAAGGAATTTCGCGCAACCGGCGAGGTGACGTTATGAGCAGAAAGTTTCAGTGTAAGGTTGTGCCAAGTATCTGGATTGAACACAACGGTCGCCGCCTTGACTGCGGGCCTTATGTGTCAGGAGCGATAGAAGCAAAAGAGCTTCTGAGTCAGATGAACACAACTCCGCTGACGGATTTGACCACTGGGCATAAGGGCGGGATCTACAACGGTTCACCCTTTGTCCGGAACTATGTGGAAGATCCAGATCATGGCGTTCCATTTTTGACCACATCCTCTTTGCTTCAGGCTGACCTGACCAATCTTTCACTGCTGAGCAAGCGAGATGCCCGCTCCAGGCAGCTTAGTTTCCTCGAAATAAAGCCGGGTATGACTCTCATTACCTGCTCTGGAAGCATCGGCAGAATGGCCTATGCCAGGTCAGACATGAAGGGAGTTTGGTCAAATCAGGACATCATGAAGGTTGTCCCAAATCCAGACTTAATTAAATCTGGATATCTCTATGCCTACCTATGCAGCAAGTTCGGAGTCCCTCTTATTGCCTCCGGAACATATGGCGCAATTATTCCGCATATTGAGCCGCAGCATATCGCAGATCTCCCTGTCCCGCGCCTTGGCATCGTGGAAGATCAGGCTCATGAGCTAATTCAACAAGCCGCAAACAAACGCGTTGATGCCAGCAGAATCATTGCGAGAGCTATCGCGCAATTAGAAAGTGCCGCGGGCTTACAAGCGCTACCTTGCAGTAAGTCAGATGGCATTCCACTCAGCTTGAGTGTCACACCTTCTTCGAACTTGATGAAGCGGATGGACGGCGCCTTTCATAGTTTGTTTCATCGTGATGCTGTAAGGGCTCTCGAAACCGCATCGGTTCCGACGACCACTGTAGCGAATAAGGCGGTATCCATAGTCGAGCCAAAACGATTCAAGAGAATCCAGATTGATGATCCAGAGTTTGGTATTCCAATGTTCGGAACATCGGCATTGATGTGGGCGGACCCACAGCCCAGCTATCTCATACCAAAAAACATGAGTGACATTGATGAGCTGTTGGTAGATCAGAAGACAGTGCTCGTTCCTCGATCTGGGCAGATATCTGGCATTATCGGCACTGCCGTCCTTCCTTATGGCGCCATAGTTGGATCTGCTGTCTCAGAAGATGCAATTAGAATTAATTGCTCGAATGAGATTATTGCCGGTTTTCTTTTCATTGTACTTAGGTCCGAGTATGGGCGCCGCCAACTCAAAGCTCGCGCATACGGCTCCTCCATCCCGCATCTAGATGTTAACCAGATCGGGGAAACTCTGGTGCCTGACCTAGATGATGAGGTCATCGAGGAGATTGGTGCAATGGGCCTACAGAGCGCCAAACTTCGACATGAGGCCATTGAACACGAAAGCAAAGCCCGCCGCCTCGTAGAACGTGCAATCGAAGAGGGCGGCCGCTAATGGCAAAAGTCATACCCATCGGGCAACCCGCGAACGAATCTGAGCGCCAGGCCATCGGCTTCCTTCGGGACCATCTTCCCGAGGGGTGGCTGATCTTCCACAACTTCGAGATGCGCCAAGGGCAGGAGGTGTTCGAAATCGACATCGCCATCCTCGCGCCTCATGCAGTGTATCTGGTGGATGTCAAAGGGACGCGGGGCAACATCGATGTGTATGGTTCTAAGTGGTATCCCGAGGGGCGGCAGCCGTTCTTCTCGCCGTTGGCCAAGCTGCGCAGCCATGCCAAGACGATGGCCACCATCATCCGCGAAAGCAACACCGGCCTGATCGAGCTGCGCAAGGCCCATGTGCATGCCGCCGTGCTGCTCACCGCCGATGATGCCGCCGTGTTGGACCAGGCGGGCATCGACAGTCCGGACGTGACCGACTTCAAGCACTGCCTGAAATACTTCCGCGACGCGAGCCGCATTCCAGACAGCCGGCTGGATAACATAACCCGCTTCAAGTCCCAGATCGCCAAGGCGATCACCGGCAACGCTAGACCTAAGAGCGCGGCGCTGGTGTTCCGCGACTGGCAGGTGGAAGAGAAGTTGGGCGGCACCGACCGCTACACCGAATACCGCGCCAAGCACAACCTGTTGGGTAAGAGTGGCGGCATGGCCCGCCTGCGGGTCTATCAGGCCGACCCTTACCAGGACGAGGCGGCCCGCAAGGAAGAGTTCAAGAAGATCAGCAACGCCTATCGCGCCGTGGCACACATGCCGACTCACGCCAACGTGCTGGCGGTGAAGGATCTGTTCGTCTCCGATGACGAAGATAAGGTGGTGCTGGTCACCGAGGATCTGCCCGGCCAGGCCCTGCGTCTGCACATCAATAAGGCCTCAATGGCGCTGACATTTGACCAGAAACTCCAGGTGATGCGCGACGTGCTGTCGGCCCTGGACCACGCGCACCGGCATGAGGTGATTCACCGCAACCTCACCCCGGATGCCATCCTGGTGACCAAGGGCGGCCAAGCACGGGTGACCGGTTTCGATTTCGCCCGGGTGGGCAAGAACCGCACCTCCACCATCGCCGATCAGGTGGTGGATGATCTGGAAGTCGCCTATCAGGCTCCGGAGTGCTTCAAGGACCCGACCCAGGCCAGCATTGCCTCCGACCTCTATGCCGCCGGGCTGATTTTTTATGAGCTGCTGACTGGTGAGCTGCCCTTTGAAAGCGTCGACCAGATGATGGAGGCCGACGGTAGATTCCCGATGAAGCCCTCGGAGCACAAGCCGGACCTGCCCAAAGGGATCGATGAGTGGCTGCAGAAGTTCTGCGAGTTTGACCCCGAGGACCGTCATACCAGCGCTGCCATCGCCCGCAAAGTCCTGGATGATCTGATTCTGCCTGAGGCCAAGAGCGACTCGGCCCCAGATGCGAGCGGCCCCGCCGTGGTTGTGCCGCAGCTCCCGGATGACCTGATGAGCCTGCCACAGGATTTCATTCTGGCCGATCGCTTCCGTATTCAGAAGAAGCTCGGCAGCGGCGGCTTTGGGGTCGCCTACAAGGTATTCGATTCACTTGGCGATGTGGTGCGGGTCATCAAGTTGGTGACCAGGGACCGCCGCAGCGTGTACGAACGGCTGCGCCGCGAATACAAGACCCTGACCAATCTGCCCGACCATCCGCATGTGGTGAAGGTGATCTGGGCGGATCGCATGGCCGACGCCAAGCAGACACCGTACATCGTTTTTGAATACGTGGAAGGTCTGGACGTCTCCGATCTGATCGACGCCGAGGCGCTGTCGCTGGATGATGCCGTGCGCATCGTGCGTGAGGCTGCCGATGGGCTGGCCCATCTTCACAAGCACGGCGTTTACCATCAGGACGTCAAGCCCTCCAATCTGCTGTGGACCGATAAAGGCGTCCGCATCATCGATTTCAACGTCGCGGTCTCCGAAAACGACGAGGTTCGAGGCGGTGGCGGTACGCGCCGCTACCTGCCGCCGGATTACGATTGCTCCTCCGAGCCGGATGCTTCAGATCGGATGGACCGAGATCTCTATGCCCTGGGCATCTCCTTCTACGAGTGCCTGACCGGCAAGTATCCTTTCGACGACCCCACACCGCCGATCAAGACTCAGCCCAAGGACCCTAAGCAGTTCAAGGGCTGCGCCGACCTCAGCTCTTCGCTGATCAATGTGCTGGTAAAGATGATCGCGCCGGAGCGCGAGAACCGCTTCGCATCGGCGGAAGAGTTCTTGATCGCCCTAGCAGAGGTCAAACGCCTGCGCTCGGTGCTGACGACCGGCGAGATTGGTGCCGGACCCAAGGTGGTATCCAAGCTGGGCTTCGAGCCTATCAAGCCAAACACCAACCCCTTTGTCACCCATCTTCTGACTCTCTATAGCCAGAGTCAGGTGTCCAACGCGGGTACCCGTGGCCTCGACGAAATTGGCAAGGCTACCTACGTACCGACCTATCTGGACGAGAAGCTCAAGCCCGCACTGCTCAAGGGAGAGTTCCGCCTGGTCATCATCAGCGGTAACGCCGGAGATGGTAAGACGGCCTTCATTCAGCAGTTCGAGGCATTTGCCGAGAGCAAGGGCGCACAGATACGGCGCGGTGCGAATGGAGCCGTTTTCCAGCTCAAGGGACACGCCTACCAGAGCAACTACGACGGCAGCCAGGATGAAGGCGACGAGCGCAATGATGCCGTGCTGCAGAAATTCTTTGCCCCCTTCGCGGGCAAGGACGCTTCCGGATGGCCCGAGAATCAGACCCGCCTGATCGCTATCAACGAGGGTCGTCTGGTCGATTTCTTCCTGGAGCATGAAGAAGAGTTCGCGGTGCTCGCCAAGCAGATCCAGCACGGCTTGGCCGGAGTCGCTCCGGAAGGCGGTGTCGCGGTCATCAACCTCAACCTGCGGTCGGTGGTCGCCGAACCCGAGGAAGGTCAGCCTTCGATTCTGGAGCGCCTGATTGCCCGCATGACGAAGCAGGAATACTGGCAGGCCTGCGAAAAGTGCGATCTCAAGGGCAAATGCTTTGCCTATCACAACGCCCGGACCTTCCAGGACTCGGTTGCCGGTCCCAAGGTAATTGAACGTTTGAAGATGCTCTATACCATCACCCACCTGCGCGGCCGACTACATATCACCATGCGCGACCTGCGGTCGGCGCTGGGATTCATGCTGGTGGGCACCCAGGATTGTGACGGCATTCACCAACTGTATCAGAACGGCGGTGAAGAGACCCAGAATCGCATCCTTGACGGCTTCTATTTCAACTCGTGGCTTGGGGGGGCGGAAGGTTCCAATGACCGGTTGATTTCGCTGCTGCGCGAGATCGACGTCGCCGAAGTCAGCAACCCCGATCTGGACCGCGAACTTGGCTTCCTTGACCCCAAGACCAAGGCCATGAGCCGCTTCTCATTTGCGGAGCGCGCCGGGTACGACGATGAACTGGTAGAGACGCTGTTTCGTAATCTGCCTCGCGATTACTCGTCGAAGCACCGTGCTCGACTGATCGCCAAGCACCGGAATTACCTCTCTCACATGCGCCGGCGCCATTTCTTTGAGCGCCGCGACATCGGCTGGAAAGAGATGCTGCCTTATGGAAGCATCGATCCTTTTCTGGATGCCATTAAGCAGCCTGGAGCGAAAAGCACTGATGAGGTTACCGCCATGCTCCGGGCTATCAACCGGGGCGAAGGTCTGAGCGATCCGGCGCGGTTGGGCAACCAGTTGGCGCTGCGTGTCCGGCAGGTGGACAAGGGCACGATTCGCAGTTACCGCCTCTTTGATGGGGACCGTTCCACGCTCCGCACTGAGCAGGAAACGCTGGCCCATCCTTTCCTCGAGTGCCTGTCTCAAGCGCTAGTGCTGCTTTACGACTCCGGCGACGGACACAAGGCCAGCCTGCGCATCAATCTCGACATCTATGAAATGCTGATGCGGCTCAACAATGGCTACAGGCCCAGCATCGAGGAACAGGAAGGTTTCTTGTTGAGTTTGGCGGTATTTAAGAATCTTCTGGCTTCAGTTCCCTACAAAGAAGTTTTGCTAACTAAAGCGGGACACAAATTCTATGAAATCCGTCGGGAGGACGACGGGTTGCTGGCGATGAGAGTTTCAGAGAAGGGGGCTGATTACCATGTCAATTAAAGGACGCGACAAGGAATTCAGAATCCCAAAAGTTTCTTATCTCGATTTCAAGCATATCGAGATGGATCGTGTTCTGACAATGTTGTTTCCGCGTCTGAAATATGACGGTTACGGAAGCCGCCGGCCGCCCCGAGGAGGGGATCTTTCAGTTGATGAGTTTCTGGAGGACTTTCTGGAACATCCTGAATGGTTCGCCGGTTTCGACAAGCATCCGGACGTTGCTCGCGCCTGGATCGAAACTGACTTGATGGATATGGTGAATCGCGGCAAAAGTAACCAAGCTCTTGCTGCTCCACGTCCTCTTCACGGCAACACCTATAAGTTTCGTAATGCGAAGCACACCCGTGACTATGGCGCGGCCGAGCAGATTTATTGGATGCTTTTCTATGCCCGAAAAGGCAAGGGACAAGCGGCGCGTGACGCCTTGAAGCGGTTCTTCTTCCCGGGGATCGACCTGGTGACGGATCGCTACGACCCCAACGCATCCGTCGATGTGGAAACGCAGGCCATCCTGCGTCTGGATCACCAAGTCAGCCAAGACATGAAGGACTCCAAAGAACCTTCACGTTTCCAACCGCTGTGCATCGGCCAGGCCGACATCATGGCCGACGACATTCTGCGGCTTCTGGCCTATGAGCCCTATATTCCGCGCTCCGTGCTGGTCGATTACCTCAAGACCCTGATGGCCTTCCACCTAGCGCTCTACCACCTCAAGCTACTGCAGATGCTGCCCAAGCTGGTGAAGCAGCGCGCCGGCAACGATCTCTGCACCACGAAGGAATGTCCGATTAATCCAGGCCTCGACAATGCGCTGGAAGGCTGTCCATACCGGGTGGCGCTGATCGTGGATATGGGCGACGTCAACAATCCGCATATGGCCGAGCTGGCGCGCAAGTCAACGGACCGACTCTATCGCCAGATTCCAGCCTTCGTGCAGGCCAATTTCATCGTTAAGAAGCTCGATGAGATGGCGGAATATTTGAGCAAAAAGACGGGCAAGCTTGCCACGCCAGGGAGCGGTGTGTTCAGCGTCGGCGATCTGGTTTACCTGTTGAAGGCTGAGCACGACGCCGAACGCCAAGCCTACTTCAAGTTTCGCCTGGCCAGCTTGATAGAGGAGTCGACCTCGGGGAATGAGGACGTCGATCCGGAGATCCGGGACGTCACCGCCATGGGGCTCGGCGAGTTTGAATCCTTTATCGAAATCTTGATGGCGTATCGTGGCAAGTATCACCGCCAGTACATCACGGAATGCCTGGATTCGCTTCTACTGAAGAACAAGGAGAACGGCCTTCTCGCCCAACCTCGAACCAAGGGAAGTCCCCGGCGGTTTGTGCTGGGGAGCAAGCTACTGGAGGTGCTGCTTCAGGTGGCCGTGCTCACTCAGGATAGTGGGCGCTTCGTGACCCGCGAGGTCCGCATCGAGGAGTTGCTAGCATTCCTTGGAAACCGCTACGGCATTCATATTGACCGGTTACCGGAAGGAGTCCAGGCCAATGGCAGCATTCTGGACAGACGCGCCTTGCGCCTCAACGTGGAAGCCTTCAAGCGTCGCCTGCGCGAAATCGGGTTCTACGAAGACCTGTCGGATGCTTACGTGACCCAGAAGGTTTCTCCCCGCTATGCAATTGAGAGAAATCACGGAACAGATAAGAACAAGAGGCACCCATGAGTGACGCGTTCACCAAGCTTTCCCAGGACACATTGAACGCGGCGGTTGCTGGTCTGCTGTGCCCGCGTATCGAAGCGATTCTGGGTGACCGAGGCCCAGGCCATTGCATGCGGGTTACCGATCTCGATGACGACGTAATGGAGTCGGTCTGCAAGGAACTGCGCCGAACCCGGATCGACGGGAACATTTTTATCCTCGGCAGCCACGACCAGGAGGGCCAACCATACCGGGTGACCTCCACCAAGCTGGTGGAGTTACGCAACCCTGACGCCAACGGCGAGCTGCGTCAGCCTTTGCTGGTCTTCATACCGACCTCGCTCCGCACCAGCGCCGAGGATTCTTTTGGTGTGGCGACTTTCGAGGAGCTGACCTTCACCATGATCTACGAGGATCTTATCAGTTCACTGCTTGACCGGCTGCCGTCAACGCTGGTCGGCTATGTGCGCGATCTCTTGGGCATCCTCACGGAGGAGGGGTGGTTTTTTGCCGACGACATTTCACGCGTGCGGTACCTTCTTACGGCGCTCGAAAACGGAATTGATGGAGAAACCCTCGGGGCCAGTCTGTATGAATTGACTTTGATTCCGGACTTCAGGCTTTTTGCCGATCCCGGGATGGTCAATGGCAAGATTCGCCGGAACCTTGGTAGCGTCCGCAGCCTGATGGCTTCTCACAAGTCAGTTCGCGGCCGCATCGCGGATCTGGGACTCAGCGACAAAGCCCTGGAGTCACGCCTGTTCAGCTATTTTGAGAAATACGATGTCCAGGAGCCGGAATCGTGGACGCCTCCCATCGCGACCGACAAGAGTTGGTGGAGTATATCGTTCGACAAGTGGACGTTCCAGCAAGAGCTTTCTCTGGATAAGGTTCTGTTGACGGTATTAGAAACGGATCTTCCGGTAGTGCAGGAAGATGAAACCGATGATCAGTTATCTGAGCTGATTGGGCAACAGGTACTGATTCCCAATGATCGTCGGAAAATGAACGTGGTCTTTGAAGTCAAGCCGCACCCGAGCAAGGTCAGCGGTCTAGACCACTTTACGGTACAGATTATCTCGCAAAACGATGGTCCAGTCGGGAAATCCAAGAAAGTTAAGGCCTGGACACCGACCCGCTTCCAATGCACGACTAACCTGGCCAAGCTCAACAAGATCGAATTCGAAGAGGGATGGCATTTCATCCGCGTCCTGCCTTGGACTGGCGATGGCGATCCGATCCCGCTGGAAGCGGATTCTAGTTCCGAGGGCGCTAAACGCTCCTATGAGAGTGAGCCTTTCTACGTCCTGCCCGGTGGCAGCATCGAGGAAGAACCGCCGCAACGAGCCATACCCATTGAACAGAGTCTGGAGCATGCGCGTTTCCGGCTGCAATTGACTGCGCTGGGAGATGAGCGCGATCCGGAGGAGATTGCCATCAGCGGTGTCGTCTGGGCTGAGGGCAGTCGGTCAAAGAGGGCCGCCCGTCAGGAAACCTTACTGGCGAAATTCGGACGTGAAGGCGCTGTTCAGATTCCGCTCTCGCGTATGCTCAAAACCATAGAGCAGCGTATTTTGGCAGAGCCCAAACATCCGTCGGGCTGGCGAATGCAGATCAATCTCGATACCGCCGAGCCGCCCTCCGAGGTTGGACTTACACTGCCAGCTTCTGCCGCGATGGCATCCTTTCTGGCCGCTCGAGAAGAATTCTTCGCAGCAGTGCGTAAAGACACTGCCGAGCTAATCATGCAAGGTCTTTCGTTCCGCGACTCGGAAAAGGAGTGCCTTGCGTATGCCGAGGCTTACCTCGACTTGGTAAGGAATCTTGTCCGTCAGGCTGAGACAACTTCTGGGGCCGAGCGCCAGCATCACCTGCAAGCCCTCCGAAACGTTTTGGCCGTTGATTCCATTCATGTCATTTTGACCGATTTCCGTGGAAGACACCGGGAAGCAGTTTTGGTTTCCCCAACCCATCCGCTCCGCTCTTTATGGCTGAGCAGTTGGGTTACTTTGGGCAAGGACTGGATTGAAACAATCAAGGCCGGCGGAAAGGATCACATTCCTCATGTCCGCTCTGCGCTGCTGGATGGTCTCGTGCCGTCAGCCTATCCCGTGGGTGTGCCCGTCGAGGATGGCCGCATCTTTACACCGGTCGACAACTTCAATGCGTTCTGGGCGCTCTATGCCCCAACAACCGAGGAAAATTCACGCGGTTTGATGGCGGAAATATGTTCGGCTTTGGGTTTGGCTGAGCCTTCCACCGCAGGAACGGATATTTCCGGGAGGGTCATGGCAGACAAGATCGAGCGCTATCTCTCCCAACATCCGTATGTGCGGGAGCTATCGCTGAATATCTTCAATCCAGGTGCCGGTTCGGTGATTGCGGATGCTCTGCTATCGCTCCAGCAGAAGCGTGAGCATGCCGATTTGCGCTACGATATCCGACTCTTTACCTCCGACCCTGACTCGCCGGTTTTGGGTGAGGCGCTAGAATCGATGGTCCGTCCCGGATCAACCGTGAACGAGGCCGCTGATGCGTTTGCGACCTCTACGGGCAGTCATCTGTTCTCCAAGCTCAATTTGGCCAAGCACACGCTGAGCGAATTTCACGCAAATGCGAAGGAATTCCCTGCACACATTAGCGTTCTCCTGGACGTATTTCCCGCCGAGGAGCTCTCGGTAGCTGAAAAACCGATGGGGGTAGCCCCATTGCACGGCCTGATACAAGATTTTGATACCGAATTTGTTGACGACGATTCTGGTACTTACTGGAATAAGCGGCCGGTTGTTGGGCGCTCTCTTGGTGCGGATAACCACGCGGCATGCTTCGATTTACTGTCATCCCTGAGCCGACACCTCTGTTTTGCGACCTCGGCGGTCGCAGCCTCGGGTGCCAGTTTTAAAGCCGTGCCCGTCGTGACCCTTGGCCTCGATGTGGCTCAACGAGAACTGATCTACGAAGTCCACCAGATCAGCGACTGGGTGTTCACCATCGACCGAAACATGGGGATTGAGTTCTTCGACCATGGCGGGCGGAAGAACAGACCGGACTATCTGATTGACTATGTGCCGGGAGCCAGTGCTCAGGCGACACATAATTTGATCATCTCCTCGCGCTCGACTGATGAGTTGGAGGCGATGCTGAAGCCGGTGCTACGTGAGTATGGGTTGTCCGCTGACGGCGAGCAATCGGTTCAAATCCTGGCAAACCTCCGATCACTTTCCGGCCAGCTCGCCCTAAAGCTTATTTCTGCACGCACACAACAGGCGGAAGCACTTGGCCTGGCTTTGGCGCGTCTCTATCTCGAATATCAGGGTGCATTGAGCAACCAGGTTATTGTGCCGTTGGATGCGCACTCTGACCTTTATCATTCGGTAGGTGAATATGATTATCTCCTGGATGAGATAAGTCTCAAACGAACAGATCTAGCTTTGTTTGACCTTGATTTAAGTTCCCGAACGATTACCTGCAATTTGGTAGAAGTTAAATGCTACGCGAGCGTTGGCGGCTTCTCGGCTTACAATCAGCTTAAGGAAAGTGTTTCACTGCAAATTAATCAGAGCGAGCGTATTCTCCAGCGCCACTTCGATCCGTCACTGAAAACTCCGGATCGACCAGATAGATTGTTGAAGAGCCGTGAGTTGGCGCAAATACTTCGTTTTTATCTGGAGCGCTCCCTACGTTACGGGATATTTGATGCCACCGCCGCGCAGGAAGCGCGAGGCTTACTCGAATCCATTGAGCAGGGCTACTCGCTTCAGTTCAGACGTTGCGCCCTGATCTTCGACTTCGACAAGACCGGAACCGAAGCACCGGACAACGAAGTGGGCATTGAATTCCATCGCATCGGCAAGGATCTCATTCACGCCTTGCTGGACAACTGCCGCGAACCTGTTTCGACTCAAGTTGACGAAGAACCGACTACGCACCTTCTCAGCGAGCAGTTCATACCGAATGTGCCGAAACTCCAGGCCGCGGCCTTTATCGCGCCCAAGAGAGCGCGATCGACGTCCTGGACGTTGGATGAGCTCTGGGTCGATAAGCCGGAAGCACCGATCACACCGCCAATACCTCCGGCAGCAGCCGAAGCACCTGCGTCTGCTCAAGAAGCGGTAGAGCAGGCGGAATCTGTCGAGAAAACACCTCCGACCTCCATTGCTCCTGACGAAGAAAAGGAGGACGAACAGACTGCCGTGGCTGCCGTGCCGGGAGCGCCTCCTCAAGCTGGGCCTGAAGCGCCAGAGCACCCGGTAACTGAGTCTGCGCCACAAGCAGGGGTCAGCTATGACATCATGCTTGGCGTCAATGGTAACTCGCCCCAGTACGGATTACTCGGAGAGGTCTCCGGCAGAAAGGTAGCACTGGATCTCAACCACACCCACACGATAAGTCTCTTTGGGGTTCAAGGCGGCGGCAAGAGTTACACCCTTGGAACAGTGATCGAGATGGCCTCCACGCCGCTTCAGCATATCAATGTGCTGCCAAGCCCGCTCGCCACGGTCATTTTCCATTACAGCCCGACACAGGATTATGCGCCAGAGTTTACTTCGATGATTAATGCGAACTCGGTGGATGAGGAGATCGGGATTCTTCGTGAGCGTTACAAAGCCGACCCGGAAGCTCTGAAGGATGTGCTGATCCTTACTCCTACGAATAAGGTGGATGACCGCCGGGCCGAGTACCCCGACATCGAGGTGAAGCCCATTGCGTTCTCCGCTTCTGAGCTCAAAGCGGCTCATTGGAAATTCCTGATGGGAGCGATTGGTAGTCAAAGCATGTATATGCGGCAGATCAATCTAATCATGCGAGGACTCCGTGATAACCTGACGTTGGATGCGCTCCGAACAGGCATTGACAACTCCGGGCTGTCCGATCACCTGAAAGAATTGGCGCAGACGCGTCTATTGTTTGCCAGCGAGTACATCGATGATAACCAGCGCCTTCAAGACCTGATCCGTCCTGGCCGCTTGATCATCGTGGACCTGCGCGACGAATACATTGAAAAAGATGAAGCACTTGGCCTTTTCGTGGTGATGCTGCAAATATTCTCTGAGGCCACCTACATGGGGAGCTCCTTCAACAAGCTGGTTGTATTCGACGAAGCTCATAAATACATCGAGAGCGATGATTTGGTCTCTGGCCTGGTCGAAGTGGTTAGAGAGATGCGACACAAAGGGACAAGTATCATGGTCGCGTCCCAGGACCCTCCATCGGTGCCCGTGTCACTAATTGAGTTGTCGTCACAGATCATTATGCACAAGTTCAATTCACCAGCCTGGCTCAAGCATATCCAGAAGGCCAATGCCGCGCTCGGCGAACTGACCTCCGAGAAGATGAGCCATCTTGGTGCGGGCGAAGCCTATGTCTGGTCGAGCAAGGCCTCGGACGATTCTTTCACCAGAGGTGCCGTGAAGATAAAGTGCCGTCCTCGCATTACGCAACACGGTGGCGGCACCAAAACGGCTGTGGGCCGGTAAGGCGTTTTGGATATGCTCATTGCTGTCGATTGTAGTGATCGTGATTCCAAAGTGAGGAAGCGCACGCTTCTCGTCATTTCTGTTTTTCAAGAAAAGAAAAGTCATGATGAACTAGTAGTTCGATCAGTACGAGATAGCTTCATGGATCAATTCTTTCCTGGGGCAGGATCGATACAGGCGCTACTTCGTCGCAAATCGAGAGTTGTTATGGTATGACTGGACAAGATATCCAGATTCGCAATCTCATATTTATCAGTCACGCAAATCCTGCAGATAATGACTTCACAGCATGGCTGGGAGGTCGACTTTCGGCAATGGGCTATAGGGTGTGGGCTGATCTGAGAGACCTTAAAGGTGGGAGTAAACACTGGCAAGAAATCGAGAGAAAGATCCGGGATGAAGCTGTTAAAGTCTTAGTTGTAACTACGCGCGCGTCGCGTACTGCAGAGGGGGTGGATAACGAGATCAATATTGCGAAGGGCATCGAAAAAGAGCTTGCGTTGAAAGAATTTATTATCCAGCTAAAAGTAGATGACCTTCCTTACACGCAACTGCCGCCCGCTCTAAATAACCGGTTAGCGATATCCTTTAGAGATGACTGGGGAAGCGGATTGCGCAAGCTTACTAAACAGTTGGCCGAGGAGAGGGTTCCAAAAGTTAACTCGGACCACGCCGCAGTAGAGTTGTTCTCGACGGCGCTACAGGATAAATCGGACGAACTTGTAACTACTAAAGAACCTGCATTTGCTAGTTGGCTTCCAATCAATGTTCCGGACAAGCTGCATGTGTATACATTCCCCAGCGCAGCAAAGGTCATGGAGGAAAAACTTCTTAGTGCAGACATTCCGGCGTATTCGTTCTCGAATACGCTAATTGCCTTCGCTGTACCGGACACCGTTTCGTATGGTGTTGGTGTTCCTGTAAATCATCTTCGCCATGCTGAGACTGCCACGGAGACGTGGCTAGACGAACGGTCTCTTACCGAATTCGCAATACAGAGGAAAGACCGGAGACGAGTATTCAATGGATTACTGAATGCTGCATGGGAAATCGCGCTTCGGGGTTTTGGATGTGTCGAATATCAACTGGCTCGCGAGCGTGCATACTTTATTCCATCTCATGACAAACGGCCGGTTAAGCAGCCATACAATGATCCCATGGATCGAAAAACAAGGCCTATAACACTCGTCGGAGAAAGTAAGAAATATTCGTCTCTTTGGCACGCAGCAGTTTCAGCGCGAGCTTCACTAAGCCCGATTCCTGTCTACTCGATACGGTTGCATGTGGCGTTTACAGATGATGGTGTTACGACGATTGCGGATGGAGAAAAAGCATTTCGCCTCAGGAAGTCGTTCTGTAAGTCATTCTGGAATGATCGGTGGAGGCGTATTCTTTTTGCACTATTTAGCCGGCTCACGAACGGAAATGACGAAATTGTGCTCGGGACAGGTGGCGGGGAATCTATTAAGGTCGGTTTTCCTCTGGCACTGGAAATACCATATTCGATAGCCAGTGACTTGGCGGTTCAGGTGGATGAAAGCGAAGACGACGACAGCGTCGGTGAGGTTGACGGTGCAGATTTCTACGCTGATTTTAATGAAGAAGAAGAGGGTGGCGATGGTGAATAGTGAGATGATTCTGCTAGAGGAACCGTCCCTTGAGTTCGGGTTTGTTCAAAGATCTAGTTTTCCAAAAGATGGACTGTTGCTATTTGGTCCGCCGACGGAGGAAGGGCAGCCGTCTGTCATTCGCTATGGATTGGTTGGAACAAGGCGTGGTATCCAGCTATTTAAGAAGTGGCTGGCAAGGGTGCAAGGGGTAATCCCTTCGGCTAAGCCAGAAAAGGCCCATTTCCAATACTGGCCAGGTTTCTCGGCTGTGTTCAATGCGAATTGGTCGACTACACCATTGGCGGAATATGAACTAGATGAAGTAGAACTAAGTCGTACGGTACGATTGGATGATCGCCATCATGCAATATATAAGACCGCTAGTTTAATCGAGAACCCAATTGCAAGGCACTGTCGAGAAGAAGACCGTGAACCGGACCTATGGTTTGTCGTAATTCCGGACGAGATCCACTATTTTGGAAGGCCGAAGTCAATCGTGCCGGCGTCACTGCGTGAATCGTCTGGTAAGACTTTGGGTAAAAAAGCAGCCAGGGATTTCCTCGAATACGGAGACTTGTTCGATGATTTTACCGAGGAAGCGCGCATTTATCAGTTTGATCTGGATTTTCATGCGCAAATAAAGGCGCGCCTTCTAGGTAAGGCAGTTCTCCAGATAGTGAGAGAATCAACACTCTCCGATGGCGAATATATACAAGATGGACAGATTAAGGTTAGAAAGATGCAGGATCCTGCCACAACGGCGTGGAATTTATGTACCACTGCATACTTTAAGTCGCAAGGTAGCCCATGGCGTCTCGCTGACATCAGAAAAGGTGTTTGCTATATCGGGCTTGTCTACAAGCGTGACGAAACACAGCCAACACATGAGAATGTATGTTGTGGTGCCCAAATGTTTTTGGATTCTGGAGATGGGGTTGTTTTTCGAGGCGCAATGGGACCTTGGGCGTCGGAAGATAACCGTGAATATCACCTTTCTACGGAGGCAGCACAAGACTTGATGAATACTGTCTTGCAGGCATATCTAGCAAAGCATGGAAACCCGCCGGCTGAGGTATTCATTCATGGGCGAACAGATTTCAACGATGAAGAATGGGCAGGATTTTCGCGGGCAGTAGGAGATGGAATTCAGCTGACGGGCGTAAAAATACGAAAATCTAATCGATTAAAAGTCTATCGAGCAGGAAAGAAGCCGCTTGTCAGAGGAACGGCTTGGGTATTGAATGATCGAAAGGCCTATTTATGGTCTAGTGGCTATATCCCGAGATTGGCGACGTATCCGGGGTGGGAGGTACCGAATCCTTTGGAAGTGGAGATTCAACGCGGGGAGGCTTCTATAAAAACCGTGCTAAAAGATGTGCTCGGTTTGACGAAGCTAAACTACAACGCTTGCCTATATGGAGATAGCAAGCCGGTTACGCTGCGATTTGCAGACATCGTTGGCAACATCTTGACCGCAACACCAGATAAAGATCATCCACCGCTTCCCTTTAAATATTACATCTGAGATTGATAAGCAGTATTACAGGAATTCCAGGATGCACTGGGAAGAGGCCGATGAGGAACGGTTCGCGCAAGAGTGTACGGTATAACAGTGCAAGCAGGTGTATACGTACTGACCAGATTGGCTGTCAAGGCGGGCTTGTCGCCACCTGTACAAGTCTCGTATTTCCCCGACACCCGGGACCTCCGCGCGTAGTCTAAGCCGCATCTGGGATTGTTGTCTCCTCTGAGGCATCCGGAATGAACGGCGGCAGCTCCTCAACGCCGAGTGCATCGCGCAACGCCTGCGCCGGTGTGCGACCTTTCAGGCGATAGCCTTGATGCGTCCGTTCGAGGTTGTAGTAGTTGATGAAGGTGTCCAGGTCGCGCTGGATCTCGTCTGGCTGGATGTACCAGGTCTGGCGTCCGGCCACACGGAAGCACTCGTCGAGCAAGGTGCGGTTCATGCGTTCGACGAAGCCGTTGGTGCGCGGTGAGCGGATGCGGGTGGTGCGGTGCTCGATGTCGTGCATGGCGAGCAACAACTCGTAGGGATGTTGCTCTTTCACCCCGCAGAACTCGCGGCCGTTGTCCGTGAGCACGGCGCCGACGGATACGCCCAAGGCCTCGTAGAACGGCAGCACGCGTTCATAGAAGGTGTCGGCGGCGGTGATGGGCATCTTCGAGGTGTAGACCTTGGCGAAGGCGAGCGAGCAGAACACGTCGACCACGACCTGGACGTAGACTTTGCCGACGCCTTTGAGCGTGCCCCAGTAAAAGGTGTCCTGGTTCAGCAGTTCGCCGGGCCGGTTGGCTTCGACGTGACGCATGCGGAAGTCGCAGGAGTGCCGTTCCAGGAGACGGATCTGCTGATCGTTGAGCACGAACGTGGTGTCCTGCGCGTGCTGTTCCAGACGCATCAGCCGTTTGTGCCGGGTGAGCAGATCGTGCCGCTGCCAGACGCCGCGCACCCCGGACGGGCTGACGTTCACGCCTTGCAGGCGCAGCTCGTTGGCGACGCGTTGAGCACCGATGGTCGGGCGTTCGAGGGCCATGGCCAGGATCCGTTCCTCGACCTCGGGTGACACCCGGTTGGGGTGCGGGTGGCGGGGACCGCGACGGCTCTCCACCAGGCCGGCCACGCCGCCCATCTGGAAGGCGCGCCGGACTTCGTAGAAGGTGTCGCGGTGGTAGCCCATGATCTTGCAGGCCTTGGACACGTTGCCAAGCTCCTCGGCCAGTTGCAGCAAAGACAGCTTGCGCTTGGTACTCTGTGTCAGTGTGGTCATCGGGTCTCTCCTGAGTAGTTGGTTGGGTCGCACTTACCAATCTACGATGGAGATCCCGGTGGCTGCACCTGTCACCCTCGATGGGGCGCCAGGGGCGGCACTGTCGGATAAATACTCAACTCATTCACGCCACCGCCTTTGGTGCTCTGGTGATGGTGACTCTCAAGGCCATCGGATCCCCGAAATGCGGATCGGTCCTGGCATGGTCAGCGCTGCCTCCCCCGATGTTTATTGAAGCCACACTGGGGGCAGGTCTCGCGCCGGCGGCCTCGGGATTGGAGCGGCAACTGGAAGCCACAATCACGGCAGCGATGCCGGTGGTAAAGCCGGCAGCCGGGACAAATGCGTTTCTTACTGTCCACGGGCGAGAGAAAGGACGTTCCGCAGTCCTGACAAGGTCTCTCATGCCAGGTCTCCATGTTGACCAGGCGAGGTACATGCACGACGCGGGTCAGGTCAAAGAGTGGCTCGCCAATCAGTCGCTCATAGGCTTCAAACGCATCGATCAATGCTCGTGCCGCGCTGCGTCCGGTTTGTAACAGACGATGCTGCAGGCGCCAGACTAGGGTCGCCTGTAACATGCGACGATCATGCGCCCGGTACCAGGTGTCGGTGAACGGCATCTGTCCCGGAGGCGAAGGTTCGCCGTGCAACTGCCGATAGAGGCGGTTGACCGTGGTCTTTTCCAGGCCGGTCAATTGCGCGACCAGTCCCGCTCGAGCACCGAGCTGGATGAGGCGCGCGGATTCCTGGATGCGCGTGGCATAGCCACACAGCTCCACCGTGCAAACCGCGCGATCGGCTTTGGCGAAAGGACAAAGGCTGGAAAGCAACACCGACGAATCGGTTCCAGGTTTCATGGCTCATCCTCCCAGTCATAGCACTGTGAACAGCGTGGCGTGTTCCATAATGGTCGCGAGCTCTTCCGCACGCCCCTCGCGCAGGGCAGCGAACAACCGCGACCACCACCAAGTCTCCTGGCGGGGAATCAACAGTGGCAGTTTGATCTGGGCGATCTGCGACAATTGGTATGGAGTCAGCTCCGCCAGCATGTACGCTAGGTCGTCGCCGAGACCCGTCAGCGTCGCAGCCAGTTGCGGATCCTGCCGGGTAAGATCGCGGGCGTGAATCAGATATTGCAGATTTATCTGTGAGAAATCGTATGTCATCGTTGTAACCCTCCATGGCATTTTTCATACGTCGTCAATCCCTTATCGGACGATCCGCGACCCTGTTGTAATTTCGCTGTAACGTTGGCGGGGATCGTCCAGCATCCATCGATGGCTTCGGCCACCATGCGCGCCTCGAAATAGACCCGTCGACCCAGCTGTCGCCGCGCCTCGCCCAGCGCCACCGCCAGCGGTTGGCGTTGGCGCGCAATGGCCATACGCACCCCGTTCGGGCTGAGGTGCATCACCTCGGCTAAGTGCTTGAATGTCAACAATGGCCCGTAGTGCGCGAGCAGGTACTCGTGTGTTGCAGAGAGGGGTTCGGTCACCGCCAGTGCTCCCAAGTGCTGGTGCGTGGCGATATGTTAAGTCGCTGTTGTAAAAGAAAAAGAAGAAAAGGCGGCGGCATGGGGGCCGCTTTCGGGGCTTTATCAGGCGGATGGATGTGCTAGGCGCAGGCCGTGCAGTGAAGAGCTGGCTCCGTATCTGATGTATATAGAATAAATAAAATACAATAATATAGAATATATACTTTATGTTGTTTATAATTTAATAACCGAGCGTCCCGGCAGTCACATTGGCTGTCTACAGCAGCCGCATTTGCCTAAAAGGGGGGTGCTTCCTGCAATGTGCAAACGGATGTTCTCCACCCGGTACCCAGAACAAGTCCATCTGGCCGGTCGATGCAGCGCGATTAGCGAGCAGCGTATCGATCACTTCCTCGCCGTCCATGCGTCGCGCCCGTAACAGTGCTTCGGCCAGTGTGCGCGTCATGGCCGATACGCGGGGTAATCGAAAAAACTGTCGGCAATCCTCTTTGATCAGGTCACACCAGCGACCGACGTGGCGATGAAAATAATCGCGCACAAAGGCGTACCGGTCTTCATCCGGAATAAGCGCCAGTTTCCGCAATTCATCCCCTAAAGCGCCATTGATCAGCTCGTCATCCGGGACCAGATTGAATTCCGCCTCCGCGATGGCGCCGGCATCGCTGATCCAGAACTCTTCGCGCCACAAACGAAGCAGTTCTGGCGGCATTCGGCCGCGGCGATTCGCCTCCTCGGCAAGCTGTGCCAAGCGCGCCTCAATGGATTCCCTCCATGCCGCCCCCGTCGAATGGGAGGTGAGCTCGACCCATAGCAGCGTGCGCCCGAGCAGCAGAATGACGACCGCGTGCCCCGCTTCATGGTAGGCCGTGGCGAGCCAGGAAAAGGATTCGCTTCGATATCGGTTGTCAGCCATCGCGGCTACTCACCTATTGCGCCATGTTTTAGTGTGTAGTATATAGTACACATGACATTCGGACAATTCATCCGTGATCGGCGGGAAAGGCTGCGGGAGACGGATCGGCGCTTCTCGGTGCGGCAGGTGGCACAACGCATCTGCGTGGAGCCGGCCTACCTCAGCAAGATCGAGCGGGAGGAGGTGGCGCCGCCCTCCGAGGAGAAGATCCGGGCCTTGGCGCAGGAGTTGGGAGAGGACGTGGATGTCTTGCTGGCGATGGCCGGGAAGGTGTCGTCGGACCTGCTGGCGATCATCCGCAAGCGGCCGACGCTCTTCGCCGACCTGATCCGGCAACTCAAGTCCAGTCCCGATCACGCGATTCTGCGGGTAGTGCGCAAGGTGCGCGACGGCGACTGGTAAACGAAGGGGAGGAGTAAGCATGATCGAACTAAACAACGACGTTTTGAGTTTCCGCTTTCCGGAAGTGCATGCCAAGGCAGGTTGCCGGATCGACTTCCAGCGTACCCTGCGCATCCCGGATGACAATCGCGACTATCCACTTCCTCCCGGTCTGGGCTGTTTCCCCGTCGCGCACGTGGATGACCATGCAGAGAAGCTGCCTGCTGCGTGGCACCGGCGCGGCGGGGTGTTCCTTCCCATGTACCAGGCCGAGGCTCTCTGGCTACATTTTTCGGGCGGCTATCCCTGTGCCATCAAGATCGCCGCCGGGAAGATAAATGCCGTGTCCGGTGCCGCCTGGACCAATGACCTCTCGGCCGACCAGCAGGACTATGTTGTCACGC
Organism: Thiogranum sp.; assembly: GCA_030148915.1. Classification (GTDB taxonomy): domain Bacteria; phylum Pseudomonadota; class Gammaproteobacteria; order DSM-19610; family DSM-19610; genus Thiogranum. Next base: position 60,228 of record JASBSN010000013.1, read on the forward strand.
CTGAGCAACCCTGGCTGGACGGCTTCAATGTTTCGAAGGGCTATATCCGGCAGTTCGTGGCCATGCCATTGGGGGAAGGATACACGGCAGAGGAGCAGATCGCCGGCGAGGCCGAGCACGGCGGGTTGCAGATCATCGTCTATCCCATGAAGCGCGAGGTGTATGCCGAGCATTTCGAGAAACCTATCGTTCACGAAGAGCTGAATTATCTGGCACAACCTGCGTATTGCCGCCGCGCGACGGCCGAGCCGGATATGGGTCTGGCTCCTGGCGGCCTGATGCGTCAGGAAATCTACGAGGATGAATACGGCACCGACGCCTGGGATCAGGAACAGGGCGCTCGCTGCTTCGTGCATATGGCCAACAGCGCGATGTACCAGGCGATCACCGGCCGCCGACCGCCACACAAGCCGCCAACAGCCATGGACTACACCCGGGCCGGACTGCCGTGGTTCGACTACTACAGTGACGGCAAGGCACTGCCGGGCGCGGGCCTGCTCGGTAAGCTGACCAGCGTCGCCGCCAAGATCATCGAGAAAGGCAGCTTGCCGCTTGACGGCAATGACCCGGTGGAGCCTGGCGCGATTAAACAGCTCGGGAAGGCGCACAGTGTGAGGGATGGGGAGTTTTGATACGGGTTTACCCCCTCAATGAATGGCAGTGCATGGGAAGGGAATGATTCTATACGTAAACAGAATTTCTGATGACCTACCCGTTCGACCGGACGTCCGGCTCAGCCGCTGGCGACGCTTACAAAACAACTGTAAATCAATAGATTTTGGTTAATCCTTAGATTTCGTTCGCTCGAGGATCGGCCCCAGAAGGCGAGGGCGAAGATCCAAGGCATTTACCGGCAGGTAGCAGTGGCGAACTTCAAAGCCAAACTGCTTCCTGGCAACTTTACTGTGGTTGAAGTGAACCGGTATGATCAACAAAAATCTTGAAAAAACGGGGGGTTCTGATGCCAACAGTTGGATGGATTCAGGAAACGGCAGTTGACCGCTACTGGGAACGTGGCGGGTTAGGTGACCAGTATCCACCAACGCCCATGATTCACTACTGCGCTTACTGCACTAGGCAGTTTGAATCCACCAAAGAGTTATCTACGCACATCAGCGTCGATCACCCCGTTGAAAGGCCCGTCATATTTATTGGCAACAGGGCAGCGCTCTCCGAGCAAACCATTAGAACCCCTCTCAGCAAAAATGACTTAGTGGAGAAATATAAAAATAGATTGCCTCCGCTATGGAGCCCAACAAGAAGGCAGCACTACGAGAAAATGTATTACGTTCCTTGTTCACTATGCCAAAGAACTTGGCACCAGATACAGTTGGCGGGAAGTGAAAAGTGCCCATGCGGCATTGGTTCGGTAAAAGAATGTGATGCAAAGAAACGTAGAGCCAGGATCAGTGAATGGCAGAGCTTGCTCAAATCTGAAGAGAGCACTATTAACGATAGTGATTTTTCTGTAGTGAAGGGTGCTGATTGCAAGGGAATCCAATAAGTGTTGAATTGCATGCTCGATCGACCCATTTTGACCGCGTATTGCGTTAAATATCTGCTTCGTTTCCTGGCGCAATAACGGCTTGTACTCGTATATTGGAAGATCTGTAGAGGGTCAGCACTCAATGCAAATGGTGGATCAGGATTCGATGCCAATTAACATTTGAGAGAAATCATGTTTGTCAGAGTAGCCGCAGTTGCTGGTGTACTGATCGTCATCGCTTTGCTGATCCTAAGTGGCAGATACGTAGGCGTTGGTGAAGCCATGCGCTTTACCGACGACCTTGAACACTTCAAGTATGGATCGATAGGTGCGGAAGTAGACGGCTATCCGTATAAAGTCTGGATGGCACTACCCGTCATCTTCAAGGATCGACTTCCCGGGGGCTACGAAAGCTTTGGCTTTCATCGGGAACCCAGTCATACGCTCCCGGTCGGTATATCCGTTCGCCGGTATGGTATAGATCGCGTCGGATTCAATTGCGCAACGTGCCATTCGACGACGGTTGACGGCGGCGCCATAATTCCGGGAGCTCCTGCGGTTCGACTTGATCTTCAAGCATACGTTGATTTTCTCTTGCAGGCCTCCGTCGACAAACGATTCGATGCCGACGCGATATTCGAAGCCTTGAGTACCCTGAACGAACCGTTGGGCCTGATCGATCGACTGGTCTATCGATGGGTAATCATTCCGCAAATCCGTCGGCAAGCTTCGTCTGTTATCGAAGACAATAGTTGGATGACGACGCGACCGCGGTTTGGCCCGGGTCGCACGGATGCGGGAAACCCGTGGCGTTTCAGGTTTGGGATGCACCCGAAGGACGACGACACCATCGCCACCGTTGACTTTCCTTCCTTGTGGAATCAAGGTATTCGACAGAGTGCTTGGCTGCACTGGGACGGAAACAATAATTCACTACAAGAACGCAATTTATCTGCAGCCCTTGCAGGCGGTGCTCGCGCAGATTCGCTAGATTTCAAGAGCATTGCGCGCGTAGAAGACTGGTCCTTGAATGCGCCGCCACCCCTTTACCCATTCGACGTGGATACGGCCCTTGCCTCACGCGGTGCTCAAATATACGCCGGCAGCGGCTGCATCGAGTGTCACGACAAGGGTGGTGCGAGCTACGGTGGGACCACGCCGATAGCTGAAGTCGGTACAGACCGGAAACGATTAGATGCGTTTTCGAACGAATTACTGCGCAACTTCGGGTCCGTCGGCAAAGGCACGCCGTGGCAATTCAGCCACTATCGCAAAAGCGATGGCTATGCTAACAGTCCGCTAGATGGTATCTGGGCAAGAGCGCCATACTTACACAACGGTTCAGTTCCGAACCTTTACTCGTTGTTGGCTGCACCTGGCGCTCGTCCGGCTCGCTTTTATCGTGGATGCGACGAGTACAACTCGGAAATGGTCGGGTTTGACTGCGAGTCGGGGTTTCTGTACGACACGGCGATGCCCGGCAATGGCAATGGTGGGCATGAATACGGCACGACTCTACCCGGGTCAGATAAAAGAGCATTGCTGGAGTATCTGAAAACCCTTTAACCAGTTGAGTATGTCAAATGACCAAGCTGTTTCGGCGATTCACGATTGTGGCTGGCGCAGTGATCGGGCTGATTGTAGTAGCCAGTGTTGTTTTTTTCATTGCATTGCCCTACAACCCCGCTCCGCTGAGTGCTTCCGTCATTCATGACCGCGTGGATCTGATCTACGAAGCGGCTGCCATCACCGTACCGCACACGGAACTCGACGATAACGGCAGTCGTCAAGCCAACCTGGAAGTATTTCAGTCGGCCGCAAGCGGCAATCCCCTTTCGTTTGAAGAAAGCTCGCAATACCGAAAATCGTACCAAGCGGTACTTCTGCACAATCAAAACTATCTGGCGCGATTCGACCGGAACCTTACGCCGATGAAAGATGTGCGAATGGAGGATAGCAATAATGTTCGTTCTTTTGGGATAGAAGGTTTTCACGATCATCATGATCAGTCGATTAGATCGAATACAGCCGATCTTGTTCGGGAGTTGGATCGCGTACGCAACTCAAAGAATCCAATCACCCGGGTAGTCAATGCCCTTCTTTCTTACAAGGATCTCACAGATGTGCTCCTTCACGCAGCAACTGTACCGGAGACAAAGTCGGTTCCATACATCCCGCCGGAAAAGTCGCCAGGCACACGTATCGAAGTCGACATCGAGTATGTGTTGCGGGAGTTCAAAGAAGCGCAATTTCAACCGGTCAATTCGCCTGAGTACAAGTCGCATGTGCATGCAGCCCTTGACCGATACGACATGGTCGTGAAATACGTACAGTCGGAGATTGATGCGGCACTTGGTTCGGTCGCGCGGACGTATGTTGGCAATTGGGGTTCTTGGCAGTCGCTGGGGCCTGATCTCGAAGGACGTGTCGCGGAACGAATGCCACGAGGTTGCCTGCCTACGGTAGATGAATCAAACGGTCTCAGTGATTGCGACAGGGCGGCTTTTTACCACACTCCTGAAGGTAGTGAGCTCATTCCGCTCGCGTGGTACCGCGCGTTAAAAAACGCGCATACGGGACGACTATTTGCCGAAGACTACGATCGGTTTGGCCTTATAGGGGATCCCAACGGACCCATTGGGTTGGCGGTCGGGTTGTCCGTTTCGCAGCAGGACGTGCTCGGGCTCAAAGTTGTAGGTGTGAACTGCGCGGCTTGCCACACGGCGGAATTTCGCTATAACGGACAACGCTACCGGGTTGATGGCGCGCCCGCTATGTTTGATATCGCCAGGTTCCTCGGTGAACTGATTGATTCCCTGAAGGCGACGCTTGCTTCTCCATCGGAATTGACCAACTTCCTGGTGAGCCTGCAAACGAGTTCTGACATAGCTACGTTCAACGCTGCCATGGCTTCTGGCCATTTCGATACAGAGTTTCCCGCCGCACTGTCAATGTTCAAGGGCGACAAAGAAGGAGTACAGCTCGGTGGCATACCGGCTTCGGAGATTCGGGAGAGTCTCGTGCGTATCGTCGCCGAAGAACAGGCCGTTATTGAACGTGAGTTGGCGCAACACCCCGAGAACCTGAAACACCAAACTCTGGCTCGGGATGAGAAGCTCAAACAGCTGGCACTCATATATAACGTCCGTGAAAGGGTTGACGATGTTGGCCCGTTTTCCATGCACAAGGAATTCTCAATCGAGCCATCAGACCCGAGGTTGGCGAAATTGCGCTCCGCGACAGTCGACGCTAACAGCTGGTGGCAACTGGTGCGTCATGAAGTGCACGCCCTTATCGCCCGAATCGAATTCCTAAAGAACCTGGCGATTAAAACCGCGGATGCGGATGCGGGTTACGGTCGCCTCGACGCGTTCGGTGCAGCGAGGAACTTACTGTTTGGTGAGGACTTCGGCGTAACCGGCAAGACGGCACCCGTATCGTTTCCGGCGCTTTGGGGATTTGACAACAAGGCGTGGCTGCATTGGACGGCGAATACGAATTCCGTCCTCGAAAGAAACATGGGACAGGCACTGGGCCTGGGTGCGGTAGTCCTGTCCGATGGCGTATCGTCAACGATCGATGTCGAAAACCTGCATCAACTTGAGCTATTGGCCCGAAAGATCGAGCCGCCGAAATGGCCGGAGTCCCTGTTTCAGCCAATAGACCGCGACAAGGCGGATGAAGGAAGGCGAGTATATGACGAAAACTGCGCGGTATGTCACAACAAGGGCCACACGCTGAGCAATGGGCTGGTGAACTATCCGCTCTTTTCGATAGACAGGGTCGGTACGGACGATCTTGCGGCACGAAATTTTGACGCGCCTGTCGGTGACCGTCCATTTTACGAAAGGTCCGGAGCGATATTGGCGCGTATTAAGCGTGCCTATTTCGACGCCCATCCAGACAGTATCGACTACGAATTCGGGCGTGATCCGGTCGTATGGCGGAGCCCATTGTCGGACGTGGCAACAAAACCGAAAGTATATCCGGCCCTGCCGCTAGACGGTATCTGGGCAAGAGCGCCGTATTTACACAACAATTCGGTTGCATCTCTTCGCGATCTGTTATTGCCGGGACACGAACGACCGGCAGTGGTGATCGTTGGATCCCGAGAATACGACCCGACCACGGTCGGATTCAGCCAAGAAGAAATTCCTGACAGGACGTTCGCAATTGATACCGGAAAACCCGGCAATTCGAATCGCGGCCACGAATACGGAACGTCTTTGAATAGCGAGCAAAAGAACAGCTTGCTGGAGTACCTGAAAACGCTATGAATACCATGGCCGCTCCAGACAAACGCATAATCGGGTTCGAAGAGCTCTCCCGGGGCTTCGATAAATCGAGCAAGGGCCTCATGCGTATGTTCGGGCCAAAAGGGCATCCCCAGGCGAGTAAGCTGTTTGCGGTGATCCATTACCTGCGGGAGCAGCGGTGGATATACTAGAAGTCAAATCTCGGAAAGTAGCCTAAAAATTGAATAATTTCTCGTTTACAATCGGCTGGGGAACACGGACGGCGGAAGCGATTGATCTCCTCCTGGAGAGGTTCGCCGAGCATCGAATCTCTATCGTGAGAGTTCAGTGTAACAGTGCGTAATCACCGGCATGTGGATTGGTCCTCGCATGGTCAGCGCTGCCTCCCTCGATGTTTGTCGAAGCCATACTGGGCACGGTGTCTCGTGCCGGCGCCCTTGGGAGGGAACGGCAACAATCGTGACAGCGTGCCGGTGCCAAACCAGTGGTATAGTTCGCTGAGAATCAGCCCGAGCAGGGCTCCATTCATTTATCAGTTACGCCAGAATTACGCCTACGCCAAATCTACGCCAAGGCCCTATAAGTAATTGATGACAAATTGAGTACGACCCCGGCCCCGGGCACCAATCGCTTCTCACGCCTTTTCCCGCTGTTAAAATCCTCGACAAAATCGGTTCAACTCCCTCATTCCGCTCTAACCTCATGAAACTGAATTAATAACCGTTAGGTTCGCGGGTAAAAAAGTAGATATTATTTACACCGTATTACGGATATCCACAATAGCCAGTATACGGCTGGCGGGACGGGTTATTACTCGTTTAATTTACATAACTATATGAAAAATAATGTAAGATTAACCTTTATCAGCAGGGGGCGATGAGCAGCGAAAATCCATGGACCGGGCAAAAAAGACGGAAAACTTTACACTAAAATTTTTTTTCTTTTTTTAATCCTTATTATTCATGTAGATATAAATTGGTATTTATCTTGCTTATTGATGTGAAGTCATCGCGAAGCGCCTTGCTGTTCGACAACGCTCAAATCGGAGCTTGTGGGCAGGCACGATGCCGGGGTTATGTATATGAAATGTTATAGCGTGTGGTCTACACTTAACACACTATAAATAGCCCGATAATCAGGTAGCGATAGTTAGTCACAACTTTATTGGAAGGGTTATGAGCAAGAATAATGAACGCAAAAGCGCCGCACGGGGCGGGGAATTACGCAGAGGGTTGTATATTGGCTTGATCGGCTGCTTGCTGGCCGGACCGGTGTTGGCCGGTAGCGAACAGAGTGCCGTGGTGATTACCGCCGAACAGCCGGTGATTACTGCGGAACAGCCGGTGGTTACCGTCGAATCCGGCCCCGACATTTCCCTGCGTGACACCGAGGTCGCCGCTACTGCACCTGAGTCCGAGTCGGCCTCCGCCATTCCTCAGACCGCTTTAAGAGGTGGGGGGATGCCAGGGATGCCTGAGACGGCAGCCGAATCGGCAATGATCAAAGCCGATGTTGCGTTGGCTGTTACGGGGGCGCCGGCCGTAGAGGCGGCGGTGCAGGCTCCGGTTTACAGCATGTCGGCTTCGGCCAATCCCGAGCAATACGCGCGGCCCGGAAGATTGCAGAAAGCCGCTGTTGCAGCCGATGTCGCCGGCGGCCGAGAGGCGAGCGCCGGCGCGGCGGCCGACAAAGAAGGGCCGGCCGTGCCTTATGCGCTGGTCCTGGCGTTGATCGCCCTGATTAGCTTGGTGCCAGTCTCACGTCGTAATTACTAAACTGTCTGCTCCGGGCGACAATCGCACGCCCGGCAGCAGGCGGCTGTTTTGATTTGGTAAAATCCCTTCGTTTAGCCCATATTTCCCGTTAAACTAATCGTTTAAGAAGCGCCCGATGATGCCGTTAGCCTGCCTGCGCGGCGGCAACCTTGTGCGGCCTGTGGCATGTGTGGCATTTGTGGCGGGGAGCATGGCGGAGAGACTAAGGACTTGCAATGGATGGTGATCCGGACGATGCAGTAACCCTTCCCCGAATGGGCAACGATGAATAACCTCCTGGCACTCGTAGCGGCAATGGCCATCAGCATGGTGCTGATACCCTTGATGTCGCGTCTGGCCCCACGCCTTGGGCTGGTGGATATCCCGAGCCAGCGCAAGGTGCACGCCGAACCCATCCCCCGCGTGGGGGGCGTCGGCATTGTCGTCGGCAGTCTGGTGCCGCTGATGCTGTTGCTGGCGCCGGATAAACTGAGTCAGTCCTATGTTTACGGCGCCTCGGTGCTGTTTCTGTTCGGGCTTTGGGATGATGTGTTTGAAATCGGGCACTACCCGAAGTTCATCGGCCAGGTTGTCGCCGCGCTGATTGTCATCCTCTACGGCGATCTGTATGTGGTGCACTTTCCTTTCGTGCCTGGCGGCGAGATTCCTGCAGAGATCGGCATCCCCTTTACGCTGATAGCCGTGGTGGGGATGATCAACGCTATCAACCATTCCGACGGCCTCGACGGTCTGGCCGGTGGTGAGTCGCTGTTCAGTCTGGGTGCGATCGGCTTATTGGCGTTTTTTGTCAGCGACGGCGAAGTGGCGCTGACCGTCGCCTTTACCGTCATCGGCGGTATTCTCGGTTTTTTGCGTTATAACACGCATCCGGCACGCGTCTTCATGGGCGATTCCGGCAGTCAGTTCATCGGTTATACGCTGGCATTTCTGGCCATCCTGCTGACGCAGAGAGTCGACGTCAATCTCAGCCCCTCCGTGGTGGTGCTGCTGTTGGGCCTACCCATTGCCGACATTCTCGTGGTGCTGATTAAACGGGCCCGCGGCGGTATGAACATTTTCCAGGCCACGCGCAACCACATCCATCATCGCCTGCTCGATCTCGGCTTTGTGCATCGCGAGTCGGTAATTATTATTTATTCGCTGCAGATGATATTTGTCACCACCGGCGCCGTGCTCAGGCTGGAATCCGACTTTATTATCGTTAGCGTGTACGTGATCTATTGCCTGGCGATTTTCGGTGCCGTGAATGTCGCCGAGCACAAGGGTTGGAAACTGCACAGACAGGCGAGCAACAATCAGACCAAAGTCATGGCGCACGAAGTGCTCAAGCACGTGCTGGTGGTCATTCCGCGACGTTTTCTCGCGATCAGTATTCCGTTTTTTCTCATCGGTGCGAGCCTGTTCGTGGAAACTGTGCCCGAGGATTTCGCCAAAATGTCACTGTTGGTGGCGGCGCTGATTCTGCTCGACCTGTTCGTCGGCAGCGGGCAGCACTCACTGATGCGCCGCGCCCTGATTTACGTTATCGCCGCGCAGGTGGGGTATCTGTGGGTCACTTACCGCCCGGCTTACTGGAGCGGCTTTGCCGAGCTTGGCGAAGCGCTGTTTTTCAGTTTGATTGCGCTGGCGTTCGCCGCGGCGGTGAAGTTTTCTCCGCGGCGACGCAAGATTGAGTTTGACCTGACCGCAACCGATTATCTGGTGGCCTTCTGTCTGCTGGCGGTACTGATTATCTCGCGCGGACACCTCTGGGGCAGCGGCAGCGTCACCTTTGTTGTGCAGATGATTATTGTGTTTTACGCCTGTGAGTTGCTGATTACGGAAAAACGCGGTGGTTGGAGCTGGCTGAGTATAGGCTCCATGCTGGCCGGTGTTGCGCTGGGGGTGCGGGGGCTGCTGTATGGCTAGCGCGCATCAGGCCCCGCTGGCGGCCGCTGTCAGTGATTTTCTGGTGATTGGCGCCGGCGTCATAGGGCTCAATCTGGCCCTGGAGGCCAGACGGCGTTTCCCCGACGCCAGCGTCACGCTGATTGAGAAAGAGCGCGACTGCGGCGAGCATGCCAGTGGTCGCAACAGCGGTGTGCTGCATGCGGGATTTTATTACACGGCGAACAGCCTGAAAGCGCGGCTGACCCGCGACGGCAATCGGCGCATGGCGCGCTTTTGCGACGAACAGGGCTTGGGCATCAACCGCTGCGGCAAACTCGTGGTGGCAAAAAACGCCGATGAGTTGCCGGTGCTCGATGAGCTTATGTCCAGGGCACAGGCCAACGGCGTGGAGCTGCACAAAATCAGCGCTAAAGAGGCCGCGGAAATCGAGCCCCGGGTGCGCACGCACGAATACGCTTTGTTTTCGCCGACCACGGCCAGCGTCGATCCGCGGCAAGTGATGGCGGCATTTGTGGCCAATGCCCGGCGGGAGGGCATTGTGATTCGTACCAACACCCGGTACCTGGGACACAGCAATGGGGTCGTGAAAACCACCCAGGGTGATATCAGCGCAGGCTACGTGATCAACAGCGCCGGCTTGTACGCCGATAAAATCGCCAACGGCTATGGGTTCTCGCAACACTATCGGATTCTGCCCTTCAAGGGTTTGTATCTGTATGCCAACGACAAAGCGCAGGGGCTGAGAACCAATATCTATCCGGTTCCCGATTTGCGTAATCCTTTTCTTGGTGTGCACCACACGGTAACCCTCGATGGGCGCGCCAAGATCGGGCCGACTGCCATACCCTGTTTCTGGCGGGAGCACTACCGGGGTCTGGAAAATTTCAGTGCCCGTGAGTTTTTGGAAGTGGTGGGGCGCGAAGCCCAGCTCTTTATCCGCAACGACTTCGGTTTTCGCAAGCTTGCCTGGGAGGAGATGCAAAAGGCCTATCGGCCGCGTATCGTCGAGCTTGCCGGCGAACTGATTAACGATGCCAGGGCGGAGCAATATACAAAATGGGGCGCCCCCGGTATCCGTGCACAGCTATTGGATGTGCGCACGCGCAAACTGGAAATGGATTTCGTCATGGAAGGGGACGATAAGTCTTTCCACATACTGAACGCCGTGTCGCCGGCGTTCACCTGCGCCACCTCGTTCAGCGAATACGTATTTGATCAGATCAGCCGGTTAACCCACTGAGCCTTTTCTATCCACCCTTATTCGGTCATTGAGATTCACAAGGAGAACCACCCATGGCGGTTGAACAACGAAAATGTCGCTTTTGCGCGAGTGAACTGCAAGTTTCTGTTGCGGATTTGGGTATGTCTCCCGTGTCCAACGACAACATTAAACCGGAAAATCTGAGCGCCATGGAACCGTTTTATCCGCTGCACGCCTGGGTTTGCGAGCAGTGCTGGCTGGTTCAGTTGCAGCAATTTCAGGCGGCCGATGCCATCTTCAGCGACGAATACGCCTATTTTTCGTCGTTTTCGAAAAGCTGGCTCGAGCATGCCAGGCAATATTCACTAAAGGTCACCGAGCGATTTAATATCAACGACAGCTCCCAGGTGGTCGAAATTGCCAGTAATGACGGTTATTTGTTGAAAAATTTCAAGCAGGTCGGCGCAAAAATACTCGGTGTCGAACCCTGCGCGAATGTAGCCAAAGCGGCCGAAGAAATCGGTATCCCCTCCTTGGTCAAGTTTTTCGGGGTCAATACGGCCAAGGAAATGGTCGCAGACGGCATCCGCGCCGACTTGCTGGTCGGCAACAATGTGCTCGCGCACGTCCCGGAGCTGAATGATTTTGTCGAAGGGATGAAAATACTGCTATCACCCGAGGGAATTATCACCATGGAATTCCCGCACCTTAAAAAGTTAATCGAATACAACCAGTTTGACACCATTTATCACGAGCACTTCTCCTACTTCTCGTTGGTGACCGTGGAAAAAGTGTTTGCCGCTCACGGACTGGTGATCTTCGACGTGGAGGAAATTCCCACCCACGGTGGTTCCCTGCGCATCTATGCCCGACATGAAGCAAACCCGTCCCGGCCCGTGCTCGATGCGGTAAACGCGCTGCGCGAGCTGGAGATACAGGCGGGTTTTACCGATCGCGAGATATATGCAAGCTATGCCGAAAAGGTAAAAGAAACCAAACGCAAATTGCTCTCTTTTCTTATCGAGGCGAAAAATCAGGGCAAAACGATCGCCGGCTATGGAGCGCCCGCCAAGGGCAATACGTTGCTAAATTTCTGCGGTGTCCGCAACGATTTCGTCGATTACACGGTGGATTTGAGCCCGCACAAGCAGGGGCTTTTTCTACCCGGCACCCATCTGCCTATTTATTCTCCGGAACAGATAAAAGAGACCAAGCCGGATTATCTGCTGATATTACCCTGGAACCTCAAAGAAGAAATCATGCAGCAGATGGATTTTATCCGCGACTGGGGCGGTAAGTTCGTCGTGCCTATTCCGCAGCTGCAGGTGTGCGATTGAGCCACTGTATAGATATCGAAATTCGAGGTGACACATGTCCGACGCAGCGGGTTCTCCCATAGCCGTACAAGCGGGAGAAAAAATGTACGACTTGGTAAAGGAGCTATACCCCATCTGTCGCAGTATCACCGGGGACGGGGTACGCCTGACCCTGGATATCATCAAGCAACGGATCCCGCTGACCGTTCATGAGGTGCCCAGTGGAACGCAGGTCTTCGACTGGACGGTGCCGCGCGAGTGGAACATTAACGACGCCTACATCATCACCCCGACCGGCGAGAAGATCGCCGAGTTTAAAAAACACAACCTCCATGTGTTGAACTACAGCGTGCCTATCCGGCGCAAGGTGATGCTGGAGGAATTGAAGCAACACTTGTTTACCTTGCCTGCGCATCCGGACTGGATCCCCTATCGCACCTCGTATTACAAGGACAACTGGGGGTTCTGCTTGCCGCACCGGCAGATGGAGTCGTTGCCGGAAGGCGAATATGAGGTGGTCATCGATGCCACACTCGAAGACGGGCATTTAAGCTATGGCGAATACCTGATCCCCGGGGAGACCAGCGACGAAATTCTGTTCTCCTGCCACATCTGCCATCCGTCGCTTTGCAATGACAACCTCTCCGGCATCGCCTTGACCACCTATCTGGCCGAGTATCTGGCAACCCGGTCCTCGCGCTATTCTTACCGCTTTCTGTTTATTCCCGGGACCATCGGCTCGATAACCTGGCTGGCCCGCAACGAAGATCGGGCGCGCCGGATTAAACACGGGTTGGTGGTGACCTGTGTCGGCGACGCCGGCCCGTTCACCTATAAGAAAAGCCGGCGCGCTCAGGCGCACATCGATCGGGCCGTGCTCCATGTCCTGGAGCAGTCGAAGGAACGACATAATGTAATCGACTTCTACCCCTACGGCTACGACGAGCGCCAGTACTGTTCGCCCGGATTCAATCTGGCCGTGGGCAGTCTGTCGCGCAGCAGCCATGGACAGTATCCGCAATACCATACCTCGGCGGATAACCTGGATCTGGTCAGCGCCGAGAATCTGCAGGAATCCCTGCAGACCTACCTCGATGTCATCGATGTACTCGAGAACACCAGAACTTACATCAATCAGAACCCCAAGTGCGAACCTCAGCTGGGAAAACGCGGCCTGTACAGCAGTGTCGGCGCCTCGGCAGACGGAAAACTGAAGGAAATGGCACTTCTCTGGGTGCTCAATCTGTCGGACGGCGAGCACGATCTGCTACAGATCGCGGAACGTTCCGGAGAACCGTTCGCCGCAGTGCGCGACGCCGCGGCCGCCCTGGTGCGCTGCGGTCTGTTGTTAGAAGCCGGGGACGGAGCCGCGGCGTGAACCATCCTGTCGATGAAGACATCTTCGCCGGGGCAAAAATACTGGTGACCGGCGCCAGCGGATTTATCGGTACACATTTGTGCAACCGCCTGGCGGCACTCGGCGCCCAGGTGCACGGCGTTTCGCGCACGCAGCGCAGCGGGGCGGGCGTTTCGCGGTGGTGGCAGGTGGCCCTCGACGATCAGCGCGCCACAGGCGATCTGGTGCGCGCCGTCGAGCCCGATATGATCTATCACCTGGCCAGTTTTGTGTCCGGTTCGCGGGCCATGGAGCATGTCGTGCCGGCGCTTCGCGCCAACCTGATGAGCACGGTGAATCTGCTGGAGAGCGCAACCGACACGGGGTGTCGTCGTATTGTGCTTACCGGGTCTCTCGAAGAGACGCAGGGTGAAGCCAGTGCCGTAGTGCCCGCATCCCCTTACGCGGCGGCCAAATCCGCGGCCAGCGCGTATGCACGTATGTTTCATGCTCTGTACGCCACGCCGGTGGTCACGGCCCGCCTGTTCATGGTCTTTGGTCCGGACCAGAAGGATCTCAGCAAGCTGATCCCCTATGTCACCCGTTCGCTGCTGCGCGGTGAAGCCCCGCAACTGATGAGCGGAACGCGGGAGGTGGACTGGATATTCGTCGACGATGTGGTCGACGCCTATCTCGCACTCGCAACCAAAGCCGGCATTGAGGGCAAAAGTTTCGATGTGGGTTCCGGTGAACTGAGCTCGGTGCGCGAGGTGGTGATGAAACTCGTGGAGATCATCGGTGCGCAGGTGCAGCCCGTATTCGGCAGCCTCAACGACCGGCCCATGGAGCGGGTGCGGGTGGCCGATGTTGCGCACACCCGGCAAAGCATCGGCTGGAGTCCGAAAACCGCTCTTATCGACGGTCTGACAAAGACTGTCGCATGGTATCGAAATACCCCAACTGCCTAGCGCCGCAGCAACTACTCGGCTCGCGAACCCTCACTGATGATCCGATAGGGGCTGGCCGCCGCGGTGGTTTGCGCGGCGGAATTAGTTTATGATGATAAATGTTAAGAAAATGTGAGTAGTAGGATGTTGAGAAGTGCTATCCAGCGAGTCACAGAACGAGGGCGACGGCTGGCGGCCGTTTTAGGTCAGTGGAACGGGCTCCCCGCCGCGCAGGTGGCAACCGTGCCGGTGTTCGCCGTGGGTTGCCAGAGATCGGGCACTACTATGTTGATCAAGGTGCTTGATCGTTCTCCGCATATCGACGTGTTTGGCGAGGATAGCCAGGCGGCGTTCAACGAGGGCGTGCGGGTTCGCTCCGAATCGGTACTCAAGTCTTTAGTCCGGACGCCGATCCGGCTGTGCTGTTGTGCAAATACGAGGATCTGGTCATTGACCCGGCAAAGTATTTCCAACGCATTTTTACCTTCATCGACGGCGAATTTTCACCTCACTTTATCGCCAAAGTGCAAGCATCCTCGGTCAACAAGCATGACGCGCCTGAAATGGGCGCGGAGATACATGCGTTGTGCGTAGCGTTGCTGGCTAAAATAGATGCCCGGTACCAAGGGCAGATAAAACACGAGCAGACAGAGGCGCTGCAACAGCATTCATAACCGCCGTGCGCACCCTCGACGGTGATTGCCTCACGTCGGTTCCTGCTCCGGGAACTGCGCCGCCAGATGCTCGGCAAGCCGATGGGCCATGGCCACGATGGTGAGCGTCGGGTTCTGGTAGCCGCAGGTGGGGAACACCGAACTGCCGGCCATATACAGGTTTTTCGTGCCGTGGACTTTGCAGTCCGAGTCTACTACCCCGTGTTGGGGATCGGTACTCATGCGGGTAGTGCCCATATGGTGAAAGGCGCCCTGCGGTTGAGCCAGCTCGGAGATGCGCTGGGGGTGTTGCCAAACTTCGGGCTCCTTTGGATTGGGGATTTTCATGCGGCCCAGATCGCTTTTGCCGATCTCCGCCGCGGTGATTTCCTGCGTGCGCCGGATGCTGTAATAGTCCAGCTCCGTAAGCCGCCAGTCGAAGACGATTTTGCGCTGTCCCAGTGCATCCAGCTGATCACCCAGCGTGACCCGGCTGAGCGGATTGGGGGACTGCTCGGATTGTTGTCCCACCGGAATTTCCACCAACTCGCCGGTACCCCCCAGTTCATCGTCGTCGCTCTCGGCGGGGTCCCGGTCGCGGTAGATCTGGCGCATACTTCTGAGTACGGTTTTCAGGTGATGGACGAAATCGTCCGGTATGTCGCCGTTCATGATCGAGCTCTTGAGGGTGTCCACCGAGTGCGCCAGGCGCGATTGCGGCGTGGCCTTTAACTGAAACCCGATCCAGGTGTTGAGGATTTGTTCTTTCTTTATAACCTCAGGCCGCAGGCTCAGCCCGGCACGGATGTCCGTGCCGTTAATCGAAGTGCGTTTGTAAAAAAGCGTATTGACGTCCTTGGCCAACAGCAGCGTGGCTTTCGGTATGCCGATATGCTCCATGAAATAGCGTCCGACCTGGTCATGCTGGTTGCCGATATCGTTCAGCAGCAGCAGCCGGGGGTTTTCCATGCCGCCGGTGGCGATGACGAATAGTCGGCTGTTTACAGTAAGCGTCTTCCCCTCAAGGGTCCGGGTCGTGACGTGTTGAACCGTCTGGCTGAGCGGATCACGGTGAATTTGCGTAACGTTGGCGTGGAGCAGCGCACGTATGTCGCCAGCCTGGTCGATATCCTCCCGGTACCGACTGCCGAACCGGGTTGGCGGTGCGCTGCTCTGATAGATGCTGGTGAGCAGCCGGCTGTCGCCCAGGGGTAATTCGGGTTGGTCTGAGGCTTCGGACCAGTGCTCGGCATCGTAGTTGAACGGCCCGACTTCACAGGTCTCCTGCGCTTTCACGTAATAAGGGTTCAAGTCCTCTCGTGTAATGGGCCAGCCGCTGTGAGGGACCCAGTCCCGCCGTTCGAATTCGTGCGCCTGCAACGGCCAGCAGGCACCGCCCCAGTGCCCTGTGGTGCCGCCAAAATAGCGCAGCCGCGTGCTCTCCAGCGGGTAGTACGGCACGCCTGTATTCGCCCCTGTATAGAGCGCCTGGGTGTCGGGCTCCGGTTCGAAACCGCCGCTTTCCAGCAAGATGATGCGCAGGTTTTTGCCGCTCAGGGCCAGCGCCAGGGTGATGCCCGCGGCGCCTGCGCCGACAATGCAAATGTCGCTTTCTATTTTTTTTTGGTCGGTGGCTCGGGCGTCGATAAACATTTGTCTCTCCGCGTAGGGTGGTGCCGGTCGAAACCCGCTTCAGGGGTTCGGGTGCCGCGTCGCGGTGCGGTTATTTGTGCGTGGTACGCTAGACAATGGCCAGCGCCGCCAAGCGGGCTTCGGTGCGGGACAACACCCAGCCGTGCAGCGCCACGGTATTCTCGACTGCGAAATCTTCCTGAATCATCGTCCGATAGTCAGTTTCTTGAGTAGTCTCTTTGCGACAGGCAGCGAACGCCGGATGCCCCTTAATTGCCGACAGGAGGGCGTGCTTCGATCGCTCGGCGGGGTGCTCCCTCAGGTAGGCTTCACCTAAGGCTCTCAGGCTGGCGGAGGGTGATGCCTGCGAGTCGCCAAAGACGTGGGCCAGCTCTGGTCCCCGGGCGGCTTGAACCGCAGGTATGCCAAGCCCTGTCAATACGGAGGTAGCGCCCAAATACTGTAGCAACCGCCGGCGGGATGCGTTCGTTTTGCCCCTAAACATGATGGACTCCTGTTGGTCAAAAGCGGTGCATTGCAATCTGGCTTAGTCGGCCCAAGCCGGCTCGTACTCAGCGGCGGTCTGCTGCGCGGCAATATACCACACCGTGGCGCGTCAGGAGACTGGTGCCCGCCTTCCTCTAATTGTTGTTAATGAGATAAGCTATAGCCGGTCTCAAGCCGAATACGGAGCGGAAAATGCGATTTGAACACCCGATGCGCGCCATCTGGATGCTGTTTCTGGCGGCACTGCTGCTCGCGGCCTGTTCACAGACATCGAGCGATGAGGCATTGGCCCAGGCGGCCAAGCAGGGTGATGTAGCTACGGTGG
>JASBSN010000042.1 GCA_030148915.1 Thiogranum sp.
GGACCGGGGACTGCACACCACGCAAGCCTTGGTGATCCTGGCCCGGAAGATCGCTCGCACCGCCTTCGCCCTGATGAAGCAGCAACAAGAATATTGCCCCGCAAAGCTCTTCTAAGCATTGCAGGGCACCATAGAATCTCCCACGGTGGCTTCGTAGCACAATTGTAGGAGCCAGCCCTGCTGGCGAACCGCTTTCCTCAACTCCTCATCAACTCTCCGCCGGTTCCGGCAGTGCCTCCGTCCCTTCGTCACCGTGCCCTTCGTTGCGGCCCAGCAGCATGTACATGGCCGGTACCACGAACAGGGTGAACAGGGTGCCGATGGTCATGCCGGCGGCCACCACCAGACCGATGGCGAAGCGGGCGCCACCACCGGGGCCCGCGGCGATCAGCAACGGAATCATCGCCAAGACCAAAGCGGCGGTGGTCATCAGCACCGGACGCAGGCGCACGGCGGCGGCGTGTTCGATGGCCTCCCGCTTGCCCATGCCCTCTTCCTGCATCTTGTTGGCGAACTCCACGATCAGAATCCCGTGTTTTGATATCACCCCGATCAGCGTCACCAGCCCCACCTGCGTGTAGATGTTGAGTGTGGCCAGACCGAGGCTGACGAAGATCATGGCGCCGCACACGGACATGGGCACCGTGATCAGCATGATGATCGGATCACGGAAGGATTCGAACTGGGCCGCCAGAACCAGATAGATCACGATCAGGGCGAAGAAGAAGGTGATCATCAAGTCGCTGCCTTCCTTCTTGAACTGCCGTGACTGGCCGGAATAGTCTACGCTGTAGCCGGGAGGCAGCACTTCCTGCGCCGCGTTTTCCAGAATGCCGAGCGCTTCACCCAGCGTCACCCCGGGGCGCTGTACGCCGGAAATGGTCACCGAGTTCAGCTGCTGAAAGCGTTTCAACTGTTGCGGCTGCACGGTTTCTTCCAGGCGCACCAGGGTGGCCAGTGGAATCAGATCGCCGGAGCCGGTGCGAATGTAGTATTGCTGCAACTGCTCCGGCGTCAGCCGGTCGCTGCGCTGAACCTGGGGAATCACTTTGTAGGACCGGTTTTCCAGGGAAAAGCGGTTGGCGTAGGCGCCGGATAACATGGCGCCCAGTTCCTGCGCCAGCTGACGCATGGTGATGCCCAGCGACGCGGCTTTCTCCCGGTCGATCAGAATGTTGTAGCGCGGTTTGTCGATCTTCAGGTCCGTGTCCAGGAAGATGAACTTGCGGCTCTCCTGGGCTTTGCCCAGGATCTGGTTGGCCAGTTCCTGCAGATTCTCGGTCGGTTCGGTGGTGCCGATGACGAATTCCACCGGCAACATGCCGCCGCCGCTGGGTAGGGACGGCGGGACAAACACCGCTGATTGCAGACCGGCGATGCTGTTCACCTGCCCGGACAACTGTTCCTGGAATTCATTGGTGGTGACGTCCCGCTCATTCCAGCTGTCCAGTACGAAACCCGCCAGGGCGGTGTTGGAGGCGGCGGTGCCGGCGCCGCCGCCGAGACCATTGAGCAGGAAAATGTTTTCCACCGCCGGGGCGTCGGCGGCAATCTGTTCCAGCTCCCGGCTGAACGGCTCCAGATAGTCCAGTGTCACGTAAGGGTCGGCGGTGGCGGACACCAGCACAAAGCCCTGGTCTTCCTTGGGTTCCAGTTCGCTCGGCGAGGTGACGAACAGGAAGTAACAGGACACCAGAATGATCAGACCGAACACCAGCACCGTGGGCACGTCGTTCAAAGCGCCGTGCAGTCGCCGCTCATAGCTGCCGGCCAGTTTCTCGAACTGGCGGTTCAGCCAGGCCTCGAAGCGATTGCCGCGATGCTCCGGGTCGTGGGCCTTGAGAATTTTGGCGCACATCATTGGTGACAGGGTCAGCGCCACCACGCCGGAGAGCAGCACGGCACCGGCCAGGGAGAAGGCGAATTCGACGAACAGGGTGCCGGTGAGCCCGCCCATGAAACCGATTGGCAGGTACACCGCCACCAGTGTGGTGGTCATCGCCACCACCGGCCAGGCCAGCTCGCGCGCGCCCTTAAGCGCCGCGTCCTTGGGCGAGAGCCCTTCCTCCACATGGCGGTGCACGTTTTCCAGAACAATAATGGCGTCGTCCACCACGATGCCGATGGCCAGCACCATGGCCAGCAGGGTCAACAGGTTGACCGAAAACCCCATCAACAGCATCAGGAACGCCCCGCCGACCAGTGACAGCGGCACGGCGACGGCCGGTACCACCGCGGCGCGGAGCGAACCGAGCGACAGGTAGACGACGATCAGCACGATACCGACCGCCTCGAGCAACGTCTTGAACACTTCGTTGATTGAATCCTCGATGAATACACTGGCGTCGTAAGGAATGTGAACCTGCAAGCCTTCCGGCAGTTGTTCGCGAATCTGCGGAATCAACTTGCGCACCTGGGTGGCCACGTCCAGTGGGTTGGCGCCGGGGGCCTGCTTGATACCGACAAAAATGGCCGGCTTGCCCTTATACCAGCTGGTGGAGTCGTAATCCTCGGCGCCCAGCTCCGGGCTGGAGATGTCGTCCAGGCGGACCAGGGTGCCACCGCTCGAACGGACGACGAGCTTGCGGAAATCCTCCACCGTGGCCAGATCGGTGGTGGCGCTCAGGTTAATGGCGGTATAGGGGCCCTTGGTCTGGCCTACGCCGGCCAGATAATTGTTGGCCTGCAGTACCGCGCGGACATCGTTGGCGGTCACACCGAGAGCGGCCATGCGCTGGGGGTCGAGCCAGATGCGCATGGCAAACGTCTTGTTGCCGATCAGTTCGGCCTTGGCGACGCCGGGCACCGCCTGGAGCTTGGGCTGTGCCACACGCAACAGGTAATCGGTGATCTGCGAGGGTTTCATGCTGTCGCTGTAGAAGGCCAGATACATCAGCGCGGTGGTCTCACCGGTGGTCGAGTCGATCACCGGGTCTTCGGATTCCGCCGGCAGCACATTGCGCTGACTGGCCACCTTGGCCTGTATTTCCGCCACCGCGGCGTTGGAGTCGTAATTGAGCTCCATGTGCGCCTCGATGGTCGAGCTCCCCTGAGTGGAACGCGCGAACAAATAATCGATGCCATTGGCCTCGGCGATCGCCTGCTGCAACGGGGTGGTAATAAAACCTTTGATCAGATCACTGCTGGCCCCGGGGTAAGCGGTGCTTACCGTGACCACGGTGTTTTTGGTTTCCGGATACTGGCGCACTTCCAGCGAAAAAATCGCCCGGATACCCACCAACAGAATCAGCAGGCTGACCACACTGGCCAGGACCGGCCGGTGGACGAACAGATCGGTGAACTTCATCCGCCGTCGACCTTGCCATCGAGCACCACGCTGTTGTCGACCTTGACCGGCTGGCCGTTGCGCAATTTGTTCTGGCCGGCCGCGACGACTTCTTCACCGGCCTTCAGGCCCTTGGTGATTTCCACGCGTCCATTACGTATCGCGCCGGTGCTGACCGGGCGGTTCTGCACCACCAGCCCCTGGTCGGTTTTCTGGATGACAAACACCGATTCGCCATAAGGGTTGTAGCTGACCGCGGTGCGCGGCAAGGTGAGGATGTCATCGCGCTTTGGCAACACCGTATTGACTTCGGCAAACATCCCCGGACGCAGCAGGTGCTCGGGATTATCCAGCGTCGCGCGCAGACGCAGGGTGCGGGTATTGCGGTCAATGCCGGGATTTATGGCGCTGATCGCGCCCTTGAAGCGCCGCCCCGGCCAGGCCTGGACGCTGATTTCGACCGCCTGGCCTACCTGCACCTCGCGCAAATGACGTTCCGGCAGATTGTAATCCGCGTAGACCGGATCCAGTGACTGCAGCGAGACAATGGCATCGCCGGGTGACAAGTACTGACCGAGGTTGATATCGACAATACCCAACTGGCCGCTGAACGGCGCGCTGATGGCTTTTTTGGCGATTCCCGCCTGCTGGGCCGCCAGCGCCGCTTGCGCGCTGTCCAGACCGGCGCGTGTCTGATCGTAGTCGGAACGCGATACCGAGCGGTCCTTGAGCAGCTTACTGCTGCGCTCGAACTGCAGTTGGCTCAGTTTGCGTTGCGCGATCAGGCCTTTGAGATCGGCCTGGTCGACACTGTCATCGAGGCGCAGCAGTAAATCGCCGGCTTTCACCGTCTGACCGGATTTGGCGAGTATCTGCTCTACCTTGCCGGCGACTTCGGTGGTGACGAAAATGCCCTGTACCGCGGTCAGACTGCCTACCGCATGCAGGTAAGGTTGCCAGCTTTGCACCTCGACCACCGCGGAGGCAATTACCGCCGGCGGCGGCGGCGCGGACATCTTCGCGGCCATCTGCATCCCGGTGTAGTATTTCCAGCCGAATATACCCCCGAAAATAACCAGCAGTAACAGTACTACCAAAATCAGTCGCTTGATCACCCTTGTTGTACCTTTATCCTGACGAGCGCTTTGCAAGTAGACTGTTCACTTTAACAAAAATTCGTCGGCTTCGAGGCAACTTGTCGTCGCCGCGAATAACTACACTGTGATGCCGAAAAGTAAACAACGCTGGCTGACTCAGGCGTAAGTTGGAATTCTTCTCTTGACTTTCGCCGGCGCCCCATTTCTCCCCGCCCTTGCTTATTCACAGGCATAAAGGACTACTCCGGAAAAGACAGCGCAAAGCGCCGCTCAGCGTATAAGCGATCTAGGTAAATCCATTATCACTTTGTTTTTATTAGTTATAGGGAATTTGATATAAAAATGATCAATCTAAGCGACAGACCCTGATTGTCGGCCTTGCGACGTGTTTCCGCGGTCTCATCCACATACTTATCCACAGCTTTTTGGGGATAACTTATTTTATTGCGCCGGCGGCACAGTTGATTGAAATTGTCACTCCTGAACCCCATCCTGACAATCAGGCCATCCCCTAAAACCACAAATAAGACTGAGCCATGGATATCGAACTCTCGGAAGAAGAAAGCCATACCAACAATGATGCCCCGAATAGCGAACTGGTGCGGGCGCGGGATATTCTTCCCGGCGCCATCCCGATTTTGCCGATTTCAGAGCGACCCTTCTTTCCCGGCCAGGCGATCCCCCTGCTGGTGGACCCCGCAGCCTGGGAATCCACCATCAAAGCCGCGCAGGAAAACGCCCACAATGTCATCGGCCTGATACTGGTCAAAACCGACCGCGCCGAACAGGCCGGCATGCGGGACTTCTACCGCATGGGCACCGCCTGTCGCATACACCGCGTATCCCGCCAGGACGGGCGCATGCAGGTGCTGCTCGAAGGCGTAGAGCGGTTTCGCGTCGTCGACTGGCTGAGCCGGAAGGCACCTTTTCAAGCGCGCGTGGAGTATTACCCCGAAGCGCGCTACGAGGAGATCCCCGAGATCAAGGCCTACGCCATTGCGGTGATCAACACCATCAAGGAACTGATCCCGTTGAATCCGCTCTACGGCGAAGAGTTCAAGTTGTTTCTCGACAACTTCCATCCCAACGACCCGTCGCATCTGGCGGATTTCGCCGCCAGTCTCACCACCTCGGCGCGCCACGAACAGCAGGAAGTGCTCGAGGCGGTGGATTTGCTGCGCCGACTGGAACGGGTACACGTACTGATCAACAAGGAACTGGAAGTCGCCAAAGCCCAGGCGCATATCCGCAAGCAGGTCGAGCAGGAGATGCAGGATCACCAGCGCGAGCATATTCTTCGCGAACAGCTCAAGGTGATCCAGAAAGAACTCGGTATTTCCAAGGATGATCGCACCGCGGAAGTGGACAAATTCCGCGAGCGCCTGGAGGCGCTGCAGCTACCGGCGACCGCCAAATCGCGTATCGATGATGAAATGCAGAAGTTTTCTGTGCTCGAGACCGGCTCGCCCGAATATGCCACTACGCGTAACTATCTCGACTGGCTGACGCTGCTGCCCTGGGGTAAATATAGCGAAGATCAGCTCGACCTGGAACGCGCCCAGGAGATCCTCGACGCCGACCACGATGGCCTGGAGGACATCAAACAGCGCATTCTGGAATTCGTCGGTGTGGGCATCATGAAAGGCGAAGTATCCGGTTCGATTATTCTGTTTGTCGGCCCTCCGGGAGTCGGCAAGACCTCTCTCGGCAGATCGATCGCCCGCGCGCTGGGCCGCAAGTTCTTCCGCTTTTCACTTGGCGGCATGCGCGATGAAGCCGAGATCAAGGGCCATCGGCGCACCTACGTCGGGGCCATGCCGGGCAAGTTCATCCAGGCGTTCAAAGATACCCAGTCGGCCAACCCCGTGATCATGCTCGATGAAATCGACAAAGTCGGCGCCTCTTATCAGGGCGACCCGGCCTCGGCGCTGCTGGAGGTGCTCGATCCCGAGCAGAACAGTGATTTTCTCGATCACTACCTGGATGTGCCGTTCGATCTGTCCAAGGCGCTGTTTATCTGCACCGCCAACCAGCTGGACACCATCCCCGGACCGCTGCTCGACCGTATGGAGGTGATTCAGCTTTCGGGCTACCTGGCGAGCGAGAAACTCGACATTGCGCGCAACCACCTGCTGCCGCGCCAACTGGTGCGCCATGGCCTGAAAAAGCGCGGGCAACTGCGTATCGACAAGGCGGCGCTGCGAAAAATTATTGAGCAATACGCCCGCGAGGCCGGTGTTCGCCGGCTGGAGAAGCACCTCGGGCAGATCGCCCGCAAAGCCGTGGTGAAGATTCTCGGCGGGGCCAAGCAACCTGTACACGTGCGTGTCGGCGACGTCGAGGAATACCTGGGCAAGCCGGTCTTTGTCAAAGACAAACCGATCAGCGGGGTAGGCCTGATTACCGGTCTGGCGTGGACGGCAATGGGTGGTGCCACGCTCACCATTGAAGCCACGCGCATTCACAGTTTCAGCCGCGGCTTCAAGCTCACCGGGCAGTTGGGCGAGGTGATGAAAGAGTCCGCGGAAATCGCCTACAGTTATGTGCTCGCCAACGCCGCGCGCTTCGACGCTTCGCCGGATTTTTTCGAAAATTCGCTGGTACATCTGCATGTGCCGGCCGGCGCCACGCCCAAAGACGGTCCCAGTGCGGGTATCACCATGGCCAGCGCGCTACTGTCGCTGGCCAGACGCCGTAAACCGGTGCGCAACATCGCCATGACCGGCGAACTGACGCTGACCGGCCAGGTATTGCCGGTCGGCGGCATCCGCGAAAAAGTCATCGCCGCGCGCCGCGCCGGCATCAGGGTGTTGATTCTGCCGACGGCCAATAAGGGCGACTTCGAGGAAATTCCCGACTATATCCGCAGCGGACTGACCGTGAACTTTGCCTCACACTACCAGGAGGTCGCCGCCCTGCTGTTCAAACGCTGAGCGCAGCCGGGCTGCTTCGCGCCGAGCCATGATCGTTCTGTTCAACAAGCCGTTTCGTGTTCTCTCGCAGTTCACCACCGAGACCGACAAGGCTACACTGGCTGACTATATCGAGATTCCCGGCATCTACTGCGCCGGGCGGCTCGATTTCGACAGCGAAGGCCTGCTGATTCTCACCGACGACGGCCGGCTGCAACACCGCATCGCCGATCCGCGCTACAGCAAGGAGAAGCACTACTGGGTCCAAGTGGAAGGCGTACCCAGCGAAGAGGATCTGCAACAACTGCGCACCGGCGTACAACTCAACGACGGCCTCACCCGGCCGGCCCAAGTCTCATTGATCGACCCGCCGCCGGTGTGGGAGCGCCAGCCACCGATCCGCGCGCGCCGACAAATACCCACCTGTTGGCTGAATGTGGTGATCAGCGAAGGGCGCAACCGGCAAGTGCGGCGCATGACCGCGCACATCGGCTATCCCACCCTGCGCCTGATCCGTCATCGCATCGACCGCTGGCAACTGGGCGAACTGCAGCCGGGGGGGCTGGCCACGGTGGGTTGAATCGGGCGCCGCTAGCGCCCCTCGTGTGGGCTGGCGGCCAGCCCCGGCTGTTCGCCCCGATAGGCGACTGCGTCCAGAAACAGACTCACCAGCTGATCGCACAGTTCGGGCAGCGCCACATCACTGTAACGCGATGAGTGAAAAATACATTTGGCGTACAACGCCTCACGTATCATGCCCTGAAAGGCCAGCGCCGCCACCTTAGGGTTGAGCGGCGCAAGGGCTTTACGCGCCATCAGCTCACCAAGACTGAATTCGATAAAATCCGTAAATGGCTTCCAGCGATTATCGAAAAACTGGCGGCTGGCGTCACTCCCGTCCAGGGCGCTGTGCAGCTCCATGCGCAGATAGTCCGGATCCCGGGAGACGCTATCGATGTAAATGCGGGTGATTTTCCTCAGCACGTCGTCGAAACTACCGTCGCTGTTGACCACCACGTCAACATAACTCTCGCGCTTACAGGCGATTTCGTTCAGCACTTCTTCGTACAGCGCCTCTTTGGACACAAAGTGACGGTAGAGAATCGCCGGGCTGACGGCCAGGCGCACGGCGATTTCATCGACCGAGACACCGTGATAACCCTTGTCGGAAAACAATACCTTGGCCACCGCCAGAATGCTCGCCCGACGTTCAGCGGCTTTGAGCCGTTTGGCCATAAAGACAACCCTTTCGGTCGCTGCCCGCCTGGGCCGGCTGCGTGCGAGCAGCGACCGCGGCTTTAACCCTTGCGGATATTGAAGTGGTATTCACCGTCTCGCTGGCTGGATTCCAGCATCTGGTTACCGGTCTGTTTACAGAACACTTCGAGGTCCTTGACCGAACCGGGATCGGTGGCGACGACTTTCATTACCTGCCCGCTGTCGAGGGCATTGATACCCTTTTTGGCGCGCAGAATCGGCAACGGACAGTTAAGACCCCGGGCGTCGATTTCCAGATCAGCGTTCAACATGTTCCACCTCCATTAAGTTAGTGAACGTTTACTTTATAGTACACACCGGTTGGTCTGTCAAGCGGGTCCTCCAGTCCTGGATGCCGGAATCCGCCCGACCGGAGTAGCCGCCAGAGATTGTTTGGTATTACCCTGATATATAAGGTTTTTCTTTTATTTTTCAGCGCTCACCATGGCGATCCAGCCAGGATCGGCCTCGCCCACCGTCGCCGGCTGAAAATTACCGTCCGGCTCATCATCCTCGTCCCAACCCTGCCAGTAGATCGTAACGTTGCTAAAGCCCGCATCGAGCAGGATGTCGCGCAGTTCGGGCAACCCGTAAAGCCGCCACTCGTAGGTAAAGGCCTTTTTCAACCGGGAACCGTCGTTGAAGTTGAAATGAATGTGGCACAGCATCCGTCCCGACACCGGATCGTAACTGGCCTGGTCCCAAACGTAGGTAAAACCCTTATGACGGGTCTTTTCCTCGATTTCCCGGTACGCATCGTAACCACCGAAGCTGTCCAGAAACAGAATGCCGTCATCGGCAAGCCCGGCGTGCACGGAGGCGAAATAATCCCGCAGCACCGATCGCTGCTGAAAAATCTGCCAACTGAAATTCATCGCCACGACAATATCGACCGGATCGGCTTTTACCGACAGCACATTTTCCTGCAGCATTGTCACCCGCGCTTTCTCTTCGGGTTTGAGCGCGGCAATGTGGTGTTCCCTGCCCCACTGCAGCACATCGGCATCGAGGTCGACACCGATTGCGTGGTTGCTCTTGCGACCGCGCACCCATTCACAGCACATCTGCGCCGTACCGCAGAAATCTTCGCGCAACAGCTTGGCCTTGCGCCCGCGGATACGACGAAAATTGGTATCAATAAACTCGTATTCAAATTCTGTCGATTGCACCGACTGCTCATAGAGGGCGTGGATGTCGGCTTTGTCCGCTTTGGTGGGCTTGCGCGAGCCGGGCTGCTTGGTCGCTTTTCCGCCACTTTTGTGGCGGGTTTTCTTGATGTTCATAGGAGGCCTTTGTGCGAGAATAAAAGCATCGCTGATCATACCAAGTAAAAGCCGCCATTCAATGCTTCCATCCGCTTTGCAACAACTCACTGCGCTGATCACTGAGATCGCCGACCGCGAACTGCCGCCACGCTTCAATTGCCGCCGCGGGGAACGCAAAAGCGACGGCAGCCTGGTGACCGAGGCCGACCTGATCGTGCAGCAGCAACTTGCCGCGGCACTACGCCAACAGTGGCCGCAGATCGCGCTGCTCGGCGAAGAGATGACGCCGCACGAACAACAACGGGCGCTGCAACACACCGACACCGGGGTCTGGTGTATCGATCCGCTGGATGGCACCAGCAACTTTGCCGCCGGTGTGCCCTATTACGCGGTGTCGGTGGCACTGGTCAAGGATGCTCAGCCACAGCTGGCTGTGGTGTACGATCCCGGCCGCAAAGAATGTTTCAGTGCCGCCCGAGGCCAGGGCGCCTGGTTGAACGGCCAACCGCTGGGCCCCGGCGCCCCGGCGACGACCCTTGGACAAAGCATGGCGCTGATCGATTTCAAGCGCCTGTCGGGCGCGTTGGCCACCCGGCTGGCCGCACAACCACCTTATAAGTCACAGCGCAGCTTCGGTGCGGTGGCGCTGGACTGGTGCTGGCTGGCCGCCGGGCGCTGTCACCTCTATCTGCACGGTCGGCAGAAGCTCTGGGACTATGCTGCGGGTTGTCTGGTCCTGCACGAGACGGGCGGTCGCTCGCTCACGTTGCACGGCGAAGAGGTGTTTGTCGCCTCACTCGAACCGCGCTCGGCGGCTGCGGCCCTCGACCCGGCGCTGTTCGCGCAGTGGCGCGAATGGCTGGAGATACCCGCCGGCGGCCTCAGCCACCGCTCAGGTAAGTAAGGGCGAGATTGCCCTGATGGGCAAAGTGCTTGAAGCTGGCAAAACTCTCCGCGTCCAACTCGCGTGCGCTGGGCTGGCGATCGGCGTAAAATACGCCGATAACTTTACCGCGGATTTCAATCGGCGTGACGAACAGATCCGCCCCCCGAGTCACTTCCTCGACGCGCGCGCTCACCAATCTCTGTAGCGCCGAGCTGTCGGTCTCGCGCAGCCAGATGGGCTGGCGCTGTTCAACCACATGGCTGAACAGGTTGAGCTCCTGGCCTCCGGTCTCGAACTGAAACATACGGCGCAATTGTTCGTTTTCGATGCCGAGCGCGTAGCGCCCCATGAGAAAACGCTGGTCGGGGGAGCGCAACGCAAACAAGGTCCGATCCATGCCGATACCGCGGTACATACCCTCCAGCACCATCTCCAGCACCATATTGAAGTTCGGGCTGCCCTCCATGAGGGTCGACAACTCGCGCAGAATGGTCAGCTGGAGCATCGGGTCCGGCTGCAGAAAATCCGCTACCGGGGAGTCCGCCGGCGCCTCTTCGGCGCCAGGAGCGCGCTTGTCGCCCGGCACCGGAATCAAACCGCTGGCGACTTCGGCGCCGTAGAAGCTCGCTGTATCGGCCGCTTCTTTGGCGTTTGCCTTGACCAGCTTGGCGACTTCTTCGGCCGGCAGATAGAGATTTTCGGCGATGCGCTCCAAGAGCTTTTTCACTTCCGGCGACTGCCAGCCTTTTTCCGTGGCGACCGCCAGATCGTGCCCGAGCGCGACATTGCCGGCGCGCGGATTCTTGTCCGCTTTGCCCTCCAGCGACTGCTCCAGCAAGTCGCCGAGTTTCCACTCGCGGGTCAGATTCAATGTCAGGTCGCGGAACACAAAACCCAGCACATCGCGCTGCACCTTGTCGGGCCGCTCATCGGGGCGCTGCAATAGCGCCGTGTCCATCTGTCCGGCCGACTCGCCGGCGAACGCCCAGAAAGCCATGTCGCCCAGGCGGAACAGCAGCGTGGCGATGAAGACTTCTTCGGGCGATTTATCCTTGCGCTTGCGCGCGAAAGAGCGCGCCTGGACAGCGGCGTGAAACGAACGCGCCATTTCCTCGACGACGCGTTGTTTCTGTTTGCCCCGAAGCATCGACTCGACCACCGCTATGGACAGGCAGATGGCGCGCACTTCCTGGAACCCCAGCAGAACTACGGCGCGACTGACGGTGCTGATTGTTTTGCCGACCGGATTGAACATCGGGCTATTAGCCACCCGCAGCAGCTTGGCAGTCATGGCGGCGTCCTGTAACACCACCCTGGCCAGTTCAGCGGCGCTGCTCTCGCGGCTGCCCGACAGACGGGAAATATCCTTGGCGGTGTGCGCAAACACCGGCATGCCGGATTCACCGAGTTTCTGCACCCAGGCGCCGAGGCCCTTGGGATCGTCATCATCCGCGTCCACCTGCGGCGTTTGCTCCCGTTCGTCTCTGTGCGCTGCGCTCATGGGCTCTCTAGCTGAATCATAATGGCTTGCACAGGCTTTCGGCAGCTGCGACAAGAGGTTAAGCTTAAGGAGCTGCTGATTAAGTCCCTGACATCGTTCCGGCGTATGCCGGAATCCAGTAAAATCAGCGGATTGGATTCCGGCATACGCCGGAATGACGGATTAATCAAAGCTTTCCGAAAGCTTGGCTATCGCGCGACAACCGCTATGAAAACCGACCCGGCGCTACTTACAGACGATGAACTTCAACCGATTTTGCGGCAACGCACGGGCGCGCCGGATAGCGCTGTGAAGCCCGCACCCGCCGCCCCATGAAACCTTATTCCGAATCCTGCGAGCAGAACCGCGCGCCGATTCTGGAAGTGCTGCGCGTCGAACTGGCCGGGTGCGCTCACCTGCTCGAGCTCGGCAGTGGTACCGGTCAGCACGCGGTGTACTTTGCCGGGGAATTTCCCGGCCTGTCCTGGCAGACCAGCGATGTAAGCTCGATGCACCCCGGCATTCAGGCGTGGATTGACGAAAGTGGCGTGCCGAATATTCTGCCGCCGCTGACCCTGGATGTCTGCCGCGACCACTGGCCGCGGGTATCTTACGACGCGGTTTACAGTGCCAATACGGTGCACATTATGGGTTGGCCGGAAGTAGTGTGTCTGTTTGCGGGCGTTGCGCGGGTACTGCGAGCCGGCGGCGTGTTCTGTCTCTACGGACCGTTCAACTATGACGGGCGCTATACCAGTGAAAGCAACGCACGTTTTGATGCCTGGTTAACCGCCCGTGACCCGGCCAGTGGTATCCGCGATTTTGCAGCCCTGCGCGCGCTGGCGGCCGACTCGGGGTTGCTGTTGGACAACGATTATGCGATGCCGGCGAACAATCGGATCCTGGTGTGGCGGAAAAACGCCGAGGCCGAAAACGGCGTCACCGCCTGACGGGTCGAAGCGCGCTTGCAGCCGGGGCTTGCGCAGCAGCGCGACACCTACGGCCAGTAGATAATCCACCATCGGCCAAGCCGAGCGGGTTAACGAACGCTGATGCTACCGATAGTGGATCGATTGTGCATCGCATCCTGACGTCGAATGACGGCCTGGATGGACGGTCGATTAAGAAACTCTTCCAGAGAGATGCTATCAAGAAACTCGTAAATACGTTTCGACAGGCCGCACCACAGATCGTGCGTCAGGCAGGGGGACTGCTCATCACAGTCGGCGTCGCCGCCACAGGTGGCGTCGACCTTTTCATCCACCGCAGCCACAATCGCCGCAATAGTGATGTCGCTCGCCGGCCGCGCCAACACATAACCGCCCCCGGGACCCCGTACGCCGCGCACCAGATCCTTGCGGCGCAGTCGGGAAAAGAGCTGTTCAAGATAGGACAGAGAAATACTCTGACAGCGGGAAATATCCGCAAGGGTGACCGGGCCGCCGGGGGCATGGATGGCGAGATCCATCATTGCCGTAACGGCATAGCGGCCTTTGGTGGAAAGTCTCATGGGAAATCCCCGCAGCTTGGACGACCAGTGTCTGTCCAGGCACCATAAATTAACCCTTCAAGACAGTCAAGTATTGGCGGATCAGGATTCCAGGCTCAGCGGCTGCTGGTCTTCCAGGGATTGCAAGACCTCGACCAGCTGTTCGCGCGCCGGCGAGAAGGCATGGCCCTGGCGCAGGCAATAACCCAGCCATTTGTGCAGGAAACGGTTAACCTGCCATTTCGCCGCAATCGAATAGTGATGCTGAAAGCGGTCGTATTCCGCGTCGCGGCGACCGCGCGAGCGACCGCGCGAAATAACTTCCGCCACTTGAGCATCATGGTACATACGCACGACAATATCCGGAGCGGGGAAAACGCCTTCGCTGTCGCTGAACTGGTAACTCAGATGCACGGTTGTGGTGTATTTGCAGCGTTCCACAACGCTCAGATGCAAATCCAGAGCGCCCTCGGCGCGCGACAGGCTACGGTCTTGGATGGCGTTCAGATCGGGCACCAGTTGACGCAGTTGAATATAATTCAACTCATAGAGTTCCATCAGCGCAGGCAGGTCGCGCGCCCGCACGCCGGGATGAAAACGGTAGTTACCTGAATAACGCATGGCCCGATCTTAACATAGTAAAATGAACTTTCGCTCAAACCTTTGCGATAACGATTTCAGCCATGCTATCGGCGCTCGAACGCCAAGCTTGACGCTTGACAACGAGCAATTATCATAATCAACAACACAGGATGCCCGCGTGAATAGTCTAGAAGTCATTACCCGACCCTTCTTGGATCAACAGCCGGGCACCTCCGGTCTGCGAAAAAAGGTAGAGGTTTTTCAACAACCCCATTACCTGGAGAACTTCGTCCAGTCGATTTTCAATAGTCTGGAAAACTATCAGGGCGAAGTCCTGGTGCTCGGCGGAGACGGGCGTTATTACAACCGTCATGCGGTGCAGGTCATACTGCGCATGGCGGCAGCCAACGGCTTCGCCAAGGTTATGGTCGGGCGCGGCGGTCTGCTGTCCACCCCGGCGGCTTCCTGCGTAATACGCAAATACGGTGCCTTTGGCGGCATTGTACTGTCCGCCAGTCATAACCCGGCCGGTGAACAGGGCGACTTCGGCATCAAATACAATACCGGCAACGGCGGTCCGGCGCCGGAGCATATTACTGCGGCGATCTACGCCGAATCCCGGCGTATCAATCGCTACCTGACGCTCGACACGGCGGATGTCGATGTGGATACGCCGGGCTGCCGCCAGCTCGGCGACCTGCAGATCGAGGTCATCGACCCGGTGGCCGATTACGCCGAGCTGATGCAGTCTCTGTTCGACTTCGACCGCATCCACGCCTTGATCAACTCCGGGCTGTTTCGCATGCGCTTTGACGCCATGCACGCCATCACCGGGCCCTATGCCGTAGAGATTCTCGAAAACCGCCTTGGCGTCACTCCGGATACCTTGATGAATTGCGAACCGAAAGAGGATTTCGGCGGCGGCCACCCCGACCCCAACCTGGTGTACGCCGACGAACTGGTGGAGGTTATGTTCGCCAGTCAGGCGCCGGATTTTGGCGCCGCTTCCGACGGTGACGGTGATCGCAACATGATTCTGGGTCGCAATTGCTTCATTACACCCAGCGACAGTCTCGCGGTGCTGGCGGCCAACGCTCACCTGGTGCCGGGATACCGTCAGGGGATCGCCGGCATCGCGCGCTCCATGCCGACCTCCCAGGCCGCCGACCGCGTGGCCGACAAACTCGGCATCGAGTTGTTTGAAACACCGACCGGCTGGAAATTTTTTGGTAACCTGCTGGACGCCGGCCGGGTCACCCTGTGCGGCGAGGAGAGTTTCGGCACCGGCTCCAATCACGTGCGCGAAAAGGACGGACTGTGGGCGGTGCTGTTCTGGCTCAACCTACTGGCGGTACGGCGCGAATCAGTGAGCGATATCATCACCAGTCACTGGCAGAGTTACGGGCGCAATTTCTACTCACGCCACGACTACGAGGCGGTGGACGCCGACGGCGCAGGACAGTTGATGCACAGGCTCCGCGATCTGGGTCCGGCTCTTCGCGGCACTATTTACGCCGGCCATGAGGTAGCCTTCAGCGACGACTTTTCCTACACCGATCCCATCGACGGCTCGGTGAGTGAACATCAGGGCGTCCGTATTGGTTTCAGCGACGGTTCGCGGGTCGTGTTTCGCCTGTCTGGCACCGGCACCGCAGGCGCCACGCTGCGCATTTATCTCGAACGCTATGAAGCTGACCCATCGCTGCAGCAACTCGACGCCCAGCGGGCGTTGGCGGATCTGATCGCTATCGCCGAGCAAATCGCGCAAATCCGCCACCACACCGGCCGCGATTGCCCGACTGTCATTACCTGATCACTTAGCCCCTGACATCGACACGACAGTCCGAGACCCGCCGTGGATCGCGCAGGTCGCGCCGCAACCGGAAATCAGCGACGCTCCTGAATCTTACCATCCGGGTCCGAGATAATGATCTCGACGCGTCGGTTCTGCTGGCGACCTTGCGCGGTGGAATTGGAAGCAACCGGATAGGCTTCACCATAGCCGCGCACCCGAACCCGCTCCGGTGCGATGCCGCGGTCGAGTAAGGCGCTGCGCACGGCGTTCGCCCGCCGCTGCGACAACTGCTGGTTGTACTCCTCTGTCCCGCGGCTGTCCGTGAAGCCTTCAATCAGCACGTTGCGTTTTTTGTACTGACTGAGGAAATCACCGAGTTTCCCGATCGTCGGGTAGGCGCCGGGCTTTAAGTCCGCTTTACCGGTATCGAACAATACATCGCCCAATGTCAAAACGATTCCTCGCTCGGTCTCCTTGGCCTGCAGTTCTTTCACTTGCTCCTGCAACCTTTCGGCGGTTTGCTGATGAACGGCAGCGGAAGTCTGGGCCGATTGGATTTTCTGCGTTTGCGCCTGCAGACGAATCTGATCGCGCTCGGCCTTGGCGCCTTTTATTTCGTCTTCGGCCACACCCATTTTGGCTTTTTGCTCGGCGATAGCGGCGCGCTGCTTGGCGAGGTAAGCGGCATGAGTGACCTCATCGCCGGGTTTTCCTGCTTTCCACAGCGATTCAGCCTTCTGGAATTGCTCCTGCGCTTTCTTCGCCTCGACCGGCGCATACTGATTTACTGCGCGATCGTTCTGAGCCTGATTCACGGAGCTTCGCGCCTGTTCCAGGGTCGCGTTGCGCTCGGGGGTGCCCGCGCAACCGGCCATGATAAGTGCCAGAGCAAGTGGAGACAGAATTTTTAATGAATGTGTCATGTCAAAAACCTTATCTAAAAATATTGAGTGCAGTCAGAAACCGGGTATCCGCAGCTTACTGCGGCGCTGGCAGACCCAGTTCCCGGCGGAGTAACTCCAGACTGTTGCGCAATTCGCTGGCCGCCTGCTGGGCGCGCGCTGAAAGCGCGGTCTGCTGGGCCAATTCCGCGTCAATCTGGGCCTCTTCAGCCAGGCGACGCGCTTGTGTATAGTCCTTACGCTTCATCGCTGCACGGGCGTCGTCGGCTTTTTGCGATGCGCTACGCAGCAGCAACGGCGCGTGTTCGTCGGCTTTGGCCTCGCGCGCTTGCTCGACGGCGGTTTCGGCCTTCGCCACACTGCCAACCGGCGCAGGCGTACTGGCGCAGGCGTACAAGCTCAATGACAGCAGCAGGAGAGTGATTGCCCGGAACGGAAGCAGTATGGATTTCATGATGTGTCCTTTGATAAAGATCTGCCTTTTCCCTGCTCCATGGAGAAAGTCACGGGTGACGATTGTTCCATCAATTCAGGGCGGCGGGATTGTGCCACGTGTTAATGAGTCTGCAGTCTAGCCAGCCCGGGTGAAGATTTCATTAACAAAAGATAACCGCTAGCCGCAGGATGGACTGTACCAGAGAGCCCGCCCAAGCGGGCGCCTCGCGCCGGGCAACCGTTCACGTATAATTCGGCTATGGGCCCCAGCCCGCAGCGCCACGTGCGCGCTACAGGCCTACAACCGCCCTACGGTATGCAACCGACATCGGGAACGACGATTCGCTATGACTGATCAGGTAAATGAGGGGGTGTCCGAGACGGATGTCTACAAAACCCTACTGGAGTCCACCAAGGCCATTCCCTGGAAAATCGATTGGCAAACACAGCGGTTTTCCTATGTTGGGCCGCAAATCGAAGATTTACTGGGCTGGTCGCCCAGCAGCTGGGTGAGCGTGGAAGACTGGGCCAGCCGGATGCACCCGGATGATCGGGAGCGGGTTGTCAATTTCTGTGTCGCCCAGTCTCAGGCCGGGACGGATCACGAAGCGGATTATCGCGCCCGGACAATTCAGGGTGACTATGTGTGGATCCGCGACGTGGTACACGTGGTGCGCAACGAAGGCAAGGTTGAATCATTGGTCGGCTTCATGTTCGACATCACCGAGCGGAAAAAAACCGAAGAGGAACTGATCCGGATTCAGAAAAAACTCGAAGAGCTGTCATTCAAGGACGGCTTGACCGGCGTCGCCAATCGACGCATGTTTGATTCTATTCTGGATGTGGAATGGAGCAACGCGCGGCGCAATCGCCAGCCGCTGTCGCTTATTCTGTTGGATATCGATTTTTTTAAGCAGTACAACGATCACTATGGCCATATTCAGGGTGACGACTGCTTGATACGGGTGGGCCAGGCGTTGAGTGGCTCCGCCAAACGGGCAAAGGATTTCCTCGCCCGATTCGGCGGCGAAGAGTTTGTACTGGTACTACCTGAAACCGACGCCAAGTCAGCCCAGAGGGTGGCCGAAAGGTGTCACGCCATGGTCTTCAACCAACAAATTGCGCACACGACGTCCAGCGTCGCCCCGGTGGTAACCGTCAGCCTGGGCGTCGGCACCATAACGCCCACCGCGGATGACGCACCGAAAGCCTTCATCGAAGAGGTGGACAAGCTGCTCTATAAAGCGAAACAGAGCGGCAGAAACTGTATCGTTTACGGTTGACCAAGCCCTTCTTGTCACCCCCTACCCGCTTCCGCCCCTTAAGCTAAGGTGATGCACTGCCTGGCCGGCGACGCGCCGCCAGGGCACCGGCCAGGGCCACCAGCAAAGTACCCCAGGCGGTCGTCCACCCGGGTAGTTCCTGCCAGAACAGCCAACCATATAAGGCGGCGAACACCACCGACGTATAGGTAAAGGGCGCGATCTGCGCAGCCGGCGCACAACCGTAACCACGTGACAAAAGATATTGCCCCATCGTTGCAAACCCGCCGGCGCCGGCGAGAATGAGTAAGCTGTAGGCGGTGACGGCTTGCCAGGACCAGAGCGCGGGCGCCAGAGAAACCAGCGTACAGATGACACCGTAATACACCACCACCCGCAGCGCCGGCTCGGTGGCCGACAGTTTGCGCAGACTCACCATGGCCACTGCTGCGAGCGCCCCCGAGGCAAGACCAAACAGCGCCCCGCGGGTATACAGGCCGGCAGCCGGCTTGAGAATAAGCACCACGCCCGCAAAACCGATGGCGATGGCGACCCAGATACGCCCGCTGACCCGCTCCCCCAGCCACAGCATGGCGACAAAGGGAATGAACAAGGGCGCGGTAAAATTGAGCAGTACCGCATCGGCCAGCGGCAGAATACGCAGTGCGTAGAAAAAACAGTACATGGCGGCGAGGCCGAACAGGCTGCGCGTGAGGTGCAGACCGGGGTGCGCGGTTTTCAGATCGATACGGTCACCGCGCTGCCAGAGCACCGGTAGCAGCACCAGCAGACCGAACATGTTGCGGAAAAATACCACCTGCTCGTTGGGCATGTGGGTCGCCGCCAGCCGTATCAGGCCTCCCATGGAAGCGAACATCAGCGCCGCGCCGCTGACCAGCAGCGCGCCGCGCACCGGGTTATCGGTACTCATACATCGGAGAGTTTAAACAGGTGCTCGCGGTAATAGCGCAGTTCGTCGATGGAATCGCGGATGTCATCCATGGCCAGATGACTGGAGGTTTTGTTGAACCCGGCGGCAACCGCCGGCGCCCAGCGACGGGCCAACTCCTTGAGCGTGCTCACGTCCAGATTCCGGTAGTGAAAGAACGCCTCCAGCTCCGGCATCAACCGGGCCATGAAACGCCGATCCTGACAGATCGAGTTGCCGCACATCGGTGAGGCCTTGGCCTCGACATGCGGGGCGAGAAACTCCAGCGTCTGAATTTCAGCCTCGCGCGCGCTGAGGCGACTGGCACGCACCCTTTCGGTCAGTCCGGACTGCCCGTGTTGACGGGTGTTCCACTCGTCCATGGCCTCGAGCAGTCCATCGGGCTGGTGAATCGCCAGCGACGGCCCCTCGGCGACGGTATTGAGCTGCGCGTCGGTCACCAGGGTGGCAATTTCGATAATCTCATCGGTAAAGGTGTTAAGCCCGGTCATTTCCAGATCGATCCAGATAAGGTTGGTATTTTTGTCTGCCATGCCTGTTGAGTCCTGACGGTTCATGAGGTTGTGTTGCATTGTAACAGAGGCTAACCTCCCGACAGACTAATCCGGCACGGGGCCCTTCGGCGGCTGTTGTTTTATGAACGCATTCTCGTGGGTATTTATTGCAGCGCTCAGCGCATCGGTGGCCGTCAGACTGTGGCTGGCGGCGCGCCAGATCCGCAGCGTGCGGCTACATCGGGCCACAGTGCCCGAAGCATTCAACGGCGCCATTGCACCCGAGGCGCATCGGCGGGCCGCCGATTACACGCTCGGTAAAACCCGTCTCGGGCGTATCGAGCTGGCCTATGACAGCTTGCTGCTGCTGGGCTGGACCGTGGGCGGCGGTCTGAATGGACTCAACGTGGTGTGGCAGGGCGCCGGATGGGGCGAGATCGCCACCGGGGTCGCCGTAATGCTGAGCGCCTTCGCCCTCATGGCGTTGCTGGAGTTACCGTTTTCGCTCTACCACACCTTTGTCATCGAAGCGCGCTTCGGCTTCAATAAAACCACCCCCGGCGTGTTCGTCTCCGACCTGTTCAAACAGGCGCTGCTGTTGCTCGCGCTGGGGATACCGCTTGCCTGGGCGGCTCTGTGGCTGATGCAGGAGTCCGGGCGGTTATGGTGGCTCTATTTATGGCTGCTGTGGGCCGGCTTCAGTCTGCTGATGCTGTGGGCCTATCCAGCGGTGATCGCGCCTCTGTTCAACAAGTTCAGTCTGCTCGACGACGAACGGCTGAAGCAGCGTATCCAAACCCTGCTCGACCGTTGCGGTTTTAAGAGCAAGGGCATCTATGTGATGGACGGCTCGCGCCGCTCCGGTCACGGCAACGCTTATTTCACCGGCATGGGTCAGAACAAACGTATCGTCTTTTTCGACACCTTGCTGGACACCCTGGAAGCCGATGAAATCGAGGCGGTGCTGGCCCACGAACTCGGTCATTTCAAGCGCCGCCATGTGCAAAAACGTATCATCATCATGATGCTGAGCAGTCTGGCCGGACTGGCCTTGCTCGGCTGGCTGATCCAGCAGCCCTGGTTCTTTCACGGGCTCGGCGTAAGCCAGCCGGCAAACCATTTGGCGTTACTGTTATTTCTCATGGTAGCGCCGGTGTTCACGTTTTTCCTGCAACCCGTGTCTGCCTGGTTCTCGCGCAAACACGAGTTCGAAGCCGATGATTATGCCGCCTCCCAGGCCAGCGCCGCCGACCTGGTACGCGCACTGGTGAAAATGTATCGTGAAAACGCCAGCACCCTGACACCGGATCCGCTCTACTCGGCCTTTTACGACTCGCACCCGCCCGCCCCGGTGCGGGTAGCGCATCTATCGGCTAAACTGGGGTAAACAGGAGGTTATGCCATGAAAGCTTTCGCACTTCCGATACTGGCACTGATGCTCTCGGGCAACGCCGCCGCCGGCGATCCGGCGCACGGCAAGCAACTGCTGGAAGAACACTGCACCCAGTGCCACGACAGCAGCGTATACACACGCAAAGACCGCTTCATCACCAGCAAGGAGGCATTGAGTAAACAGGTCCATCGCTGCGCCATCAACAGCGGAGCGCAGTGGTTCGACGAAGACGTCGCGGACGTCGTTAATTACCTTAATGCCACCTATTACAAGTTCAAATAAGCGATGACGGATTCTCCGCCCGAAGGCCATGCTCAGGGTGAAACCTCGGTGGTGGACTGTGCCGCGCACATTGATGCGTTGGACGCAGATCGCGCCTGAGCTGCGGTGAGCAGACCACGCCGCTTAGCACCAAGCCGCCAGGCCACTCCCTCCGACAACACCCCTTTACACCCCGGGCTGGTGCTGGCGCACTACGGCCGCGCCAGCCTGGTGGAGAGCGACAACGGCGATATTCTGCGCTGTTCCACGAGGCGTAGTCTGCCACGAACTGTGTGCGGCGATCGTGTGCTCTGGCAGGCCGCCGGCGCGCGGGAAGGCGTGATCAGCACGGTGCTGGAACGCGACACGGTCCTTTCCCGCCCGGACGCCCAGGGCCGCAATCGGCCGGTAGCGGCCAATATCAATCAAGTGGTCGTCGTCATCGCCTGCAAACCGAGCTTTGAGTACGGCATGCTGGACCGCTACCTGGTCGCGGCAGAACTGATCGGTGCCCGTCCGTTGATCGTTGTCAACAAAGCGGATCTGCTGGACGCCGATAGCCGACGGAAACTGCGAGAACGCCTGGCGGTGTATCCGGACATCGGTTACAGCGTGGTGTTTACCAGCAACCGCGACAGTGACGGCCTCAAGGCCTTGCACCTACACCTGAACGGCCACACGAGCGTGCTGGTGGGACAGTCGGGGGTGGGCAAATCCTCGCTGGTACAGGCGCTGCTGCCGGATCTGGAAATACGTACCGGCAGCCTGTCGCAGGTCACCGGCCTGGGCCGCCACACCACCACGGTGGCGATGCTCTATCACGTGCCGGGCGGGGGCGATCTGATCGACTCCCCCGGGGTCCGCGATTTCACCCTCGGCGAGGTCGAAGCGGGTGAACTGCAACGAGGCTTCCGCGAATTCGCCCCCTACCTGGGCCAGTGCCGTTTTCACAACTGCCGGCACCTCCGTGAACCCGGCTGCGCCGTGCACAATTCCGTGCGCGAGGGCGTCATCACCCAACGGCGCTTCGACAACTATCAGGCTATCCTTGAGGCCATGTGCTAGAGATTTCACCGGATTAATTCCTTAACCGTCATTCGGGCGTAGGCCAGACAAAAGCGCTTGCGCATTGAACGCCCGCGGGGCGGCCCGAAGGGCGAGCGAAGCGAGTAATCCTGTGGTTTCAAAACCTGGATACCGGCCTGCGCCGGTATGACGAATTGATCAGAATTTCCCCAGCCCGCATTTCTCACCGCCGTTCGTCGCAGTAGAACGGCGGTGAGAAATGCGGGCTAGGCGACTCTGCGCAAATGAAAGCCATCGATAACAGTACCAGACCCCATAAAGCGGATTGCAGCCGGTTCCAGGTTTTTGGTGCATGCGCCGCTCGCGGTGCCCTAAGCCAAAAACCTGGAACCGGCTGCAATCCGCCTGCACCGAGACCGGAATATATCGGCATGCCACGACTTCCGGCGGACCCCGCCCAGAGATCCAGCCGCTGTTAGCGAATAAACCACATGAGCGCTAACCCGGAGGCCAGTGCATCGGGCGCCCCGCCAGCAGGTGCAGGTGGATATGAAACACGCTCTGCCCGGCTTCGGCATTGCAATTGATGACGGTGCGGTAACCGCGCTCGGCGTAGCCTTCACCTGTAGCAATCTTTATCGCCGTGTGCATCATGTGCCCGAGCAACGGACCCTGATCATCGTCCAGGTCATTGAGCGTGGCGATGTGCACTTTGGGGATTACCAGCACGTGCAGCGGCGCCTGCGGATTGATATCGCGAAAAGCCAGCACCTGATCGTCTTCATAGACGCTGTCGGGGGTGATTTCACCGGACACCATTTTGCAGAACAGGCAATCGTCCATCGGGGCTCCAATTACAGCGGTTACGGATACAATGCAGCTTAAGGCGCGGCGATTGAGAGTTCAATCGGGCGGAAAAATTCAGACGAAGTAGTTCACCGCTCGTCCGCGGGCGGATTCAGCCACGGCGTCGGGGCGGGCGTTATTGAGGTAGAGCGCAATCGCCGCGCGATTATGCGCCGTTTCTGCCGGGTTGGCAGCACGGGTCGACTGGCTATACTCCAGCCCCCGCTCATCGATAAAGGCGCGGGTCGACTGATACCTGGCTGGCTCGCGCTGCAGGAGTTCGCCCTGCACCACACGCTCGACCTGCGGCTTAGAGCGGGCACGCTGATGCGCGGCCGACGGCGCGGTGGCGTCGACCGTGGTGGATCGGGCGGTTGCCGAATAAGCGCTGCCCGCCGGACGCCCTGCTGGCGCCGACGACAGTCTGCTGATGTCCATAGCTGTCTGGCTCTACTCCGTGTCTCGCCCTGTAATAGAGCGCGTTGTTCGGGAAAAAGTTTACCTGTTTTTGCAGGACTTTCATCCCGACAAAAAACCGTCACCGGCGGCGCCGGCAAATCAGGGCGTATGGTAATAATTACAGTGAGTTACGGCGCGCCCCGGTTTTCACACCAGGCGCGCCGGCAATTAAAAGTCGCGGCGACCGGAAAAAGCGTGCGACAGGGTACCGCTGTCGATGTATTCCAGCTCCCCGCCCATGGGTACGCCGTGGGCGATACGGGTAGTGTGAATACCTTGTTCGTGCGCCAGGTCACTGATGT
The DNA here is from genome assembly GCA_030148915.1 of Thiogranum sp. GTDB lineage: Bacteria > Pseudomonadota > Gammaproteobacteria > DSM-19610 > DSM-19610 > Thiogranum. Next base: position 24,379 of record JASBSN010000042.1, read on the forward strand.
ATTGCGCCGTGGCCTCCCCCTCCGCGGTCGGGTTGGTAGCCAGGATCACTTCGTGCAGCGATTGTTGCGCGAAGCGCTGCGCCAGGCGGTCCAGGCCGAGTTGCGCCGGACCGATGCCGTCGAGCGGTGACAGGTGGCCCATGAGCACAAAATAGCGCCCGCGGAACTCCGTGGCCTGCTCGATCGCCTCGACGTCCACCGGGGATTCGACCACGCACAGCAGACTCGCATCGCGCGTCTCACTGGCGCAGAGGCTACAGCGCTCGGTTTCGCACAAAGTGCGACACTCGCTGCACCGCCCGACCTCCCGCACCGCACGCTCGAGTGCCTGGGCCAGGGCCAACCCCCCCTGCCGGTCACGTTCCAGCAGATGGTAGGCCATCCGCTGGGCAGTCTTGTGACCCACCCCTGGCAGACAACGCAAGGCCTCCATTAGCTGGCGGATCAGTGGCGAAGATGACATGGCAGGCGACAACTACGAGCAAGCGCCGCTTACGGCAGCGGTGCCGGGTAACGGGCTTGCGATACGCGGTTCAGAACGGCAGCTTGACGCCCGGGGGCAGATTCAGCCCCGCGGTCATACCCGACATGCGCTCCTGGGTCACCGACTCAATGCGGTGCACGGCGTCATTGAGCGCCGCCGCAACCAGGTCTTCGAGCATTTCCTTGTCGTCACCGACCAGGCTGTCATCAATGCTTACCCGCCGCACCTCGTGGCGGCCGGTCATTGTCACTTTCACCAGGCCGCCGCCGGCCTCACCGGTCATTTCCATGCCGGCTATTTCTTCCTGCGCTTTCTGCATGTTGGCCTGCATCTGCTGGGCCTGCTTCATCAGATTGCCGAGTCCACCTTTCATCATCGGGTTCCTTAGAAATTAAACGCGTTAACTGTCCAGCGGACGGATTGTGTCCACGTGCAGGGTTGCATCGAAGGCTTTCTGGATCGCTTTTACATTGGGGTCGGATTCAATAGTATCAACTGCCGCCGCCTGGCGCATCTGTAGTTCGGCGCGCTGCTGTAGCGCCGGCGTATTGCACGCCTGGCCGGCGACCTCGATGACCAATTGCACCGTTTTTTGCAGCCGCTCACAGAGCGCCGCCTGCAGACGCTGCAAGCGTTCCTGGTTGAGCAACTGCCGGCAGGCGGGGTCCAGCACCATGGTCCAACGGCTCTCTTCACGCTGTCCGATGGCGCAGTTCATGGCCAGTTCCCGCAACATGCCCTTGAGCCGCATGTCTTCGACCAGCGAGCGCCATTCGTCGCCGTGCGCGGGCGACGGCGCGCGCGGTGACGCTGCCGTGTTCACCGGTGAGGGTGCGGCGGCGCTGCGCCGCGGGCCCGCAGCAGGATCCGGGGCCGCGCCTGCCGGCGGCGCCAGTGAGGCCGGCGCCTGTTGCAGCGGCCGGAACGCCAGCATGCGCAACAACAGCATTTCCAGGCCGGCGCGCGGATCGGGCGCCAGCGGCAAATCACGCCGACCGAGCAGCCCGATCTGGTAATACAGCTGCACGTCTTCGGCACTCATCTGCGCGGCGAGCGTCAGAATCGCTTCGCGCTCATCCAGGTTTTCATCCACGGCCTCGACGACTGTCTGGGCAACGGCGATCTGTTGCAGGCCGGAGAGCAATTCGGCGAGCAGATCCTGGTAATCCGGCGCCTGTTGCGCCAGCTCATCGACCAGGTGCAACAGGCCGGCGGCGTCCGCCGCGGCCAGCGCCTTGAGCAGGGCGATGACCCGGCCCCGCTCGATGCTACCGAGCATCGTGCGCATATCGGCCTCACCCACTGTGCCACCCCCGAAAGCAATCGCCTGATCCAGCAGGCTGAGCGCATCGCGCATACTGCCATCGGCGGCGCGCGCCAGCAGTCTTAACGCCGGCTGCTCGTGATCGACCGCTTCGGCCTTGAGCAGCCGCTGCAGATGGTCTTCGATCAGCGGCGCCGGCAAACGCTTGAGACTGAATTGCAGGCAGCGCGACAACACGGTAGCGGGGAGTTTCTGCGGATCGGTGGTCGCGAGCAGGAACTTGACGTGCGGCGGTGGCTCCTCCAGCGTTTTCAGCAGGGCATTGAAACTGTGCGCCGAGAGCATGTGCACCTCGTCGACCAGGTAGACCTTGTAACGACCCCGTGTCGGCGCGTATTGCACATTGTCGAGCAGCTCGCGGGTGTCCTCGACTTTGGTGCGCGAGGCGGCGTCCACTTCGATCAGATCGACGAAACGCCCTTCGTCGATCTCCGTGCAGGTGCTGCAGCTACCGCAGGGCTCGGCGCTGACGCCGCTCTCGCAATTGAGCGATTTGGCGAAAATACGCGCCACCGTGGTCTTCCCGACGCCGCGGGTCCCGGTGAACAGGTAGGCGTGGTGCAGGCGATCGTTGTCCAACGCGTTGACCAGCGCGCGAAGAACGTGCTCCTGGCCGACCATTTCAGCAAATTTTCGCGGCCGCCATTTGCGAGCCAGGACCTGATAACTCATAAGACAATCTGCGGTCTATCGGGAATTTATATTATAACAGCACGATAGCAATAAGGAGGTGACCCACACCAGCCACACCCCGGCGCCCAAATCCACTGCTGCGGCTGCTCCCTTCCGGGCCTGACCGAGTTCACAGCTTATTGTCGCGGGGGGACCGATGCGGGCCACCATTACCGGTGTTGCCGGGCATAAGACGGCAAAGGGCGGGATTGTACCCGCACTGCCGGTCGGGGTCATCCATCGCCGCGCCGGGCGAGTCAAAAACCACGCGTTTGGCAAGTTGGCCTCCCGCGGTGACTGATTCTCACAGAATTTGCAGGTATTTAATCCGGTGGGGTTCCCCCATAATACCTGATAATATTAGTCAACTATTAGTTACACGCAGCAGATTGCGTCACCAAGGAGCTACACCGCATGCAGGCAGACGTCAACGGCAAAACCATCGAACTCAGCGAAGCTGGCTGGCTGGTCAATCTCGACGAGTGGAGTGAAGACTTGGCGGTCGAGATCGCCAAAAACGAAAAAATTCCGGAGCTGACCCAGGAACACTGGGATATTATCCACGTAGCGCGGGAATATTTCACCGACAACTGGACGGTCTGCGAACCACGCCAGTTTTCCAAAATCATGAAAACCCGTTATGGTAAAGACCGCAGCGAGCAAAAATATATCTATTCGCTGTTTCCGACTGGGTTGATCAAATGCGCCAACAAAGTAGCCGGTTTGCCGCGCCCCAAAGGGTGCAGCTGAACGGAACCCTGCCAGGCGGGTGAATAAAAGCTCCTTGACGGGGCTTTTTTCTCGCCATTCTGGTGCGCTAACCTCAGCCCATGATCCCGCCCTCTCCGTTTCCGCCCGTTTTTCCCCGTCCCCGACTCGCCGTCAGCGCCTGCCTGCTGGGACAAACGGTACGCTATGACGGGGGACACAAGCGCCACGGCTTTCTCACCGACGTGCTGGCCGAACATGTCGATTACCTGGCGCTCTGCCCCGAAACCGGCATCGGCATGGGCGTGCCGCGCGCGCCGATTCAACTGGTCGAGTCCGGCATAGAGCTGCGCGCGCTCGATGCGGCCACCGGTTCGCCGGACGTTACCGATCGCCTGCGACAATTCGCCCGTCAACGCCTCGATGAGCTGCGCGGCGTCAGCGGCTACCTGTTCAAGCGGAATTCACCCAGCTGCGGGGTACGCCAAGTAGCGCTCTATGGCGCCGGCGGTGCCCGCCTGCAGCGTCGCGGCACCGGCATTTACGCGGCTGCCGTGCAGGCGGCACTGCCGCTGCTGCCGGTGGAGCAGGAAGATGCCCTGGACGACCCGCTCCGGCGGCGCACCTTTATCACCCGCCTGTATGTCTACCGGCGCTGGCAGTCCCTGCTGGAAACCGGCTTGAGCGAGGCGTCGCTGCAGAGGTTCCATGAGGCGCATACGCATCTGCTCACGGCCCACTCCCAGGCCGCGTGCCAACGCCTGGCGCGCATGCTGCGGGGGTCCGGCGCGGACCTGTCAGGGGACTTGCCGCAACGCTATATCGGCGCTCTGCTCGCGGCACTCGGGCGTCCGCCCACCCGCGCCCGCCACCACCAGGTCCAGCAGCAGCTGCTCGCCCAGTTGGAGGCCGCGGGCGAGGCCCCAGGGCACGCTACGCTGAGGCGACAACTCCAGGCTTACGCCGGCGGTCGTCTGCCCCTGAAGGAGATAATCGACGCCCTGCGTATGGGGTTTCAGCAGGCCGGTCTTAGTGAGTTCCTCGGCGCCACTTATCTTTACCCCTTCCCGGATAAGCTTTTGCCTGGCGCTACGGAGCCGCCGCCGGTGCAGGAAAGCACTGACAGTGATTTCACACCCCCTCCACCCGCATCTGGTGCATAGCCCCACTGAGCGGTTGCCGATCGTGCACACAGCCCCATCGTTCGCCCACCAGGGACGCACTCAGATCCCGCCACTTCAACAGCATAGAGCCACCGCCGGGAAATGGCGTGAATTGTGCTTAGGATTACGGTGTCAGAACGGAACGCACCTTATTCGGCGCGCTGCCAACGGCGGGAACCGGCCCGAGGCGACACGCCGGTGTCACACAAAGCTGATAGGTTTTAGCGTCCGCGGACTGACGACGAACCCCTAACCGGCAGACAATGGATGAGGTGACCGGATGATGACTGATTTTCAACTGCACGCTTTCGTCGACCATCAGTTGAGCGGCGTGGAACAGAGTGAAATTCTCCAGGAGGCGGCGGTCTCCGCGGACCTCGCCCGGCGTATCGCTACCCTGCAGCACCTCAAGGAGCTGGTGCGACACGCCTACCAGGACGCCCAGCCCCCCGACCGGCGGGACCTGCGCCGAGCGTCCTCCGGCGGACCCTCCTAAGGTGAGGCGAAAACAGCCTCTCGCGCCGCCTGGCTTCCAGGCCCGTTGTCGGCCTTGGTCGGCATGTGGCGCCACGCGCGCCCGGTACACCTGAATGCAGGTGCAATAAAACGGCGTTCGTAGTATTTTCACCGCATGATAATGAAACGTTTTTGCCTCCTCGTTTTGAGCGGCTGCCTATTGGCCGCCTGTGCGACCAGCCCCACCGGCCGGCACCAACTCATGCTGGTCTCCGAAGCACAGGCCATCAACGCGTCTAAAGCCGCGTATGCCCAGACCCTCAAGCCGCTGCAGGCCGAGGGCAAGGTCGACAACGACCCGGCGTTGAAAAAACGCGTCACCAGGATTACCGAAAAACTGGTGGCCCAGGCGGTGAAAATGCGCCCGGATACAGCCAAGTGGGACTGGAGTATCAAGGTCATCGACGAACCCGAAGTAGTCAACGCCTGGGCGATGGCCGGCGGCAAAATGGCCATTTACACCGGCCTGATTAAGCAACTCGCGGCTACCGATGACGAAATCGCCCAGGTCATGGGCCACGAAATCGCCCACGCGCTGGCCAACCATCAGGCCGAACAAATGTCGCTCGCCCTCGCCACCACGGTGGGCGTCGCCGCGGCGGGGGCGGTGTCGGATAAACCCGGGCTGGCGATGGCCGGCGCCTCGGCCGCAGCGGCACTGGCCATCAAGCTGCCGAACAGCCGCGCCGCGGAAAGCGAGGCCGACAGAATCGGCATAGAACTGGCCGCCAAAGCCGGTTACGACCCCCGCGCCGCGGTCACCTTATGGACCAAAATGGCCAAGCTCGGCGGCGCGCGGCCGCCGGCGTTTCTGAGCACTCACCCCTCGCCGGACAACCGCCGCCAAACCCTCCAGGCACTGGTCCCGCAAATGCTGCCGTACTACCAGAGCAAGGCACCGCGCCCCACGTTCAAACTGTAAGCTGGCGCTTTCTCATGCGCGCGCCGAAAGCGCACCGCCGGCTTGGTCAGGGCGTGCGTAGCCGCGCCAATTTACTGGACAGGGAGGCGGCTGATAAGGCGCCCAGGTGAGTGTCGACCAGCCGTCCGTTGCCGTCATAAAACAAGGTGGTGGGCAGCGCCCGCGAGCCGACGGCAAGCGCCAGGCGCGTACCGGGGTCGAGCAATACGTGGTCGAGGTGGAGTTCGGCGGCGTGCAGATAGTGTTGAATGTTTTCGCTCGGCTCACCCTGATTGACAAACACAAAGCGTACTCCGGTTTGCCGTTTCTGCGCCGCGGCGAGCACCGGCATTTCGCGTCGGCACGGCGGGCACCAGGTGGCCCACAGGTTGACCACCAGGGGCTTGCCTGCGGCCAGCCGCGCAAGCTGCGCCGGCTCGCCGTCAAGCCTCATCAGGGTTATGTCAGGCAGCTCAGGCCTCTCTGTCAGCCGCAGCACCGCGGACATCGCCCCCCACCCCAATGCGCCTGCGGCGAGCCCGACGATCAGCGGTTTGCGCAGTAGCGGCAGACGCCAGCCGCGCCATATCGCCACCGCCAGCGCGCCGATGACACCCGCCCAGGCGGTGAAACCCCCATCGCGTATATCCAACATCGACCAGGGGCTGGCGCGGTAACTGTCGTACCAGATAATGACAAAGGCAATGCGCGCGGCCAGCACTGCGGCGATCAGCATGTCGAGCAAGGTATTGAGCAGACCGGTTTGCTGCCCACGCCCAACCCAGTGGCCTACGCCAGCGGCCATCAGGCCGGCCACCAATAACAGCAACAAGTGACTCGATAAGGCAAAAGGCCCCAGATTTACAGACAGCATATTCACCCCTTTCCAGACCTGCTGATAGAGAAAAAATTTCGTCGCTCGGCTGTAACAATACCATGCGAGCATGTGCTGTAGTGGGTCCCGCCCGGGCGCGCCACGGCGAGGCCAGGGTAAAGACTCTCGGTGAAAATCCGCCAGGGAAACGTCTTCGCACACAGCCCGGCTGCAAACAGATTTTGAGGCTTTTCTCAACCTTAAACATCGTTTGTGTTTTCACTTGAACGGGCACGGTAGGCTATGCGCTCAGCCGGCCACCATCGGATGCTTGGCCAATACGAACAACTCAGGAGATAGGTAATGAGATCGACGCGAAATTCCCTAGCAGGCGTACTTGCCGTGGCACTGACAGGCGCCGTCACACACGTTGCTGCAAATAACAGTTGGTCCGGCTATCACTGGGCGCGGAGCACCAGTTCTTTCGATCTGACGATTATCAATAGCACCACCGCCGAGTGGGATGGATATGTCTCCGCCGCGATCGGTGACTGGAGTCAATCGCAAAAATTAAATATGCTCGAAAACCACAACGGCGATACATCCAACGAAACCCGACTGCAATGCCAGGGCGGTAGCGGCACCGTACGCATCTGCAACCTCGCCTACGGTAACACCGGATGGCTCGGCATCGCCGGTATCTCCGTAGACGCCAATGGCCATATTTTCAGCGGCTATACGAAACTGAACGACACTTACTTCGCCGATCCCGCTTACGACAATTTCGAATGGCGCCAAAGCATCGCCTGTCAGGAACTCGGCCATGATGTGGGCCTCAGCCATCAGGACGAAAACTTCAGCAACCAACCCTTGTATTCCTGCATGGATTATCAGAATCCACCCTATGCATACCCCGGCGCCCACGACTACGATGAATTGGCGAGCGTATATGCCCACACCGACAGCTACGAGTCCTACGCCAGCACCAGTAGCGCCAGCGATAGCACTGGCAGCGGCTGCACGACCTCGCGGGGCAACGGCTGCAATAGCGGCAGAACGCGCAGCAGTACCAGCACCGGCTGGGGCGTCTCCATCGGTCGCCACGGCAACCACGAAACGTTTGTCCGCGTTGATGGAGACGGCATCACCCATCTCACCGACGTGCACTGGCTAGAGGGCCACGGTCGCAATGACGGGCACGGTCATCGCTGAGGAGTTGCTGGCGAGCTGGTCGAACCACAGCGGCGCTCGCGCGGGTCGGGGTTAGGAGGCCCGCAGCGGGTACGGCCGGCGGCTGTTAACCACGTGATTTTGGTGTCTTTGGTGTTGCGTTAGGCTAACGATAATTTGGCTGAGAAGGAGGGATTCGGCTGGCCTCACGCTATCCGTTTATGCCCCTCGGGTGCTCCACCCCACCCACACACTGCGCGGCATCCGAAGCGGCGAAGCTCAGGGTCTGATGCGGCCGCCCGGGGGTAGGCAATTCCCGCTATAATCCGTTGTACATAGAAGTCACCTGGAACCCGGCAGGTATGGACCCCGAACTTCAGCGCCAGATTACCCAACAGCGGACTATCATCAACGAGACCCTGCGCCCGCAGACGGTGAAACTGGCGATACGCTGTCGCCCGTTGCTGGGCGATCGTGAGGCGCTGGAACACGTCCTGCAAAAAGCCATGCTGTCACTCCCGTACTGCAAATACCTGTATGTGCTGGACGCCGAATGTCGCCAGATCACTTCCAATATCACCCGCAACGGCACCCAGCCCGACCAATACGGGCGGGACCGGTCCGGGCGTCCCTATATGCACGGAATAAATGATGCCGAGCTCGATTTCAGCCTGTCCACCGCCTATATCAGCCGCAACAAGCGACGCCCCTCGCTGACCGCCGTACAGCTCATCCGTACCCGGGAGGGTGAAATCGCCGGCTACCTGGGGGTCGATTATGACCTGCGCGAATTGCCCCATGTGGAAAGACTGCACGACGCAGAGAAACGCTGGACGCAGGCCAAGGGCGATCCGTCAATCCGCGGCAATCTGTTCAACCAGAGTCGCGTGGACAGCCTCCTGGACAGCCGTGTTGACGAGATCATCGCGCTGCTCGTGGAACTCATGTCATGCCATGGAGTTTTTCATGGAAAACTGCACTTCGCCAGCAGCCGCGCCACGATCTGGACGATGGATGACCCCTACAGTTATCGCATCCTCGACTTCGAAAGCCTGACCGACCCAAACATCTGCCTGGCCTACCCGCAGCGGGAGTATCCCGCCAGGGCGACGGTTCCGGTTGGAAAAATCGCCGCAATTTTCGCCATAATTCGGGCGCTACGCTTCGCGGATGAAACCATTTATCTGCGTGCCGGATCGCTCAATCTGTGCAATGGTATGGTGTCATTGAACTTTTCTTGTGATGGCTCGCACTACATCCCTTACGACGAGTTTCTGGCCAAAGACCTGGAGTTCTGGTTCGGAGGCGACAGCGGCCAGACCCGCACGGCCTCGATCGAGGCCGACGTCGAGCGTATCTGCGACCTGGGGTGTACGAGAGTGAACGAAATCATCGCCAGATCGCGCGATGGCCAACCGGTGCCGGAACTCGCCGGCCTGAGCGCGGCAGACAGTGGAGAAGTGCTGGACCGATTAAAAGACATTATGGCGATCTACGACATCGGTGAAAACTGACAGTGTCGCCCGCATTTTTTTCAGTCGGCTAACGATCATTTGGCGGAGAAGGAGGGATTCGAACCCTCGATACGCTATTCACGTATACACACTTTCCAGGCGTGCTCCTTCAGCCACTCGGACACTTCTCCGGAAAACGCGGCAGGTTATACCAGATGCGGGCGACTTGCAACGCGCTTACTGAGCCACCCGCGTCGGGAAACGCCGCGCCACGCGTTTATTGCCGCGTTCGGTTTTTTCCTGGGCGCGCTCACTGAGACGGCCGGACAGGGCGTGCAGGGTTTCGGCGGCCTGCAGGTAGTCGCGGGCCAATTCGGCGATTTTGCGCCGCTGCGAGCGTGCTTCGTCGCGCAGCGCGTCGAATGCCTGGATCGGGCTCAGATTACAGCGTTCCATGAAAATGCCCACCACCATGCTGATTTCACGACTCTGCGACAAGGCCTTGTCCATCTGTCGCATGGCCTCTTTCAACTCGCGCAGCTCCACCGCGCGACTGAGCGCGGACTGAACCGCCGGTAGCAGTTGCTCGATATCCAGCGGCTTGACCAGGTACGCCAGCGCACCCGCGTCTGTGGCGCGTTGCACCATCTCCTGTTCGGCGTAGGAAGTCAGGGAAATAAACGGCAGATCGGCCTCGCGCAAACTTAAGGCGACTTCAAAACCGTCTTTGAGCGGCATGCGCAAGTCGAGGATAGTCAGGTCGGGGCGGTGTTCGTGTGCCAGACGTTCGGCCTGTTCCCCGTTGCTGGCCTGCAATATTTCGTAACCGGCCGCCCGCAGGCCGTTACTGATCATGCTCAGCACTTCCTGGTCATCGTCAGCCACGAGTACGCGCAACAAACTCATTCGACGCTCTCCTCTCGCAGAGGTATAGTAACCGCAGACAGGGCCCGGGCTAGTAGGGGGCTGTCATGGTGCACTCTAAAAGAAATGTGCGCTTTTTTCCAGGCTGTGCACTGGCGACCAAGGGACAACGCATTGTACATTCTTAGCGGCGATATCGGCGGCACCCATACGCGCCTGGCGCTGGGCTCGGCGGCGCACGGCGGCATCGCTATCGAGCAGCGCGAAACCTTCTCCAGCCCCGCCTTCACCAGCCTCGGCGAGATCGTCGGCGATTATCTCTCGGCGCACCAGATCGAGGCCTCAGTGGCGGCCTTCGGCGTCGCTGGGCCGGTCCGAGAGGGCATCAGCCGGATCACCAATCTGCCCTGGGAGATTTCCGTCCAAGCGCTGCGCCAGCAATTGGGTTTGCGGGCGGTGTACCTGATGAATGACCTGGAAGCGCTCGCCTGGGGTATCGAGTGTCTCGCCGAGGACGAACTGGTGAGTCTGCACGCGGGTGATGCACTGGCCAACGGCAACCGTGCGGTGATCGCCGCCGGCACCGGACTCGGCCAGGCCGGTCTGTACGCCGGGGCGCGCAGCTGGCACCCGTTCGCCACCGAAGGTGGGCATTGCGATTTCGCACCGGAGACCGAGCGCGAATGGCGGTTGTTGCAACACTTACACCGGCAATTCACCCATGTCAGCTGGGAGCGGGTGCTCTCCGGCCCCGGCCTGGTGGGGCTGTATGAATTTCTGCTACTGGAGCACAATGCGGCGACGCCCGACTGGTTGAGCTCCGCCGAAACCACGTCAGGGGCGGAGATCACCGCTCGCGCCCTGCACCAGAGCGACGCCCTGTGCGTGGAGGCGCTGCGGTGGTTCGTTCACCTGTACGGCCGGGAAGCGGGCAATATCGCCCTGAAGATGAACGCCACCGGCGGTGTTTTCCTCGGCGGGGGCATCGCCCCACAGATTCTGCCCGCCCTGCAGGACGGGACGTTCGTCGAAGCCTTTCTGAATAAAGGGCGGATGCGACCGTTGCTGGAAGATATCCCCGTTAAAGTGGTTTGTAGCGATCTGGTGGCCTTACAAGGCCTGAGCCACTACGCCACCCTGAAGGCGGGCGCAAAATAAAGCTACTTGACCACCTTCAGTGACGGCCGGGCGGGCTTATCCTCCGGCTCGGTCGGTGGCGGATCGCCACCCTCTTCCTCGCTGAACATCATCCCGCGACCGTTTTCCTTGGCGTAGATCGCCAGCACCGCGTCGGTCGGCAATGACACCAGTTGAGACACGCCGCTGAAACGCGCCATGAATGTCACTTCGTCGTTGCTCACGCGCAGACCCTCCACCGCATTCGGGCCGATATTCAGCACGATCTTGCCGTCCTCGATGTACTGGCGCGGCACATCCACGCCCGGCGCCTCGGCATTGACCAGCAGATGCGGCGTACAACGGTTGTCCAGCAGCCATTCATTGACGGCGCGGATCAGATAAGGCCGGTTGGGAGTCATAGCGGAACAACACTGCCGCAACAGCGTGCTATTCACCCATTTCCTTTTCGGCTTCTGTCAGGCTGGCCTTGAAGGACTCACGGGCAAACATGCGCTCTGCGTATTCTCTGACAGCTTTGGCCGGAGCGGGCAGATCGATGTTGTAGTGTTTCAGCCGCCACAACACCGGCGCGATGGTGGCGTCCACCAGGGAAAACTCGTCGCTGAGAAAAAACGGTTTGGCGCTGAACACTTCGGCGCTGGCGGTGAGACTGTCGCGCAGCGCCTTGCGCGCCTTGCTGACCACCTTTTCACTGCGCGATTCGAGATCGGTGATCAACGAGTACCAGTCTTTCTCGATGCGGTACAACGCGAGCCGGCTGCGCGCCCGGGAGACGGGGTCCACAGGCATCAGCGGCGGGTGCGGAAAACGCTCGTCCAGGTACTCGGTGACGACCTGGGGATCGTAGAGCACCAGCTCGCGGTCCACGAGGGTGGGTACGCTCTGATAGGGGTTCAGATCGATCAGGTCCTCGGGCAGACTACCGGGCTCGATATTGACGATTTCTACCGTAATTCCTTTTTCGGCAAGGACCATGCGCACTCGATGGCTCTGCGGGCAACTTGCATCGGAAAACAGCGTCATCACCGAACGGCGATTGGCGATTACAGCCATGATTTTCTCCAGTAACTAAAGTTGACAATGCCAGCGGCGGGTTGACCGCTCGCTGGCATTGCCGAACCAACAGATGTCCTTGCAGAAATCTAGTGGACGTCTTTCCAATACTCTTTTTTCAGCAAATAGGCAATCACGAAGAACACCAGCAGAAACAGTAGCACCTTGACCCCGAGCGCCATGCGCTGGTGTTTGATCGGCTCACCCATGTAGGCCAGGTAATTTACCAGATCGCGTACGGTGCGGTCGAACTCGGCCGGCGATTGCAGCCCGACGTCCTTGAGCTCGAGGCCTTCCAGCGCTTGGTGCTCACGGCCCTCGTCGTCGGTGATAGTCTCGTAGACCGGCTCCTGAATGCCCTGCAGGCGCCAAAGTACGTTGGGCATGCCAACATTGGGAAAGACCCGGTTGTTGACCCCGAACGGGCGCGATGCATCACGATAGAAGCTGCGCAGGTAAGTGTATAGCCAATCCACGCCACGCACACGCGCCACCAGGGTGAGATCCGGCGGTGCCGCGCCAAACCAGTTCTTGGCGTCGGCGGGGGTCATGGCGATGTCCATGTGATCGCCGAGCTTTTCGCCGGTGAACATCAGGTTGTGCAGCACTTCGTCATCGCTCAGGCCGAGATCACGAGCCGTGCGATTGTAGCGCTGATACTTCGCCGAGTGGCAACCCATGCAGTAATTGACAAAGGTACGTACGCCGCGCTGTAACGATTCCTTGTTTTGCGGATCGATGTTGGCTTTGTCCAGGTGGATATTGCCGCCGCTGGCCAGAGAGACGGTCGGGGCGACAAGCAACAGGATAGCGAGCAGGTGTTTTTTCATGTCAGTGGGACCCCATCGTCACCCGTTCCGGGACCGGTTTGGTTGGATCGAACTTGGTATAGATCGGCATCAGCAGGAAGAAGGCGAAATATACCGCGGTGCCCACCTGCGCGAGCAGGGTCTTGAGGTCAGTCGGTGCCTGCGTGCCCAGATAACCGAGCACGGCAAAAGAGACGACAAACAACGCCAGCATGATCTTGTAGATGGGGCCGCGATAGCGGATGGACTTGACCGGACTGCGATCCAGCCACGGCAGGAAGAACAGGATCACCACCGCCGCGCCCATGACGATAACGCCGAGGAACTTGGAGCTCAGCGGGCCGATATCAAAGGTAATGGCGCGCAACATGGCGTAGTACGGCGTGAAATACCACACCGGGGCGATGTGCTCCGGGGTCTTCAGCGGATTGGCCGGTTCGAAATTAGGCGCTTCGAGGAAATAGCCGCCGCCTTCGGGGATGAAAAAGAGCACAAAAGCGAAGAACATCAGGAACATCACCACGCCGGCAATGTCCTTGACAGTGTAGTAAGGGTGGAAGGGGATGCCATCTCTGGGGATACCGTTCTCATCCTTGTTTTTCTTGATTTCGACGCCGTCGGGGTTATTCGAGCCCACTTCGTGCAGCGCCAGGATATGCATCACCACCAGCGCCACCAGTACCAGCGGCACGGCGATCACGTGCAGGGCGAAGAAGCGGTTGAGCGTCACGTCGGAAATCACATAGTCACCGCGAATCCACAGCGACAGACTGTCGCCGATTCCCGGGATGGCGCCGAACAGCGACACGATGACCTGGGCGCCCCAATAAGACATCTGCCCCCACGGCAACAGGTAGCCGAAGAACGCCTCCGCCATCAGCGCCAGATAGATCATCATGCCGAACAACCAGATCAGCTCGCGAGGCCCCTTGTAGGAACCGTACAGCATGCCGCGGAACATATGCAGGTAGACGACAATAAAGAACGCCGAGGCCCCCGTGGAATGCATGTAGCGGATCAGCCAGCCCCAGTCGACGTCGCGCATGATGTACTCGACAGAGGCGAACGCCTGGGTGGCGTCGGGCTTGTAGTTCATGGTGAGGAAGATGCCGGTAATGATCTGGATCACCAGCACCAGCAGCGCCAGTGAACCGAAAAAGTACCAGAAGTTGAAATTCTTCGGCGCGTAATACTTAGACAGGTGCTCTTCCCACATTTTGGTCATTGGGAAACGAGCGTCGACCCAGTCGCGCATACTTATTAGCATACCCATTATGCGGCTCCTCCGTCTTCACCGACACCGATCTGCACCAGGGTGTCGCTGATGTACTTGTAAGGCGGCACGACAAGATTCAGCGGCGCGGGCACACCTTTAAATACGCGCCCGGCCAGATCGAACCTGGAGCCGTGACAGGGGCAGAAGAAACCGCCCTTCCAGTCCGGATCATAAGGCTGCGGCAGTGCTTCGGGCACGAAACCGGGCGAACAGCCCAGGTGGGTACAAATACCGACCAGCACCAGTATTTCCGGCTTAATGGAGCGTACCGGATTCTGACAATAAGTAGGCTGCTGGGCCTCTAGCGAGTTGGGGTCGCGCAGACGGTCATCCAGCGTCGGCAAGGCCTGCAACATCTCCTCGGTTCGCTTGACCAGCCAGACCGGCTTGCCGCGCCATTGCACACGGATCATCTGCCCGGGTTCGAGCTTGCTGATATCCGCCTCGACCGGCGCGCCGGCCGCCTTGGCGCGCTCGCTGGGTAACCAGGAAGCCAGGAAAGGAACCGCTGTATACACGGCACCCACGCCACCGACAACCGTGGTCGCGGCTATCAGGAATCGGCGTTTGCTGGTATCTACACCGTCGCCACTCATTCACATTCTCCAAACAAAATTCACCGGCTGACGCCTGATTAGCGGGAACCTGGCGCCGATGAATATTAGAATATTCAGATATTCAAACCCATAATCGGATAGCGGGCATAGCATGTAGGAACTGCCCGTTTAGGTCAAGTAATACACCGGTAAAAGTCCCCTTCTTAGCGCTTTCTTCACACAGGATTATCTATGTCCAGAAAAGTATGTTGTATCCCGAATTCCGCCGCCAGGTGCTCGCCCAGGGCCTGCACGCCATAGCGTTCCGTGGCGTGATGACCGGCGGCAAAGTAGTGGATGCCGTATTCGCGGGCAATGTGCGTGCTGGGTTCGGAAATCTCGCCGCTGATGAAAGCGTCGAGCCCGCGCCGGGCGGCGGCTTCAAGATACGACTGGGCCGCGCCGGTGCACCAACCGAGGGTTTCGATCAGCGCTGGTCCCCGACCTACCCGCAAGGGTTCGCGGTCCAGGACCTGCGCCAGCTGCCGCCCCAACTGAGAGGCGCTCAGCGGCGCGTCCAGTCGGGCGAAGCAGGCCAGTTCGGGGCCCTCACCGGTACCGAAGCAGCCCGCCTGCCGCCAACCCAAACGCGCCGCCAGCTGGGCGTTGTTGCCCAGCTGCGGGTGAGCATCCAGCGGCAGATGATAGGCCAGCAGACTGAGATCGGCGCCGAGCAGCGTGCCCACACGGCGCCGACGCATGCCGGTTAACGCCGGGCTCTCGCCCTTCCAGAAATAGCCGTGGTGTACCAACAACAGATCCGCCTGCGCATCGAGTGCGGCGTCGATCAGCGCCTGACTGGCGGTCACGCCGCTGACGATGCGCGCAATCTCGGCGCGCCCCTCCACCTGCAAGCCGTTCGGACAGTAGTCCTGGAACTGACGCACGTCCAACAGTCTGTCGCAATAATCCACCAGTGATTGCAGCCCGACCACCTGCGCTCCCTTTGTCCATGTTTTACATTCGCCATCGCCGTCACGTTCGGCGATAATCTGCGCCTGCCGAGCAGCCTCAAGCAAGAGTCCAATGAATATACGTGATACCGCGTCCTTTTTCCTCCAAGCCGCCACCGTAGGGATCGTGGCCGCCTTCCTGCTGTTGCTGATTAAGCCGCAATGGTTCGACGCCGGTCACTCGGTCATCGAAATCCGCGAGGCGCCGCCGCACGTCGCCGGCGGCGCCAGCGCCCCGGCACCGGCCTCTTACGCCGACGCCGTGGCCCGGGCGGCGCCGGCTGTGGTCAATATTTACACCACCAAGGTGATTACCCGCGACCGTCATCCGCTGCTGGACGATCCGCTGTTTCGCTATTTCTTCGGCGACCAGGCACAGGCGCCGCGCCGGCAGACGCAGACCAGCCTCGGCTCGGGAGTCATTGTCTCGCCTCAGGGTTATGTCCTGACCAACAATCACGTTATCGCCGGCGCCGACGAAATCCAGGTCCTGCTGCAAGACGGGCGCAGCGCGCGGGCTGTAGTGGTGGGGGTGGACAAGGATACCGACCTGGCAGTGCTTCGCATCGATCTGAAAGACCTGCCGACGATTGACATCAGCGCGGTGGAAAATCAGCGCGTCGGCGATATCGCCCTGGCCATCGGCAACCCTTTTGGCGTCGGCCAGACAGTGACGCTCGGTATCATCAGCGCCACCGGGCGCACCCATCTGGGCATCAACCGCTACGAAGATTTCATCCAGACCGACGCGGCGATCAACCCCGGCAACTCGGGCGGCGCGCTGATCAACGCCTATGGTGAGTTGATTGGCATCAACACCGCCATCTACAGCCAGTCGGGTGGTTCGCAGGGTATCGGCTTCGCCATTCCGACCCACCTGGCGTCCAACGTGATGAAGCAGATCATCGAGAACGGCCATGTCGAGCGCGGCTGGCTGGGCATAGAGGCCCAGGACCTGACGCCGCAACTGGCGCAAAGTTTTAACCTCGAAGGAACCCGCGGCATGCTCATCGCCGGGGTGCTGCGCGGCGGCCCGGCCGATCAGGCCGGCATCAGGCCCGGCGATGTCATCGAGCGCCTGGACGGACGCCCGGTGGAAAACGCCCGTGCGGCCATGAGCCAGATCGCTCAGTCGGCACCCGGTACCACACTGAAGCTGGAGGGGCGACGCGATGGCAAGCCGCTGGCAATGAGCGTGACGACGGGGCGGCGCCCGGCCGGGCAGTAATGGCGCAGCGGTGGCGCCGTCCTGTTAGCGGGAAGCGTTGGCCTTTTTCTTTTGCGCAATATAATCTTCGAGCTGTTTGTCGGTGATCGGCCCGACCTGTCGGGCCACCGGCGTGCCCTGCGGATCGATAATAAAGGTGGTCGGTAAACCGGGTATAGAACCCAAGGGCGTCAGGGGTAAGGGCTTGGAGCGCCAGATCGGGTAACTGATCATGAACGAGTCGACGAACGCTTTGAGCTGTTCGCTACCGATGTCCTCGTAATTGATGCCGATGACCATGACATCCTTGTCTTTGTAGCGTTCGTAAAAATCGACCAGATCCGGAATCTCTTCCTGACACGGCGGACACCAGGTCGCCCAGTAGTTGACCACCACCCATTTGCCGCGATAGTCGGCCAACTCGTGCGTTTTACCCTCCAGATCCGGCAGGCTGTAATCCACCGCCTCAGCGGCGGCGATCCCGCTCCACAGGACCAACAGGGTAAAAGCTGTCAACAATCGCATAGAGGAATACCTTAAATGTGAGGACAGACCGTTGCTTTGCAGTCCGAGCCTGATTTTTATTCGCAACCCAGTGACCGCTTTAAGACACCGAAGCATGTCCAGGGTTCATTTTACGCACAGCATGACGGGCACAGGTCCGGCCATCAAGCTGTTTCGCGGCGCGCGCGAGGCTGAGTGCAGATTTCCCTGCAACGACCGCTAACAGGCGAGTATCCTCCGTCTTTGTCGAGCTTATGGAAACTCTTCAACTTACTATCCCGGCCCAGGAAGGCGACAGCGCCCGCGTCAAGATCCGGCCCCGGGAAGTGCGGGCGTGGCTGGACAATCTTCCCTTACTGGACCTTCCGCGCACCACCCGGCTGGTCCACAAACAGCTGCGGTTGATGAACCGGCAAACGGTCCCGGCAGCGCTGCGCCTGACCGTGCTCGGCGACTTTCTTAATACCTATCAGCGGCTTGAAGACACGCGAAGCGTCGATCCCGCGCTCAAATCACAACTAAAATATCTTTGTCAGGATATCGGTTTCGGCTACAAAATCGCCACCACCGATCTGGCCAATAAGCCCGGCAGCTTCCTCGAAGGCCGTCATCTGCCGCTGGCGCTGCTCGGATCGATTCACATTCTCGGCCTGCAACTGCTCGACTGTTATGCCAACTACCAGCGCGCCCCGCGTGCCGTCTGGGGCGAATGCCTGGCGCTGTACACTTACGCCTGGCGCAACGAGAAGGAAGGCCTGTCGGCCGAATTGACCGGTATCGGCAAACAACAGATCGACAGCAGTTTCCGGCTCATCGCCTTGTTACGCCTCGCCGACCCGTACCGGCTGCCGCCGGGGATGGCGGGGGCATTGCGCACGTACTTTCTGCAGCGTATCGAGTTGTGCAGCGTGCACAGCGAGATTCCCGAGGGTAAAAGGTACTTTGAACTCAAAGAAACGTTCGGGCAAGCCGGCGGCGACCAGGACCCACCCCTCTATCTTGAACTAGACGCGCTGTTGGCGCGCATGCAGCGCGACACCGCCAGCCTGGAGAAATACCGTGAGCCACACCGTATCGGGATGGCTCGAGAGATTCCCGCCGCGGCGCTGCTGCGCAGCCTGCAACAGACCATGACCTGTTGGCGCAACGATCAGCACCGTGGCAGTGGACGCGAAGACGCTCAGGCCCGCATAGAACTGGTCTACGGGCTGGAGGCGGTGTACTGCGTGGTTAACCAGGGACGCCATTTCGATGCTTCGTTGTTTCTCGAAGCGGGCGATCAAGCGCCAATCGATCTGGGCGCCGCGCCGGCACCCGAACCCACCCGCTCGCAGAGCTTACCCACGCCACTGGAGTGCACCGGAATCAACCGCAGTAATGGCGGCCTGGCACTACGCTACCACGGCCAGCAGAGCGCCCCGCCGCAAGTTGGGCAGCTGGTCGCGCTACGCCGCTGCGGGGGGCGTGCCGCTGCCGGCTGGGTGGTGGCGGCGTGTCGCTGGCTGGTACACAACGAAGACCAGGGCGGTTTCGATATGGGTCTACAGTATCTGGCGCGCGAGCCGCGCGCCGTCGTGGTACGCCGGAGCGAACCCGTAGGGTGCGAATCCGAAGGGGGGTTCCAGGCCGGTATCGCCGCCACCCAGAAGCGTGGCGAACAGCGAATTCACACGCTGATTCTGCGCACCACCAAACTGCCGATCGGTAGCCGCTTGACCCTCTACGATCAGGGACACCAACAGCAAATCCACTGCAGCGAACAGCTCGAAGCAGGCGCCAGTTTCGTGCGCTTTGTAACGCAGCCCGTATAACGAAACAAAGCCCCGACGGGGCCTTCAGTAAGCACTCGGTTGAACCCGTTGTTACTGTAAATCGAGACTCCCACCCAGGTAGCTGCGGTCCGATTCCTCCGTCACGCCAACCGACCAGGCACCGCGGTTTTTGGCATGATTGACGGCCATTTCGGCCTCAGCCGCCGAAGCGCTGCGGTTGATGCCGAAGTCCTGGCCCGGGTAGATCAGATCCGCGTCCTTGATCTGATTGCGGTTGGCTTTGTATATCAGCGGCCATTCGTAGGGGTTGCCGTACACCTCCTGCCGGCCGGCGATCGACCACAGACTGTCGCCGCGCACCACCCGGTAATCGGTGGTGTTCGAGCTGCTGTGCATACCACCCATCATCGGCGTCAGCATATCGTAGGCTTTACGGCCCTCGGCGTTGCGGATTGCATCGCTTGCACGAGAGAGCGTGGCGCGCTGCTCGGCGCTTAATTTGGACGCCTTGCTGAGACTGCCGTACATGACCTTGGCGTGTTCCAGATAGTACTGGTTGACCGCCAGCTCGGCCTGGCCGCGCGCCTTGTTGGCTTTCTTGACGGCGGCATCGACGTTGCCCGCGGCCGCGTCTTTCTCGGCATCGGCAAGAATGGACTCGGTGTCGCGCCAGATCCAGTCAACGGACTTGGCCTTGGCGACGGCTGACTTAGCGGAGTCTATGGCCTGTGTGGCAGCGGCGGCGGCCGAGGTATCCTGCTTGGGTGCCGGTGGGTTCGATGAGCAGCCTACCACCATGCCCAGCGCTACAACGACGGGAACCAGTTGCTTGCCAAAAATCATTCTTTTCATGAATGTCACTCCGCTAGTGGTTGTTCCATGAGTACTTTTTACTCATTTTTAATTTGTTACCCGAAGCTAACACCCGATTCCACCGAGTGTCAAGCTGTGCGGGTTTGGTCGCACGATTAGGCGTCTCTAGTCCACAAAGACGTAGCAGGCCGAAAAAAATTCCGTCCTCGCGGGGAAATGCCGCGGCCGCCGCAGGACTTCATTCGGAATCGGCCTGCTGCGCGGTTTCCCGCGCACGGATGGCGGCGTCCCGAGCCAGCGCGGCGCTCTCCCGGGCTTTGCGGAAATGGCGCTCGTTGAGCATCGCTTCGGCCCGCTTGAGTAGCTCCCCGGCTTGGCGGTAACTGTCCGCGGCACGCTGTTCGGCCCCGGCCACCCGCGCGGCCTCGATAGCCTGGCGTGCCTCGCTCATTTCCTGTACCGGCGCCGACCCGCAGCCGACCAGCGTAGCCGCCAGCAGCAACGCCGCCGCCCGTACCGCGGCCCGCCGTGCAGTCAGCCGGACTTTCGAGAAACACAAATAGGTTGAGTGCATAGGTACTGCAACTGTAGGGTCAGAGCGACACGCTAGCACCGCGCCCGGGGGCGGTCAAGAATGCGGCGCCGGGCGCGTGGACGCCTAAGGGCGGATAGCGGACAATACTCCCCCCGTTCGAGGAGAAGACCTATGCCCGAAACCATCATTTATCACAACCCGCGCTGCAGCAAATCCCGCCAGACGCTGGAGCTGCTGAATGAGCGCGGTATCGACGCCAAAATCATCGAGTATCTGCAGACACCGCCCGATGCGCACATGTTGGAGCATATACTGACGTTGCTGGACATGCAGCCCCGCGATCTGATGCGCACCGGCGAGAGCGAATACCGCGAGCTGGGCCTGGACGACCCGACCCTGGATCGCCAACAGCTGATCGCCGCGATGGTCGAACACCCCGGACTGATGCAACGCCCCATTGTTATTCATAACGACCGGGCGGCGCTGGGACGGCCTCCGGAAGACGTACTGGAGATACTCTGAAATGGCGGAAATTCTCGTGTTGTATTACAGCCACTACGGCGCCACGGCGGCCATGGCGCAGCAGATTGCGCGCGGCATCGGGGAGATCGACGGTATGCAGGCGCGCCTGCGCACCGTGGCGCCGGTCTCCACCGTCTGCGAAGCCACCGAAGACAGTATTCCTGAACAGGGGGCCCCCTACGCCAGCCACGACGATCTGCGCGAATGCGCCGGGCTGGCGCTCGGCAGCCCCACCCGTTTCGGCAACATGGCCGCGCCGCTGAAGTATTTTATCGACTCCACCAGCGCTCTGTGGCTGGGCGCCGATCTGGCCGGCAAACCGGCCGCGGTATTCACCTCGACGGCCTCGCTGCACGGCGGGCAGGAAACGACCCTGCTGTCGATGATGCTCCCCCTGTTACACCACGGCATGCTGCTGCTCGGCATCCCCTACAGCGAAACCGACCTGCTGCACACCGACACCGGCGGCACGCCCTACGGTGCCAGCCACCTGGCCGGGACCGACAGCGATAAAGCGCTCAGCCCGATCGAGCAACGGCTGTGCCGGGCGCTGGGCCGAAGACTGGCCGAAACGGCGCGCAAACAGGTTGGCTGAACCGTTGGCGGCGCGGCTGAGTTACGCTCTGCTGCTGGGCAGTTATTTCGGCATTATGCTGCTACTGCCGGCGTGGTACGGCTGGCTCGCACCGGCACAACTGATCCCGCCGCAACTGGCCCTGCTGTTGCTAGGGCTACCGCTGTTCGCACCCTTGCGCGGTCTGCTGCACGCGCGGCGCTACACCATCAGCTGGAGTCTGTTCCTGTCCCTGCTGTATCTGAGCCATGGTTGCATGGAAGCCTGGAGCAACCCCGGCGCGCGCTGGCTGGCGCTGACCGAAGCCGGGCTGGCGGTAGGCTGGATGAGCGCCGGCATCATTTATTTACGCAGCACCCGAGCACCGCAGCCGGGGTGAGCGGTGGCGCTGGCCGGCGCGGAGGGTTGTATACAATGAGGGCCCGGGAATGAGGCAGCGTTGACTTATTTCAGCTTGAGGACGGATTTTACAAACGGCACGGTCAACTTGCGTTGCGCGGCCAGCGAGGCGCTGTCCAGATGTTCGAGTAAGCTCATCAATGCCGGCAGGTCGCGCGGCAGACGCCGTAGCAGATAGCGACCGGTTTCCTCGGGCAACTCAAAGCCTGCCTGCCAGGCACGCAGACACATCGCTTGCAGACTCTGATCATCGTTTAAGGGCTGTAAATGATAGACCAGCGCCGCGGCCAGCCGTGATACCAGATCAGGCAAGCCAATGCCCGCTTGCGCGGGCGCCAGGCGGGCGCTGAGCACCAGCCGATTACCGCGCTGCGCGACGCGATTATACAGATGGAACAGCGCCTCCTCCCAAGCCGGCTGCCCGGCCACCGCCTCGACATCGTCGATACACAGCAGTTGAAAGTTCTCCCAACCCTCGAGTGCCCCGGGAGAGAGCTTGGCGTATTCGCGCAGCGAAAGATAAGCCGCCTTGAGGCCCGCGCTGTCCGCGCAGTAACAACTGGCCTGCAGCAGGTGGGTCTTGCCGGTTGCCGGCGCCCCCCAGCAATACACGGGCCCCGGCGCCTGACCGACGGCGATCTGCTGGAGCTGTCGGTACAACTCGCCGTGGGCGGCGGAAACAAAACTTGAAAAGCGCGCTGAGGCCCGCAGTTGCAGCCCCAGCGGTAGCTGCTCGTTCATCGGCCGTGACGCGCCCGCCGGCTCCAGGTGATAACGTAATCCAGGCCACTCCAGAGGACACTGAGGGTCACCGCGTAAATCAACGCACGGTTCCAGTCGGTACTGAGCGACGGGAAGATCTGCTGCACAATGACCAGCAATACCAACAGTATCTGCAGCAAGGTATTCAGTTTGCTGATCACGGTCGGCTGCGCCTCGAGGCGCTCAATGCGGAAATTATAGACGACAGCTCCGGCGACGATCACCACGTCGCGTAATACCACCAGCAGCAGCAACCACACAGGCAACAGACCGATCAGGGTCAGCGCCGCGTAACAGGCCACCAGCAGCAGCTTGTCGGCCAACGGATCGAGCAAGGCGCCGAGACGGCTGGTCCAACCGTAACGTTTGGCCAGAAATCCGTCCACCGCATCCGAAAAGCCGGCGACAAAGAACAACGTCAGCGCCGGCAGGAACTCGTGCCGAACCAGCAGCCAGGCGACCGGCGCCACCAGCACGATGCGCAGGGCGGTAACCAGATTGGGGATATCGCTGCGCGTCACGGTTGCAGGCGAAAGTGCCAGAGCGCCGGATCATCCACCTGGCGCAGCACACGGCCGAGTGCCAGCAGTTGTCGCAGGCTGCGTTCGTCGGCGCTCAACAGCAGATTGAATTCGACCGTACCTTGCCGCACGCGCACCACATTAACCCGATCCACGGGGCTCAATGCGCCAAGGTAGTCCGATACCCGCGCATAGTTCTCGAGATCCTGCACGCCCTCGACCACCAGGGAGCGGGTGGCCGCGGCGCTCGCCACCACCGCGTAACGCTGCGCCAGCCACTCGGCGCTGGCGCCGATACCCGCCTGCAACGCCCCCGCGAATTCGTCACCGTGGGTACTCCAGGCTTGCCGCTCGGCGCCGTCGAGCAACTGCCAATCGGCGCGCCAGCCACCGGCGGAGCGTCGTTGCAGACGCCCGGTCAGTATCGCCTGGGGCCGATAACGTTGCGAGGCCGTCTCGATGCGGGAGAGAAAACCGCCCCAGACATCGGTAAAATCCACCTCGCGTTGATCCTCGAGATCGATCAGCGGCAGGCGCAGCGGCACACCGAAACGCTGCGCCGCCTGTTGCACCACGGCATTGGCCGGTCGCGCCCCATTTTCAGCGGCCAAATAGCGCTGGCCGCGGTCATCGACAGCCAACCACAGCAGCACATCCGGTCGTTGCGCGCCCCAATAGGGTAATCCGGCGGCGCGTAATTCGCGCTCCAGCGACACACCGTCGAACTGCACCCACAGCCGCAACCCCGCCCGGCGCTGGCCGGCCGGCGGCTCAATGAAGCGGTACTGCTCGACAAAGCGCCCCGGATTTTTCCTCAGCTCGGCGCCGGCGGCATCGCTCAACACCGCGCGACTGCCGGTCAGACGCACCAGCAGGTTTTCCATGGCGCGCCCCAGGGCCGCCTCGCGTGCCTGACGATCGCGCCCGGTGGCAGCGACGCTGACTTCGAACAGATGCTCGAGGCGCTGTGCGCCGGCGCTCATCGCCACCGCCAGCAGACTCGCCACTATCAGCATAAACGAGAGCTTTTTCAAACCAGTACCCTGCTGTTCCTGTTGGAACCGTACCATACCATAGCCTCCGCACCCGTGGCGCTCTGGCGAAGCCGCCCGGTTTACTTGTAAAATCACCTTTTGCCCACGCGGAGCCTGAAGTGTCAGGACAGCAGCCCTCTTCCCCCGATACACCGATCAGTTATCGCGACGCCGGCGTCGATATCGATGCCGGCAACGCGCTGGTAGAACGCATCAAACCGATCGTGGCGCGCACGCACCGTGCCGGCGTAGTCAGCGGACTGGGCGGTTTCGGCGCCCTGTTCGAGTTGCCCCTGGACCGTTACCGGCAACCGCTGCTGGTCTCGGGCACCGACGGTGTCGGTACCAAGCTGAAACTGGCCATCGACAGCGCCCGGCACGACACCATCGGGATAGACCTGGTCGCGATGTGCGTCAACGACATCGTCGTGCAAGGCGCTGAACCCCTGTTCTTCCTCGACTATTATGCGACCGCCAAGCTGGATGTGGACATCGCCGCCGAGGTGGTCAAGGGTATCGGCCGCGGTTGCGAGCTGGCCGGCGCGGCGCTGATCGGCGGCGAAACAGCGGAAATGCCCGGGCTGTATCAACGCGACGATTACGACCTGGCGGGCTTTTGTGTCGGGGTCGTGGAAAAAGAGCGGCTGATCGACGGTCAGTCGGTGAGACCCGGCGACACACTCATCGGTATCGCCTCTTCCGGACCACATTCCAATGGCTATTCACTGATCCGCAAGATTATCGAAGTGGCCGGCACCGGCACCGATCTGCTGCTGGACGGCAAACCGCTGCTGGATTGGTTGATGGCACCGACACGCATTTATGTCAAACCGCTGCTGGCACTGTTGCGGCAGATCGAGGTACGCAGTCTGTGCCACATTACCGGTGGCGGGCTGCCGGAAAACCTACCGCGCATGCTGCCGGCGCACAGTATCGCACGCATCGACACCGCCAGCTGGCAGTGGCCGACCGTGTTCCAGTGGCTACAGGAACACGGCCACGTGGAGAACGCGGAAATGTATCGCACCTTTAACTGCGGCGTCGGCATGGTCGCCTGCGTGCCGGCAAACCAGGTCGAGGCCTGTCTGGCCCTGCTGCAATCGCAGGGCGAAAGCGCCTGGGTACTCGGTACTGTGGAAGGCGGCCAGGGTGAGGCGCGCGTCGAATTGAATGACTGAAGCACCACATCGGTTATCGGAAGCACCACATCGGTTATCGCTGGTAGTGCTGATTTCCGGGCGGGGCTCCAATCTCAAGGCGATCCTGCAGGCTATTGAGGCGGGCCGGTTGCATGCACGGGTCGAGGCGGTGATCAGTAGCCGGCACGACGCCGGCGGTCTGCAATACGCGCAACGCGCCGCCATCGACACACTGGTGCTGGATGGCTGCGACTATCCACGGCGCGAGGACTACGATCACGCCCTGCAGGGGCTGATTGAACGCTTCAAACCCGATCTGGTGTTACTGGCCGGCTTCATGCGCATCCTCACGGCGGGCTTCGTCCGCCAATTTCGCGGCCGTCTGATCAATATCCACCCGTCGCTGCTACCGCAGCTGCGTGGTCTGCGCACCCACGAGCGGGCGATTGAACAAGCACTGCCGATGCACGGCGCCAGCGTGCATTTTGTCACTGAGGAACTTGACAGCGGTCCGGTGTTCCTACAGGTACGCGTACCGGTGCTGGCCGAAGATGACGCCGCCTCGCTGGCCGCGCGCGTGCTGCAACAGGAACACCGATTATATGTACAGGCACTGCAGTTGCTCGCCGACGGCCAGCTTGGCTGGAAAGACGGGCAGGTGCTTTATCAGGGGCAGCCCCTCCATGAACCTTTACAAATCAACGCCGGATAACCGGATCGACTATGCGTTACACACTTGTCATTAGCTTTTTCCTGCTATGGTCTGTCACCGTCCTGAGCCGCGCGGATGCCGACGGCGCACCGCTACCCTATCCCGACTTTAAGGCCGAGTACGACGTCAGCGCCAATGGCATCGGCATCGGCACGGTCACCGTCAGCCTGAAACACGAAGCCGACGGTCAGTATCTGTACCGGCAGGAATCGGCCAGCAGCGGGCTGGTCTCGTTGTTTGCCGCCGGCAACTCGGTGGAGACCAGCCGTTGGCGGCTGCGGGATGGGCGTATCATCCCGCTGGAATACCGTTCGCAACGCAAGGGCGGGGATGACGATGACAACGAACACCTGTTATTCGACTGGCAAACACACAAAGTGACGAATGTCGGCGCCGGAGAGCATTGGCAAACCGATCTGCCGCCGGGCACGCTGGACCGCCTGGTAATGCAACTGGCGATGCTTTTCGATCTGCGCGACGGCGCGCAACGCTTCGACTACCGTGTGCCGCGCCACGGCCGTCTGAAGGAGTACCGCTTCGCGCTGGTCGGCGAGGATCGCGTCGAGCTCACCTCCGGTGTCTATCGCACCCTGAAAGTCGCGCGCACCAACGACGACAATGACCGCAACCTGGTATGGAGCGCACCGGAGCTCGATTACTTTCCGGTACGGTTTCTCAAGGACAAGAAAAACGGGCTGAAAATCAGCCTCTCGCTACGCAAACTGGATTTCGCCCCGTTCGGCGACAGCCAGTCTCTGGAAGTTGCACCCTGAGTCAGCCTCAGGTTTTGGGCAGCGTCACGCCGGTCTGTCCCTGGTACTTACCGCCACGATCCTTATACGAGGTTTCGCAAACCTCGTCGGATTCCAGAAACAGCACCTGCGCGACGCCTTCGTTGGCATAAATCTTCGCCGGTAGCGGCGTGGTGTTGGAAAACTCCAGCGTCACATGCCCTTCCCACTCGGGCTCCAGCGGCGTCACGTTGACGATAATGCCGCAGCGCGCGTAGGTCGATTTACCCAGACAGATGGTCAGCACGTTACGTGGAATACGGAAGTATTCAACGGTGCGCGCCAGGGCGAAGGAGTTAGGCGGAATGATACAGACCTCGGCGTTGACGTTGACGAAGCTGTTGTCGTCGAAATTTTTCGGATCCACGATCGCCGAATTGATATTGGTGAAAATCTTGAACTCGGCGGCACAACGTATATCGTAACCGTAGCTCGATGTGCCGTAGGAGATCACTCGACCGGTGCCTTCGTGTTGGCGTATCTGCCCGGGCACGAACGGCTCGATCATGCCGTGCTGCTGCGCCATGCGGCGGATCCAGTTATCTGATTTGATTGACATTAGAGGTTCCGCAAAAATCGAAGCGGCAACAATACCCGGAAATGGGCGCTAAAAAAAGCCGCGCACGCGACGCGCGCAGCGAATCGCCCGCCGCGGCGTTGCGCCCGCCCGCTCAGTTGTTCTGAATAACGATCTGCGGAAACTTGGCCGCGTGGTTTTTCGACCTCAACGCCAGCTTGGCGGCGGTGCGGCGGGCGATTTCGCGGTAAATCTGCGCAATCCGGCCGTCCGGCTCGGCGATCACGGAGGGCTTCCCGGAATCGACCTGTTCGCGGATCTTGCGATCCAACGGCAAAGCACCGAGAAAGTCGACGTCGTAATCATCCGACATACGCTGACCGCCGCCTTCGCCGAAGATATGTTCTTCGTGGCCACACTCGCTGCAGATATGGATGCTCATGTTCTCGATGATACCGAGTACCGGTACCTCCACCTTCTCGAACATCTTAAGGCCCTTGCGCGCATCCAGCAGGGCGATATCCTGCGGCGTGGTGACAATGACCGCACCGCTGACCGGCACCTGCTGGGCCAGTGTCAGCTGCACGTCGCCGGTGCCGGGCGGCAGGTCGATCACCAGGTAATCGAGATTTTTCCAGTTGGTGTCACCCAGCAATTGCTGCAACGCCTGGGTGACCATCGGCCCGCGCCAGATCATCGGCGTTTCCTCATCGACCAGAAAGCCGATAGACATGGCTTGCACGCCATAACTGACCAGCGGCTCCAGGGTCTTGCCGTCTTTGGACTCCGGCTTGCCATGGAGACCAAGCATGCGCGGCTGACTGGGGCCGTAGATATCGGCGTCCAGCATACCGACGCTGGCGCCCTCGGCCGATAACGCCAGAGCCAGATTGGTGGCGGTGGTCGATTTGCCGACGCCGCCCTTGCCCGATGCCACGGCGATGATATTCTTGATTCCCTCCAGCGTCTTGACGCCCTTTTGCACCGAGTGCGCCTCAATGGCCATACTCACGTTGGCGCGCGCCTGAGTGACCCCGTCAATGGACTCGATCAGAGTCTTGAGCTTGGCGGACAACTCTTCCATGTAACCCTTGGCGGGAAACCCCAACACCACATCAACCACCACCTGATCGTCTTCGATCATCACGTTGCGCACGCACTTGGCGGACACCAGGTCCTTTTCCATGTACGGATCGATGTACTCCTTGAGCTTTGTTTCAATCTGCTCTCTGGACAGGTCTGCCATGGCTGAGTTCCTCGTCAGTGTTCTGGTAAGCGGCCGTCGGGCCTTGAAAATCTTTGAAAAATTGAGGCGCGATTGTACACAATTTGGAAAAACCGGTCTCCATTCCGTTTTGTGCGGTTAAGCACCTGGAACGAGCGGGTGCAACATCGGCCCCCCCCGGGGTGCGAGCCTTGTCTGTAAAGGGATTTTCCACCGCAGCTCCCGCCTTCGGAGCGCCGTGACGGTGCCCACGCACTCAGCCGGGTGCGGCGGGCCGGGTGTGTTTCTTGATCAGGCGCTCCACCCGCGCTTCCAGCGACCGGTATTTGAGGTGCAGCTGTTGCGGGGGCAGGGCGCCGCTGCGCACCGACTGCTCCCAGCGTTGCAGGCCAACGGTAATGGCGTTGATTTCTTCCAGGTCGCCCGGATCGGAGGCCGCCGCCTGGTGCAGCCAGTTGATGGAAGCTCTGAGCGCATCGGTGCCGTGCTGGTCTTCGTTGGCCATGATTTCCATGTCATGGTGATAAATATCCAGCTCGCGGCTGGCCTGCAACAGATCAGTGCGAGTGCCGTCGTAGAGATTCGGGCGATGTCGATAGAGGTAAATCACCGCCGGGGCCGCTACCAGACACAACAGCACGACGCCCTGCACCGCGCGCCGACGCCGCGAGCGAGCGCCGCCCATGCGCCGCTTGCGCGGTGGCAAGTGTGACTTACCAGTCATACCCGAACCATCAACGTCAACATACAATCCATCACGACTACGGCAGGAACTTGCCGGCCGCCCCCGTAGCTGTGACCCCGCCGGAGGCTGTTGGTTCGTGGTAGCGATCCCGGCATCAGCTGACAGCGGCGCATCTCAGCGCCCGCGCTGTTGCGCCGGCGCGCAAAATCGCAGGCAGACGCGCAACCCGGGCCGGTTGTCGGCAAAGGAAATGGTCGCCGCATGCAACTCGGCGATGGCATTCACCAAAGCCAGCCCCAAGCCGTTGCCGGGGCTGCTGCGTGCCTGATCAAGGCGCGCGAAACGCTGCAGGACCCGCTGCCGGTCGGCGGCGGGAATCCCCGGCCCGTTATCGGCTACGCTGATACGCGCACAGCTGTTGGTGCGCTCCACCTGTACCCTTACAAGCCCGCCCTGCGGCGAGTACTTGATGGCGTTGTCGAGCAGGTTTCCCAGCGCCTGGGAGAGCAAATCGCGGTTGCCGCGCACTATTACCGGGCGCGCTGCATCGACCAGCAGCCGTTGCGCGCGTTGTTGCGCCACCGGCAGGTAGAACTCGGCCACCTGCTGCACAATTGCCGTGAGATCGACCTCCTGCAGTGTCACCCGTAACGCCCCGGCTTCGGCCTGTGCGATCTGCAAAATGGCGTTGAAGCTCTTCATCAGTTCTTCGGTATCGCGGATGGACTCCTCTATGGTGTGCCTGTACTCGGCGGCGCTGCGCTCGCCCAACAACATCACATCCAGACGATTGCGCAGCCGCGCCAACGGTCGGCGCAGATCATGCGCCACGTTGTCGGTGACATCGCGCATGCCCTGGAGCAACTGCTGGATCCGCTCCAGCATGGCGTTCAACCGCCCCGCCAGTTCGTCGAACTCGTCGTTGCGCCCGCTCAGGGGCACGCGCCGCGACAGGTCTCCGCGGATGATGGTCTCGGAGGTGGCGCTGATGTTGTCAATACGCGAAAGAATCGTGCGTCCCATGAACAGGCCCATCGCCAGGGCCAGCAACACGATCACCAGCAGTAACCCGGACAGCGCATAAATACTGAACATCTGCATTTCCTCAGCCTGGGCGACGCTGCGCGTCAGCACCAGCACCGCACCATCGGCGAAGCGTTTGCCGATCACCGGCCAATAGGCGTCCTCGTCTTCCTCGGACGGATACATATCGTCATCAATCCAGGTCGCGTGCACGGTTTCATCCACCGGCACCTGATCGTCGCGCTCTTTGGGCCAGCCCTTCAGATTGCCGGCGACTTTGCGCCGGTGCTTGTCGACCAGCAGATAATAACGACCGTCCTGTCCGCCCGCCCGGCTTCGCGAGACCACCTCCCGGGTCAGTGCAGCGAAGCCCTCGTTGGCGGCGATATTGCGCAAATCGACGAATTCGTCGTGTAGCCCGGCGTACAACTGAGCGTCGACGTAGCGGCTGGTGGCCCAGTGATAGGTACCCAGCGCGGCGCCGGCCAGCAGTATATACAGGCTGGCATACCACAACGAGGTGCGAACCGCGGTGGTACGCAACAGGCGTTCGAGTTCAGGGCGCTTCACCGAGCTTGTATCCTACACCGCGAATGGTGTGCAGCAGGGGGGTGGCGAAACCCCGATCAATTTTGGTTCGCAAACGACTGATATGCACGTCGACGACATTGGTCTGCGGATCGAAGTGATAGTCCCACACCTGCTCCAGCAGCATGGTGCGCGTCACTACCTGCTCCCGATGCCGCAGCAGATAGTTCAACAAACGGTATTCACGCGCCTGCAGTCGGATGACGCGTGCCGCGCGCGTCACCCGATGTGCGTTGAGATCCATCACCAGGTCGGCCAGTTGCAGGCGCGATTCGCACTCCTCGGCGCGCTTGCGCCGGGCCAGCGCCGCCAGACGGGCCAGCAGTTCGCTGAACGCATAGGGCTTGACCAGGTAATCATCGCCGCCGGCCTGCAATCCGGTGACGCGGTCGTCGACTTCACCCAGCGCCGAGAGCACCAGCGCCGGCGTCTGATCGCCATCGGCACGCAGCATTTTGATCACGGTCAGACCGTCGCGCCCCGGCAGCATGCGATCGACGATGATCACTTCATAGCCGCCGGCCAGCGCAAGCTGCAGCCCCTCCTCGCCATCGGCCGCATGATCAACGCTGTGGCCGCTTTCGTTAAGTCCCTTCAGCAGGTACCCGGCCGCCTCGCGGTCGTCTTCGATCAACAGGATATGCATAAGATGCTTATCATAGCCGCCGCGGCCTTTTCCCGCATTACCGTATGGTAATGCGGGCGTCTGGGGCGCAGACCGCTTCGCCGCCCAATGCTCTAGCGCCTTTTGAGCGCTTTGCCGCCCAATCGGCCAAGGCCGCGGTAGACCAACGGCATGACAACCACCACCAGTGGAATCTGCACCAGGAGACCGGAGATGATAGCCACCGCCAGCGGCTGCTGCATGGCCGAGCCCTGGCCGAGCGCCAGGGCCAGGGGCAGCAGCGCCAGAATCGCCGCCAGCGTGGTCATGGCGATAGGGCGCAGGCGATTGTAGCCCGCTTGCACCAGGGCGGTCGGTTTGTCCATCTTGCCACGCAGCAGTTCGTGGTATTCCGAGAAATAGAAAATCGATACCTCGGTGACAATTCCGACAATCATGGTCATACCCATCATGGCGGTGAGGTTGAGCTCAATCCCGGTGAGCCAAAGGCCGGTGAACACCGCCGCCATGGCCAGCAGCGGCGTCGTCATAATGGCGATGGCGGCGGCAAATTCCTCGTAGAGGAACAACAGCAGGAGAAACACCAGCGCCAGGGCAGCGACAAACACCGCAATCAGGCCGCGAAAAGCGATCTGCTGCTGTTTGTAGAGACCCCCGAGTTCATAATACATATCGCCCGGCAACAGGCCGGATTGGGCCAGGACCTGCTTGACGTCGCGGATAGTCGAGCCCAAATCCCGCCCGCTGATGCGGGCGGTGACCGCCACCATGCGCTTGAGATTGTCGCGCGCAATCTGCGCCTGGCCGATTTCCAGCGATACGTGCGCCACCCGCTTGAGCGGGAACCGGTGACCGTCCGGGGCGCGCAGCCAGATGTCGCTGATCGCCGAGCTTCGATCCCGTGCCGCCGCCGGCACCCACACGCGCACCCCGACCAGCTTGAGATTTTCCTGGATCCGCGTGGTCACCAGGCCGGTGAACCAGGCGTCGAGTTGCCGGGTCACCGCGTCGGGGTCGATGCCCTCCAGGGCGGCTTTATCGCGATCGACGATGATATTGAGCGCGTCGCCGGCGAGCACAATACCGTCTTTCACATCGACCACACCGTCAAGCTTGCCGATCGCCGCGGCAACCTTCGGTGCCACCGAAGAGAGCTCATCGAGTTTATCGCTGTAGAGTTTGATCTCGATCGGCTGGGGAACCGCGGTCAGATCGCCGATCAGATCCTCCATCAGCAACGCCATTTCCACCTGCAGACCCGGCACCCGTGTTTCGATCTTGCCACGGATTTCGTCCATGACCTGGTCTATGGGCTTACGCGGCAACGGTTTCAGACGCACGAACATATCGCCCTCGTTGGCCTCGGTGAGACCGCCGCCCAACTGCAGCCCGGTACGTCGCGAGTAAGTCTCGACCGCCGGGTTGGCGCTGATAATCGTCTCCACCTGTTGCAGCAGGCGGTTGGTTTCAGTCAGTGAGGTGCCCGCGGGCGAGCGGTAATCGAGAATAAAGCCTCCCTCATCCATATGCGGCATAAACCCGGAGCCGACCTGATGGTAGGCGAAATAGCCGAGGACCAGCAGCGGCACGATGCCGATAACCACCAGCGCCGGCGCCCGCATCAGGCGCTCCATCAGCCGCCGATAGCCGGCCAACAGACGGTTAAACCACTTGCCGACGTCTTCTTTGGCCGCGTCTTTTTCGCTCAACAAGTGTTCGGCAAGCAGCGGCACGGCCAGCCACGCCAGTAGAAAGGAAATAAACAGGCTGCTCGCCATAGTCAGTGACAGGGCTTTGAAAAACGCCCCGGTCACGCCGCTGAGAAACGCCAACGGGGCGAAAATCACTATGGTGGCGGCGGACGAACCGACCAGCGGTGGGGTGAACTCTATGGCCGCCTCGCGAATACTCAGCGCCAGGTCATCGCTGCGCTGGCGCAGCCGACGAATAATGTGCTCGATCATCACAATCGCGTCATCGACAATCAGCCCTACCGCCGCCGCCATACCGCCGAGCGTCATAATGTTAAAGCTCATATGCAGCACGTTGAGCAATAAAATGGTGCTGGCCAACACCGAGGGCACTACCAGGATCGCCACCAGGGTGATTTTCAGGCTGC
This sequence comes from Thiogranum sp., assembly GCA_030148915.1. GTDB lineage: Bacteria > Pseudomonadota > Gammaproteobacteria > DSM-19610 > DSM-19610 > Thiogranum. The sequence goes on from JASBSN010000042.1 coordinate 58,343, forward strand.
GCAGAAACACCAGCAGCACCAGCGCGGCCAGCCCAACGCCAATGGCGATGGCATCGCGCACGCTGGTGGCCGCGGCGGTGATCAGTTGGCTCTGATCGTACCAGTTGGCCACCTGGACGCCCTGGGGCAGCTTTTTCCGATAGTCGTCCAGGCGCTGCTTGACGCCTTTGACGATCTGCACGGTATTGCCGCCCGGCTGCTGATAGATCTGCACCAGCACCGCGTCGTGACCGTCGGCGGTGACCCGCAACCACTGTGGCGCCGTGGTCGGGTAGACACGGGCGATATCATCGAGGCGCACCAGCCCGTCGGCGCCGCTGCGCAACACCGTGTTTTCGATATTTTGCAGCGAGCGCAGGCGCGTATCGGACAACAACAGATAGAGTTTGTAATGATCCTCCATGCGCCCGACCGCCTGCAGAACGTTGCTGGCCGACACAGAACTCGCCACATCCTTGAAAGTAAGGCCGTAGGCGGCCAGTTTTTCCGGGTCGATCTCCACGCGGTATTCCGCCTGCTCGCCACCGAGCACCGCCACCCGCGCCACGCCATTGATCGACGAGAGCAGCGGCACCAACTGATAACTGGCCAGATCGCGCAACTGCACCAGCGACTCGCTGTCCGAGGTAAGACTGTAAGCGGAGACGGGGAAAACCGTGGGATCCATGCGCCGCACGCTGAAACGCGTGCCACTCGGCAATTCCGGCAGGCTTTGGTTAATGGCCGATTCCACCTGCAGCATGGCGGCGATCATATCGTCGCCCCAACCGAAGTTAATCGACAGCTCGGCGCTGCCGCGGCTGGTGGTCGAGCGCAGCCCCACCACCCCCGGCACCGAGCGCACCGCCTGCTCGACAGGACGGGTGACGGCAATGACCATCTGGTCGGCGGGGCGATCGCCGGCGTCCAAGGTCACCACCACACGCGGAAAATCTACGTGCGGGAACAAGGCGACGGGCAACTTGAGCCCCGCGGCGATACCGGCCAGCGCCAGAATGGCCACCAGGAACAGAATCGAGCGACGGTGCCCCGCCGCCCAGTGGGCAATATCCATCAGGGCTTGTCCCGGACAGCCATGCCATCTTTGAGCTGGTAATTACCGGATATCACTACCGGGTCGCCGGCCTGCAGAGGGCCGCTCACCTCGATCAGCTCGCCCTGGGTGGTGCCGGTCACAACCTGCACGCGGTGCGCTTTGTTTGCCACCACCGTATACAGATAAGTGTGCGGGGCCGTACCGAGCACAGCGCTGCGCGGCACTACCAGGACGTTGCGCGAAGCCAGCTGAATGCGTCCGAGCACACGGCTGCCCAGCACCAGCTGATCGACCTGTTTGGCCGGGATCGGCGCCAGCACTTCCACCAGGTGGGTGGCCGGATCGATCATGGCGTGAACTTCACGCACCTTCGACTCCACTTTGACATCCGGACCGAATACCGAGGTGATACTGACTACGGTGCCCGGCTGTACGCCGCCCAGATCCTCGGGCTCGACGCCCAGGCGCGCAATCAAGCGCTTCTCGGCGGCAATCAGCATCGCCGCGGTATCGGCCTGCACCCGCTGGCCCTGCGAGACATCCAGCCGCGTGACGATACCGTCCATGGGCGCGCGCAGCGTTTCGCTGGCCCGATCCATACCCCGCTTGCGCAGCGATTCGAGCGTGGCGCGCGCGTCCTGCAGGTTCTTTTTCGCCACATCCACCTGTGATTTGGTCGCCAGTTGCTCGTCCAGCAGTCGTTGCTGACGCTGCTGTTCGCGCCGGGCGTAATCGACCGCGCTTTGCGCCTGCAGGTACTGCATGCGCGCGTCCGGCGCCGTGACCACCTCGAGCAGCCGGTCGCCCCTGTTGACGCGCTGACCGAGACGTACCCAGACGCGGTTGATCAGACCGGCGTGCGGCAATGATAGGCTCAGCACCTGGTCGGGATCCGGATCCAGAACGCCGAATGCGCTCAGGCTGTCGCTCACGCTGTGCTGTTGCACCGGCGCCGTTTTGATCAACACACTGGGGGTCGCCGCGCCACCGGCCAGTGGCAACAACCCACACAAGCACACAAGGGCGCGGCCCAACAGCGTTTTCATGGTCGCACCTCTTTTTTGTCATCAACGAATGTGGTGAGCGGTTCGCCCGGAAACCCCGGCAGCGCCAACAGCGCTTCCAGGGCGATACGGTTTTCCCAGCCGGACTGCTCCAGGCTGATCTGCTCGAGGCGCTTGTTGACCCAGGTGGATTCCATATTAAGGAAGGTCAATGCCTGGATATCACCGCGGCCGTAGGCGCTACGCCCGCGATCGACGAGCGTTTTCAACCGGGGTAAATAGGTCTGCAAACTGTTCTGCTGACGCCGGAGGATCGTTTGCAGTTCCAGTAGTCGGTCGACATCCACCGCGGTCTGCGCCAGGCGCGCGCGGTACTCCGCGCGCAGCTGGTCGCGCGTCGCTCGCTCAATGGCAATAGGACCACGATTGCCGCTGAACAGCGGCAGCGTCAGGCTGACGCTCACACCGATGGTCTCGACATTGCCGGTATCGCGGGCACGGTTGATGCCGATGCCCAGGGACGGAAACTGCGCCAGCACCGCCGCTCTCACACTGGCTTCCTGACTGGCATAACCGGCTTTCAGCGCCAATAGATCAGGTCTCAGCCGCGGCAACGCCGACAGTTGCTTGCGCGCCAGGGCGGCGGCCACAGGCGGCGGTTCGGTCAACGGTGATATGTCCACGTTCACCGCGGGATCCAGCCCCAGCAACAGGTTGAAATCATGCCGGGTCTGATTGTGCGTCTGTTCCAGCTGGTTGATCTGGCTCAACGTATCGACCAGTGCCGTCAGGTCCGTGCCATTGACATCCAGGGTGAGATCACCGTCTTTTAGCGCCCGTGCCGAACGCCGATAGCGCTCCCGATAGAGGCCGCGCATACGCTGTAACAACGCCAGACGTTGTTGCTCGAGGCGCAGGCGCACCGCCAGAGAGCGGGCCTGCTGAATGACCTGCCATTCCTGCCAGAGCAGATCCAGACGGACTTTCTCCTGAGTCCGGCGCGTCGCTTCGCGGCGCGCCGGACGTGTTAGAAGGGGAATGATGTCGTAGCTGAGCCCCAACGACCACGCATTGACCAGGCCGGCCGTCTGGCCCGTCGGCTTGTCGAAGCCGGCACTGAGTTGGGGGTCAGGCAACAATCCGGCGGCAAACGCCTGCGCGTCGGCCACCGCCAGGCGCGCGCGTTGGGCACTGAGTTTGGGGTTATTGAGGACGGCGAGAGTCCCCACCTCGGTAAGATCCAAGCCGTCAGCGGGATTGAACGGATGGGCCGTTTCAGTGGCGCCAGAGGCGGGCGCCGCCCCGACGCGCAAACTGTGGAGATCCACCGCCAGCGGCGATCGCTCCTCGAGCGGCCGCGGCTGGTAAGTGGCACAGCCGCCCAACCACAGCAGGGTGACGGCCGCGGCCAACAATCGGCTTGCCGGCCCCGGTTGGACGGTCATCGCTTGACTCACTTTGTGATCCCCTGAATAAATGCATCGAATCGGCCCAAGAGGCCGCCGAGCGATGGCCGCCTACCGGATCGACCGGATGACGCAAGGCCTGCGGGTTCTTCTGCTAGTGCTTCCGGCCACAGTATAGCCACATCCGAGACGCTGGCCAGCGGCCAGGAAAGGTGTGGATTGTGCCGTACAGCGCCCCCCCCCGGACATTACCATTCGGTAATCTCGGGTCAAGGCCGTGGTAATGCGCGGGTTGCTAAGCTTCCCGGCATGAAACAACAAGATCAGCATTTCGCCAGCGGCGAACCGGCCTCCGATGTCACTGAGGTGCGCCTGAAACGCGCCCGCACCGTGCGCTTGTCGCTGCTGCGACGTACCCTCGTCGGAGTGATTATTACCAGCGGTGTCCTGCTGACCCCGCTCACCTCGCGCTGGCCCGGCACCCACCCGCTGCTACGCGACCTCGTGCTTATGTCGGGCATGCTGCTGATCGTCTCGGGCGCGGCTTTGCGGCTCTGGGCCGGTCTCTATATCGGCGGGCACAAGGAACGGCGCCTGGTCACCGGCGGCCCCTACAGCTGCGTGCGCAACCCGCTCTATCTGGGCAATCTGCTCGCCGCCGGCGGCATCGCCCTGATCAGCGGGTCACCCTACGTGCTGGTCCTGACGCTCGGCGCCACCAGCGCGGTCTACCTTGCCACCATCCGGCAGGAGGAAGACAAGCTGCAACCGATCTTCGGCGCCGATTACCGTCGTTATTTGCAAGCCGCGCCAGCGCTGCTGCCGCGGCTCTCGGACATTCGCCGGTTGATCAGCGACACCACCCCCTGCAGCGTCACCCACTTCAGCCTCGCGCGCGAACTCAAGCGCTGCCTGGGCCTGGTCGCCCTCGGCTTCACCGCCTTTCTCCTGGCGATGAGCTCGCCGCTACTGCACGCGCACCTACCCGCATTCCTCTGACTCACCTGCGCGGGCGGCGGCCCGCCGCCCTGATCCGTCCGCCAACTATCTGGCATAATGGCCGCTTATCTGCGGATCCGTACGGGACATTACATGCCGGAACACCCACGCACCATGCTGGTCACCAGCGCCCTCCCCTATGCCAACGGCTCGATCCATCTGGGGCACCTGGTGGAGTACATTCAGACCGACATCTGGGTGCGCTTTCAGAAAATGCGCGGCCACGACTGTGTGTATGTCTGCGCCGACGATGCCCACGGCACGCCGATCATGTTGCGCGCCCAGCACGAAGGCATCGAGCCGGAGGCGCTGATCGCCAGAGTGGCCGCCGAGCACCGCGCCGATTTTGCCGATTTCCTCATCGACTTCGACAACTATCACAGCACCCATTCGGATGAAAACCGCGCGCTGTCGACGCTGATATATACCCGTCTGTGTGAGGCTGGACACATCGAAACGGCCACCATCACGCAGGCCTACGATCCCCAAAAGCACATGTTTCTCCCCGACCGCTTCATCAAAGGCGAGTGCCCGCGCTGCGGCGCCGCCGACCAGTATGGCGATTCCTGCGAGGTCTGCGGCGCCACCTACTCACCGACCGAGCTGAAGCATCCGGTTTCGGCGGTTTCCGGCGCCACCCCGGTGGAAAAACAATCCCTGCACTACTTCTTCAAACTGGCGGATTTCGAGGACGAACTGCGCACCTGGACCACCGCCGGGCACCTGCAGCCGGAAGTCAGCAACAAACTCGGCGAATGGTTCAACGATGGCCTGCGCAACTGGGACATCTCCCGCGATGCGCCCTATTTCGGCTTCGAAATCCCCGCGGCGCCGGGCAAGTATTTTTATGTCTGGCTGGACGCCCCCATCGGTTACCTGGCCAGCTTCAAGCAGTACTGCGAGCGCACCGGCCGGGATTTCGATGCATACCTGAAAGCGGACAGCCAGAACGAGCTGTACCATTTCATCGGCAAAGACATTATTTATTTCCACGCGCTGTTTTGGCCGGCGATGCTGAGCGGGGCCCAGTTACGTACCCCCACGGCGGTCTTCGCCCACGGCTTTCTCACCGTGGACGGCCAGAAAATGTCCAAGTCGCGCGGCACCTTCATCAAGGCGCGCACCTATCTGGATCACCTGAACCCGGAGTATCTGCGCTACTACTTCGCCGCCAAATTGGACAGCGGCATTGGCGACATCGATCTGAACCTGGAGGACTTCACCCAGCGGGTCAACAGTGATCTGGTCGGCAAATACGTCAACATCGCCAGCCGCAGCGCCAATTTTATTGTCAAACTGTTTGACGGTCGGCTGCTCGCAGTCGACGAATTCGGGGAAGATCAGGCAGCGACAACTAACTACCTGGCGAGCATTGATAATCAGGCGCGTGAGATTGCCGGCCTGTATGAGGCACGCGAATACAGCCAGGCCATGCGCAAGATCATGGAAATCGCCGCGGCCATTAATCAGGACTTCGATGAACAGGAGCCGTGGAAGCTGGCTAAGGATGAGGCGCAGCATGAACGGCTGCACAGGGTCTGTTCGCGCATTCTGCACGGTTTTTACCGGGTGTCGATTTTCCTTGCGCCGGTACTGCCCGGCATCACGTCGCGGGTGGCCACGGAGTTGTTCGGCCAGCCGCGCAACCTCACCTGGGCTGACTTGGACCCAGCACGCTTCCCGACCCGCATTAACAAATTCAAACACCTCGCTCAGCGTATCGAGGCCGACAAGGTACAAGCCATGATCGATGCATCCAAACAGGATCTCACTGACATCGAGGCGCCGACCGGCACCCCGGGCGCCGAACCGATTGCCGAGACCATCAGCTTTGACGATTTCGCCAAACTGGATCTGCGCATAGCGCGCATTATCAGAGCCGAAGCCGTACCCGAGGCCGATAAGCTGCTGCGCCTGACATTGGATCTGGGCGGGGATACCCGCAACGTCTTTGCGGGCATCAAAAGCGCCTATCGGCCCGAGGATCTGGAAGGCAAGTTGACGGTCGTGGTCGCCAACCTGGCCCCGCGCAAAATGCGCTTCGGCGTTTCCGAAGGCATGGTGCTGGCGGCCGGCCCCGGCGGCAGCGAGCTGTATATACTTGAGCCACATCAAGGCGCGCAACCGGGCATGCGGGTCAAATAGGCGTCCGTCCCAACCGTGCCGGGAACGCGACAATGGCCCGTAAATCACCGAAAATCCGGGCGGTTAATCACCCTGTGCCGGCTTTAATCTGGGTTACCATCTGAGCCATGAGCGAACTCGCCCTTATTCTCGTCAGCACCGTGCTGGTGAACAACTTCGTGCTGGTGAAGTTCCTCGGCCTGTGCCCCTTTATGGGCGTGTCGCGCAACATCGAGACCGCCACCGGCATGGCGCTGGCGACCACCTTCGTGCTGACGCTCTCCTCGGTGTGCAGCTATCTGGCCAATGAATACCTGCTGGCACCACTGGGCCTGGAATATTTGCGCACCATCACCTTCATTCTGGTCATCGCCGTGGTGGTGCAGTTCACCGAAATGGTGGTGCACAAGACAAGCCCGCTGCTCTACCAGGTGCTGGGCATTTTCCTGCCGCTGATCACCACCAACTGCGCCGTACTGGGTGTGGCCCTGCTGAACGTGCAGGAACGCCACGGCTTTCTCGAGTCAGCGGTCTACGGCTTCGGCGCCGCTGTCGGTTTCTCCCTGGTGATGATTCTGTTCGCCGGCATCCGCGAACGCGTCGCCGTGGCAGACGTGCCCGAGGCCTTCAAAGGCTCGGCCATCGCCCTGGTGACCGCCGGTCTGATGTCACTGGCGTTCATGGGCTTTTCCGGGCTGATCAAGGGTTAGGCGCAGCGATGCTTACCGCGATTATCGCGCTCGGTACCCTGGCGGCTGTGTTCGGGCTACTGCTGGGTTATTCGGCCATCCGCTTTCGCGTCGAAGGCGATCCAATAGTGGAACGGATCGACGCACTGCTGCCGCAGACGCAGTGCGGGCAGTGCGGCTTCGCCGGCTGTCGACCCTACGCCGAAGCCATCGCCGGTGGCGAGGCCGATATCAACCAGTGCCCACCGGGCGGTGATGCCGGCATCCAGGCACTGGCCGAACTGCTGGGCGTAGAGCCCAAACCGCTGAACGCCGAACACGGTGAACACACCGAGTTGCGCCTGGCGGTCATTGACGAACAGACTTGCATCGGCTGCACCCTGTGCATTCAGGCCTGTCCGGTAGACGCCATCCTCGGCGCCGCCAAACAAATGCATACGGTGATCGCCAGCGAGTGCACCGGCTGCGATCTGTGCGTAGCGCCCTGTCCGGTGGATTGCATTCATATGCTTGCGCCCGGACAGGTCATCGCCACCTGGAAGTGGCCGTACCCCGGCAGCGAGCAGCGCTTGACGGCGGGCGACAGCGCCTGATGATCGAAATCCTCGAACAGCCTCGGCAGATTTTCGGCGGCCTGCGCCTGGCCGCCAACAAGGCGCAGTCGCTGCGCACGCCCTTGCGCAGCGCACCGCTGCCGGAACGCCTGATCGTGCCGCTCAGCCAGCACATCGGCGAACCCGCCGAAACACTGGTGCAGGTCGGTGACAAAGTTCTCAAGGGACAGCCCATCGCCCGCTCGTTGAACTACATCAGCGCGCCCGTGCATGCCCCCACCTCCGGCACTGTCACCGATATCGGCGAGTATGCCGTTCCTCATCCCTCGGGCCTGAAGGCCACGTGCGTGGTGATTCATGCCGACGGCGCGGACCGTAGCGCCGACACCGGCCTGAAAATGGACGACGTATTTTGCGCCGACCCCGCCGACATTCGCCAGCGCGTACGCGAGGCCGGCATCGTCGGTCTGGGCGGGGCGGGATTCCCCACCGCCGTCAAGCTCAACCCGGGGCGCCCGGTCGAGCTGCTGGTGATCAACGCCGCCGAATGCGAACCCTACATCAGCTGTGACGAAGCGCTGATGTGTGAGCGCACCGCCGAGGTCATCGACGGCGTACGTATCATGCGCCATGCCTTGCAGGCCCAACAGGTGGTGATCGGCGTAGAGGACAACATGCCGCGCGCTGTTGACTGTTTGCGGCGGGGTCTGGAGGCGGCCGGCGAGCGCGACATCCGGTTGCTGGCGGTACCGACGGTGTATCCGGCGGGCGGTGAAAAGCAGTTGATCTATGCGCTGACCGGCAAAGAGATCCCCAGCCAGGGGCTGCCCGCCGATCTCGGCATGGTCTGCCATAATGTCGGCACCGCCGCGGCCGTCGCCCGTGCGCTGTTGCAGGGCGAACCACTGATATCGCGTATCGTCACCATCACCGGCGCCGGAGTGAGTCAGCCGTGCAACCTCGAAGTGCGCATTGGCACCCCCATCGCCGATGTCATTGCCAGCTGCGGCGGCTACACCGAACAGGCCGCGCATCTGCTGATGGGCGGACCGATGATGGGCATTCCACTGCCCAACGACCGCATGCCGGTCATCAAGACCAGCAACTGTCTGCTCGCCGCGAGCGTCGAGGAAATACCGCCCCCGCCGGCGGCCCTGCCGTGTATCCGCTGCGCTCGGTGCACCGAGGTCTGTCCAGCCTACCTGCTGCCGCAACAGCTGTTCTGGTATGCCCGCAGCCGCGATTTCGACAAGGTGCAGGACTACAATCTGTTTGACTGTATTGAGTGCGGCTGCTGCGCCCGGGTCTGTCCCAGCCACATTCCGCTGGTGCAGTACTACCGCTTCGCCAAAACCGAAATCTGGGATCTGGAACGTCAGCGCACCAAGGCCGACCTGGCGCGTCAGCGCCATGAGTTCCGTGTGGAACGCCTCGAACGTGAGAAAAAAGCCCTCGAAGAGCGCCGCGCGGCAGCCAAAAAAGGTCTGGCGGCGCGGCCCAAAAGCGGCGATGCCGAAGCCAAGAAAGCTGAAATCGCCGCGGCATTGGCGCGCGTCAAAGGCAAAAAAACGCAGCCGGCGACGGTCTCCGCCATGCGCGGGAGCGCCGACAGCGAACAAGGCCCCGGCAGCGACACCGGGAGCGACAGCCGGTAATGGATTTTCCGACCCAGAGCTCACCTTATTTACCGGTCGATAACGGCGTCGGCCGCCTCATGGCCCGCGTCTCGGTGGCCTTGTTGCCGGGCGCGCTGTGCCTGTTCTGGTTTTTTGGCTGGGGGGTGGTGTTCAATCTGCTCATCAGCACATTAACAGCACTCGGCGCCGAAGCCCTCATGTTGCTGCTGCGCCGGCGTCCGGTAAAAGCCTCGCTGTTGGACGGCAGCGCGCTGCTCACCGGCCTGCTGCTGGCACTGACGCTGCCGCCCCTGGCGCCCTGGTGGCTACCGATGCTGGGCGCAGGATTCGCCATCGTTGTCGCCAAGCACCTTTACGGCGGACTGGGATACAACCCGTTCAACCCGGCCATGGTCGGCTTCGTGGTGCTGATCATTTCCTTCCCGCTGCAGATGACGCTGTGGCCGCCACCGCAGGGTCTGCAGCACGACTACGCGCTGCACTTCGGCGACACCCTGCAACTGGTATTCGGCGGTACGCTGCCCGAAGGCCGCGCGCTTGACAGCCTGACCATGGCCACGCCGCTGGATAACGCCAAAACCCAGTTCGGGCTCGACTACACCTGGAGTGAAATCACCGCCACGCCGTTGTTCGGCCGCTTTGGCGGCTACGGCTGGGAATGGATCAACCTGGCCTACCTCGCCGGCGGCCTGTGGCTGTGGCGCAAACGCGCTATCCAGTGGCAGATCCCCACCGGCATGCTGGGCGCCCTGTTCACCATAGCGCTCCTGTTTTTCATCGCCGACAGCGACAGCTTCGGTTCCCCGCTGTTTCATCTGTTCAGCGGCGCCACCATGCTCGGGGCGTTTTTCATTGCCACCGACCCGGTATCCGCGGCGACCACGCCGCGCGGGCGTCTGTACTACGGCGCCGGCATCGGCGTCCTCACCTACGCGATTCGCACCTGGGGCGGTTATCCGGACGCCATCGCCTTCTCGGTGTTGCTGATGAACATGGCCGCACCCACCATTGACTATTACACCCAGCCGCGGGTTTTCGGGCACCCGGATAAATAACCACCAATGCGTTATCGACCCATTGTCATTTCCGCCGTCCTTCTGTTTCTGTTCGCCGTGCTCGGCAGCGGTCTGGTGGCCTTCATGCACGACAACACCGCCGCACGGATTGCCGAAAACCAGCGCCGCGCGCTGCTGAGAAGCCTCAACGAACTGGTCCCGCGCGACCAGTACGACAATGATATCTATACCGATATTATCTATGTCCGCGACGCGGAACTGCTGGGTACCCGCGACCCGGTGCCGGTCTATCGCGCGCGCCTGAACGGCTGGCCGGTCGCCGCGGTGTTCGCGCCGCTGGCGCCCGACGGCTACAACGGCAATATCCGCCTGCTGGTCGCGGTGAAGATGGACGGCACCCTGGCCGGCGTGCGCGTTTTGGCGCATCGCGAAACACCCGGTCTCGGTGATCATATCGAGAGCGAGCGTTCCGACTGGATCCTCGGCTTTAACGGCAAATCGCTGCGCCATCCCAGCGTGGAAAACTGGAAAGTGAAGCGCGACGGGGGTGTCTTCGATCAATTTACCGGCGCCACCATTACACCGCGAGCGGTCGTGGCAGCCGTCAAGAACACCCTGTTATACTATCGCGCACACGGACAGAGCCTGTTCGAAAAGCATCCTGCGAAGGCCTCATGAGCAACTACGGAACTATTATGCGCGACGGTCTGTGGACCAACAACGTCGGCCTGGTACAGCTGCTGGGCTTGTGCCCGCTGCTGGCGGTGACCGGCACCTTTATCAACGGCCTGGGCCTGGGTCTGGCGACGTTGGTCACGCTGGTGGCCTCGAACGTCATTATTTCGCTGATCCGCAACCTGGTCCGCCCGGAAGTGCGTATTCCGGTGTTCGTGTTGGTGATCGCCTCGGTGGTCACCGTTATCGAGCTGACGATGAGCGCCTACCTGTACGGCCTGTATAAAGTGCTCGGCATTTTCATTCCGCTGATCGTCACCAACTGCTCAATTATTGGCCGGGCAGAGGCGTTTGCCTCCAAAAACAACGTCGGGCGCGCCTTTGTCGATGGACTGAGTATGGGGCTGGGTTTTCTCCTCGTGCTGGTCACGCTCGGTGGCCTGCGTGAAGCGGTCGGTCAGGGAACCCTGTTTTCGGGGGCTCATCTGATGTTCGGGGAAGCTGCGCGCACTTGGACGCTAACCCTGATTGGCGACTACAGCGGTTTTCTGCTGGCCGTGCTCCCCCCGGGCGCTTTTATCGGGCTCGGTCTGCTGATCGCCCTGAAAAACGTCATCGAAAGGCCCGCACAGCGCCGCCCGGCAGCTGTCGCTTTGAAGGACGCTGCCAGCGCTGCCTGAATGCGCCATGAACAAACTCAAGCGCACCGAGATTTTCACCCGTTTGCGACATGACAATCCGCACCCCGCCACCGAACTTGAATACACCAACCCCTACCAGCTGCTGGTGGCGGTAACCCTCTCGGCGCAGGCCACCGATGTCGGGGTCAACAAAGCCACTCGGGCGCTGTTTCAAAAAGTGCGCACCCCACAGGCCCTGCTCAAGCTTGGCGAGACCGGGCTGAAGGAATATATAAAAACCATCGGCCTGTTCAACACCAAGGCCAGGAATCTGATCGCCGCCGCGCGGATTCTGGTCAGGGAGCATAATGGCGAAGTGCCCGCCACCCGCGAGGCGCTCGAAGCGCTGCCCGGCGTCGGGCGCAAAACCGCCAATGTCGTTCTCAACACCGCCTTCGGACAGCCGACCATCGCCGTCGATACGCATATTTTCCGCGTTTCCAACCGCACCGGTATCGCTCCGGGAAAAAATGTCAACGAAGTCGAGCGCCGGCTGGAGCGCTGCGTACCGGAGGCGTTCAGGCAAGATGCGCATCACTGGCTGATTCTGCACGGGCGCTATACCTGCGTGGCGCGCACTCCGCGTTGCGGCAGCTGCACCATCGAGGACTTGTGCGAATACCGGCACAAGACAGAACTCTGACATACGTCGGCCAGAAACTGCGCTTGCCGTGCCTTCGCCCGTCCGCCTGAGCTTCCACGTGAGCTGAGCATGTTATTCGGACAGGATCGCGATCAGCTGCGCAGTCTCTACTGTCGGGCCTGGCGGCGGCACCGTCAGCGCCAGGTATTGGATCCCCTGCAGGCCCAGATCGTCGCCGTGGTGCAACGCCACCCCGAATACCAGCCGCTGCTGGAGCAACCGCAACAGGCGCTTGGACGGGAATATCCGCCGGAGTTCGGTGAAACCAATCCGTTTCTGCACATGGGCCTGCATCTGGCCGTTCAGGAGCAGATCAGCACCGACCGTCCGGCCGGTATTCGCGATCTCTACCAGCGCCTGGCCTCTACGAGCAGCGACAGGCATACGCTCGATCACCGCCTGATGGACTGTCTGGCGGAAATACTCTGGCAGGCGCAGCGTGACGGTCAGCCCCCGGACGAGGAACGTTACTTGCGGTGTATCGGAGAAGGAGTGCCGAGCGGGCGCTGAGGCCAACACCCGCTCTCAGCTTGTGAACTCACACCGGCAAAAAATGTTATTCTTAACGGAAACTTTACTTCTCCAGCCCGGTCGTAAAGATTGTTATCCACATCGGAACGGTGGGTTTGATCCCAACCGCTCGATGTGGTATTTGAAGACCAAATTACTAATCAATTCCTTAGGAGGCTTACCCATGAAAAGTCCTGTAAAATCTTTATCGGTAGCAGTCGGCGCAGCGTTCATCTCCTCACTGGCTGGCGCAGGCGTCGCCACTGCCACCGAGAATCCCTTCGGCATGACGCAATTATCCAGCGGCTACATGGTAGCGGACAATCACGAAGGTAAATGCGGTGAAGGTAAATGCGGTGGCAACAAAAACCAAGCCAGTGCCGAGGGCAAAGGTGCTGTGGACGAAGCCCATGAAAATAACGCTGACAGCGATATGAACAAGACCAAAGCCGAAGGCAAATGCGGTGAAGGCAAGTGCGGCGGCGCTAAGTAATCAGGCCCAGCCGTGAGGGTTTCACGCTACCCCGTTCATGGCGCCGGCCTGGGCCTGCGGCGGACCCTGATGGGTCCGCTGGCGGACCAGCCGCCGGAGCAGGTCGGTTTTTACGAAATCGCGCCCGAGAATTGGATCGGCATCGGCGGGCGCCACGGTAAACAGTTGCGCGCCTTTACCGAGCGCTACCCTTTTGTCACCCACGGCCTGTCATTGTCTATCGGCGGACCGGCGCCCCTGGATGAAACCTTCCTGCAGCGCGTGAAGCGTTTCCTCGACCAACACGGCATCGCCACCTACACCGAACACCTGAGCTACTGCAGCGACGAGGGTCATCTCTACGATCTGATGCCGATCCCCTTCACCGCCGAGGCGGTACACCACACCGCGGCGCGCATCCGCCGCGCCCAGGAGATACTCGAACGGCGAATCGCCATGGAGAACGTTTCTTATTATGCCGCGCCCGGGCAGGAAATGGCGGAAATCGATTTCATCCGCGCGGTGTTGGAAGAGGCCGACTGCGACCTGCTGCTGGACGTCAACAATATTTACGTCAACAGCGTCAACCACGGCTACGACGCCGAGCAATTTTTGGCCGCGCTGCCCGCCGAGCGGCTCGTATACTGCCATATCGCCGGCCACTACAACGAGGCCGACGACCTGATTGTCGACACTCACGGTGCCGATGTCATCGAACCGGTCTGGCAATTGCTGGACAGCGCCTATACGCGCTTTGGCGTGGCGCCTACGCTGTTGGAGCGCGACTTCAATGTCCCGCCGTTGCCACAGCTGCTGAGCGAAGTCGAGCGCATTAACGAGCTGCAGGCCTGCCACGCCGATAAGGGGATTAGCGGGCATGTCGGGCGCGTCTAAGCCGGGCTTTATCGACCAACAGTACGCGTTCGCGGCCCACATCCGCGACCCGCGGACCCACCCACCGCCGGCGGGCATCGAGGAGCGGCGCCTGGCCATTTACCGCGAGCTGTTTTTCAACAATGTCGAAGGCTTCCTCGCCAGCAGTTTTCCGGTGCTCAAGCGTCTGCTGGACGAAGCCCGCTGGCTGGCCCTGGCGCGCGATTTCTTCGCCCGCCATCATTGCCATTCCCCCCTGTTTCTGGAAATTCCGCGCGAATTTCTCGCCTACCTGGAACAGGAACGCGGCGAGCCGGCCGGTGATCCACCGTTCATGCGCGAGTTGGCGCACTACGAATGGGTAGAACTGGCCCTGTCGATCGCCGAAGACACAGCGCTCGGCGAAATCGATCCCCAGGGCGATCTGCTCGCCGGGCGACCGGTATTGTCGACCCTCGCCTGGCCGCTGGCTTATCGCTACCCGGTGCATAAAATCGGTCCGGACTTCCAGCCTCGTCAGCCCGGTGAACAATCCGTGTATCTGCTGGTCTATCGAGACAGCGACGACGAAGTCGGCTTTATCGAGTTGAACCCGGTCAGCGCGCGCCTGTTTGCGTTGTTGCAGGAGCACCCCCAGCGCAGCGGTCTGTCGCTGTTACACCAGATCGCCGCCGAGCTACAGCACCCGCAAGCCGACGTCGTGGTGCGCGGTGGCGGCGAGATTCTCGAGCAATGGCGACAGCTGGGCATAGTGCGCGGTGTCAGCGCCGAACCCCACTAACCATCGCCCAGGGAGTCCCCCGGATGTATCCACTCGTACAATTGCAACGCCTGCTCGACCGCACCCGGATTTTTGACTTTCTTGCCCCGCTGGGCCTGCGTCTGTATCTGGTTCCCATTTTCTGGATGGCCGGCACGAAAAAACTGCAGGACATGGACAGCACCGTCGCCTGGTTCGCTAACCCCGACTGGGGCCTCGGCCTGCCCTTTCCCGAATTGCTCGCCTGGGCCGCGGCGCTGAGCGAGGCGGGCGGCGCGGTGCTGCTGCTGATCGGTCTGGCGGTACGCTGGATTTCGGTGCCGCTGATGATCACCATGGTCGTGGCCGCGTTCAGCGTCCACTGGCAGAATGGCTGGCTGGCGATTGCCGAGGGCGGCGGCCCGTTCGCCACCGAGCGCACCCAGGGCGCTATAGAACGCCTGGACCGGGCGAAGGAAATCCTGCAAACGCACGGCAACTACGAGTGGCTGACAGAGACCGGCAATTTCGTCGTTCTCAATAATGGCATCGAATTCGCCGTCACGTATTTTCTCATGCTGCTGGTGCTGTTCTTTGTCGGCGCCGGGCGCTTTTTTAGTATGGACTACTGGGTCCGCAACGCTTTCATGGGCCGATAGCCGAGCATGGTTTCAGGCAGCACCGGGTGGGCTGTAATACCAGCAAACATACGTCTTTAGGTCGCGCCTGATTCAGTATACTGGAGCCATGACCAGTCAATCCTATACCACCAGCGCGCCGCCACCGGTTGCAGACTATGCGCTGGCCATCGAGGGCATGACCTGTCAGCACTGCGTGGGCCGCGTCAAAGCGGCCATCAGTGCGGTGGCCGGTGTCGAAGCCGTGGACGTGCAGCTCGAGCCCGGCCGCGCCCGGATCAGCGGCGGACTGCCGCATCAGGTGATCGAGGCGATAACCAACGCCGGCTACAGCGCCCGCCCGCTGACGCAGGAACCCGAGAGTTGCGCACTGCCGAACAGCGCCGAGGCGACACCCGCGCCCACCCCGGTCACCGGGGGCTATCGCGTTGATATCGACGATATGACTTGCGCGAGCTGTGTGGCCCGGGTCGAAAAAGCCATCCTCGCCGTGGAGGGCGTCGACACCGCTGCGGTCAATCTGGTGGAAGGGGCGGCGTATGTAAGCGGCGGCGACGTCGAGCGCGTGGTCAATGCGATTGTCGATCAGGGTTACCCGGCACGCGCGGCCACGAATCCTGTCGCCGCCCAGGTGACCCTGGCTTTTGCCGAGCCGCTGGACAGTCCCCGCCGGCAGCGCGCCGAGGCACTGCTGCGAGATGTCTGGGCAGACACCGATATCACCTGGGAAGAAGCGTCTGTTTGCCGTCTGACCGGTCGTGCGCACCCGGCCGACTATCTGCTGGCGCTGCGCGAGGACGGCTTCGCCGTCACTTTCGTTGAAAGCGGCGAAGACCCCTACCTGGCGCAGGAACGCCAGGCGCGGCGGCATATCCGTCAAGCCCTGAGCCGCGCCGCGCTGGCGGCAACGGTCGGTTTCGGGCTGATGGGCGCGATGCTCGCCGGTATTCTTCCGGGTGTGGACCCGGCTTCGCCGTTAAGCGATATCAGCGGCCGGGGTTTCTGGCTGGGCATGGCCGCCGTGACGCTGCTCACCATGCTCTACAGCGGCCACCACTACTACACCGGCGCCTGGAAACAGTTCCGCCACGCGCGGGCGAACATGGACACCCTGGTGGCGGTCGGCACGGGCGCGGCCTGGTTGGCCTCGTTGCTGTTGATTCTGGCTCCGGATTTCGTCCCCGCACCGCAGCGCCACCTGTATCTGGAAACCGCGGTGCTGATCCTCGCTTTTCTGCAGTTCGGGCGCGCCTTGGAAGTGCGTGCCAAGGCGCAGACCTCGCGCGCCATCGGCGCACTGGTAGCGCTGGCACCGAAAACCGCGCACCTGGTGCGGGGCGCGCACGAGCTGGATATACCGGTCTCGCTGCTGCAACCCGGGGACTTGTTCCGGGCCCGGCCCGGGGATGCCCTCGCCACCGACGGTGAGGTCGCCGAAGGCGCCTCGAGCGTCGACGAATCCATGCTCAGCGGCGAGCCACTGGCGGTTACCAAGCAGCCCGGCGATGCGGTTACCGGCGGCACCATCAACCAGTCTGGGGCCCTCCTGGTACGCGTCACGCACGTCGGTGCGGACACTACGCTGGCAGGTATTATCCAGGCGGTCAAACAGGCGCAGATGAGTAAGCCGCCGATCGGCCGCCTGGTGGATCGCATCGCCGGGGTGTTCGTGCCGGTGGTCATGCTGATCGCCCTGATGACTTTCGGCGTCTGGCTGCTGTGGGGGCCGGAACCTCATCTGCCCTACGCCCTGACCACGGCGATCGCGGTGCTGGTCATCGCCTGCCCTTGCGCGCTGGGCCTGGCAACGCCGATCGCCATTATGGTCGGCATGGGACGCGCCGCCCGCTTTGGTATTCTGATCCGCAACGGCGACGCCTTACAGACGGCAACCGCCATCACCCACGTGGTAGTCGACAAAACCGGTACCCTCACCGAAGGGCGGCCGCGGGTGACGGCCATTTACCCTGCCGAGGGACTCGAGGAGCAACAGGCGCTGCTATGGGCGGCCAGTCTGGAGAAGCTCTCGGGGCACCCGCTGGCGCAAGCGGTGCTGGCCTCGGCACGACAACGCGGCCTCGAACCGCTGCCGGTGGAGGATTTTCATGCCGAAAGCGGTGAGGGCGTCCGGGCAGTGCTGGACGGGCGCGAGCTCTTCCTCGGCCGGCTGGAATGGCTGGAGGAACTCGGTATCAGTAGCGACGAACTGCTCGCGCGGCAGTCGAGCGCGCTTGCCCGCGGCGGCGTCACGCCGGTGTGGCTGGCCGACCGCCAGCGTATTCTGTGCGTCCTCGGTCTGAGCGACCCGGTGCGCCTCGACACGCCCGCCGCTATCGATGCGCTGCGGGCGCAAGGTATTCACATTGTCATGTGTACCGGCGACCACCCCGATACGGCCCAGGCGGTGGCCTCACAACTGGGTATCGAGGAAGTGCATAGCCGCGTACTGCCGCAGCATAAAGCCGACGTGGTCGAACAACTCCAGGCACAGGGGCACACCGTGGGCATGGTCGGCGACGGCGTCAACGACGCCCCGGCCCTGGCGCAGGCACACGTCGGCTTTGCCATCGGCGCGGGCACCGACGTGGCCATAGAGAGCGCCGACGTTACTCTGGCCAGCGACTCGCTTACCAGTGTCGCCAGCGCCATTGCGCTGTCGCGCGCCACCTTGCGCAACATCCGCCAAAACCTGTTTGGCGCCTTTATCTACAATGTCATCGGCATACCGCTGGCAGCCGGTGTGCTCTACCCCTTTAGCGGCTGGCTGCTGAGCCCGGTTTTCGCCAGTCTTGCCATGGCGCTGTCGTCGGTGACGGTGGTCACGAACGCCAATCGTTTGCGGCTGTTCAAACCCGTGGAGTAAAAATCATGAGTAATAAGGTAACGCTGAACATCGAAGGCATGACCTGCCAACATTGTGTGGCGGCGGTTGGCAAAGCGCTGGCGGCGGTCGACGGGGTCGATGAGGTGATTGAAGTCTCGTTGCAGAAAAACAGCGCGACGGTGCGCGGTGACGCCGCGATCCCGGCGCTGATCAGCGCGGTGCAGCAGAGCGGCTATACGGCCACTGTCGGTTAAAAATAGCGCGACAGGCGCAGCGTGAAGTGACTGTCATCGCGAAATACCGCGATGAAGTCCTCGCCGCCGTAGCCGGGGAACCAGCGGCTTTCCAGCGCCAGGCTCCAATGATTGCTCAGACGCCGCTCGGCCTCGATTGACAGTTGCATGGCGCGGCTGTCGCGGTCTACGATCACGCCGGCCAGCAGGGTGGTCGTCTGCACATCGTTTAAGCTCAGGCGGGCACCGAAAAACAGATCGTCGTCAAGCAGCACCGGGGGTTGCTCGGCGGGATTATTACTGCGGGCATCGCGCGAATACTCCAGCAGCAGACCCAGATCAACGTCAGAATCCAGTATTTGGTACAGCGTGTATTCGAAACCCCCAACCGCCGCCGCATAGTGATCACCGTGCTGGGCGCGCCACAGCGCCTCAAATTTCCACAACCAGCTGCCGCGGGTATACTGGATGTCCGTGCCGACTTGTCGCATCAGGTCATAGAAGGGCACCAGCCGGTCGCCGCCGGCGTCGACGAGCAAGCGCGGCTCCCGCGCGGTGCCGTCAAAATAATAGATACCGAAATCCCAGTCGCCCAAATAATGTGAGTAACGCAACGCCGTGTCGAGATGCCGCTGCCGGTCGCCGGACTGGTACTGCGCATCGCCGTCAGTGACCAGCGGAAAACGCAGGCGTCCGTGGCGCCCGGGAAAGGTGCGCTCGCGAAACCCGGGCAACAGGTAAACATCCAGCGTCCCCCAGTCGCGCTGCGCAGACAGGCGGAGCATCGGCTGACCCAGTTTATCCTCACCGTCCAGATCCTCGACGAAGTCGGTCTGATTGATGACATCCACCAGGTGATTCGACTCGGCCACCCCCCAAAATACCCGGTCGAGGCCGACCAGCACTTCCCAGTCGCCACTTTGTCGTCGCCAGTAGGCTTCGCGGATGTCGGCATGCGTACGCCGAGCGTCCTGACTGTCCACATGGAGGTAGGGGATAAAGCTGTACTGATCGTCGCCTGCGCCGCTGCTCCAGCTGAACTCCGGTTGCACCAGCAGCGAACTCTGCAGCGTCTCGAACTGATCGGCATAGCGGCCGTCCTGGAAAAAGACGCGTGCCTCGGCAGCGACAACACCGGACAACCGGTAGTCGGCCAGGCCAACCGACGGCAGGCAGCCTATCGCGCAGATAAACATACCCGTTTTCCAGTCTCCTCTAGTCGACATCCCGAATACCCCGCCAGGCAACCGCGAACGCCAGCCCCGCGCTCAGCGCCGCCGCCAGATACATCCACTGGGAACCCACGCCCTCCCAGAGATAACCCGCGGCAACGCTGCCCATGGCGCCCCCCGCGCCGAAGCTGACGCTGCTGTAGAGTGCCTGCCCGCGCCCCTGAAGCCGCCCGGGGAACAAGCGGTGGAACATGTGAATGGAGACGGCATGATACAGGCCAAAACTGGCCGCGTGCAGGGTTTGCGCCAGGAGCATCGCACCCAGACTATCGACCAGCAGCGCCACCAGTGCCCAACGCAACGCCGTCAGCGCGGTGGCCGTCAGCAACAGCCGGCGCGCGCCGTAGCGCGGCAGCCAGCGATGCATATTCAGAAAGACGCCGATTTCCGCCACTACACCCAGCGCCCAGAGCTGACCGATCAGCGTTTCGCTGTAGCCGTGAGCGGAGAGGTAGATCGTGTAAAAGGTGTAATAGGGGCCGTGGCTGGCTTGAACCAGAAAACACACCAGCAACAGCGCTATCACCGCTGGTTGACGCAATACCGCGCCGAGCGGCGGATGAGCTTGCCCGGCAGGCGTCTTGGATTTTTCCGGCACCCCCAGACTCGTCAGCCAGATAGCGGCAAATAACCCGGTCAGTATCAACGGCAGAACGCCGGTGCCGAATTGCTCGAACAGCGGCCCCAGCGACGCCACCGTGAGAATAAAACCAATCGAACCCCAGAGACGGATGGTGCTGTAGCGATGGGTGTCTGCGGCGAGGTGATTGAGTGTGTTGACCTCGAACTGCGGTAGCGCCGCGTTCCAGAAAAAACTGAAACCCGTCATCACCAGTGCCATGGCCCAATAGCCCTGTACGGCAAATACAGCGCTGAATACCAGCAACGACATCAGACAGGCGGTGCGCACGATTTTCATGCTCCGCCCGGTGTGATCGGCGATCCAGCCCCAGATATTCGGCGCCACAATTTTGGTGGCCATGAGAATCGCCACCAGTTCGCCGATTTCCACCAGGCTGAAACCCAGCGACTGCAGGTACAGGCCCCAATAAGGCATCAGCGCGCCCAGCGAGGCGAAATAAAAGAAATAGAATCCGGACAGCCGCCAGTACATGGGGAGTGGTTAGCGTCTCGGCAACACCGCACGGGGCACGCCGAAGCGGGCGCGGACCCATGCGTGCTGGGCGCGCCCGGGCATCACTCGCCGCTGGCGGGGATTACCGGGGTAACCGAGACAACATCGGCGTTCTGCGCGCGTTGTCGCAGCCAGTGATCCATCAGCACAATCGCCAACATCGCCTCGGCGATGGGCGTGGCGCGAATGCCGACACAGGGGTCATGACGACCGGTAGTCACCACTTCGACGGGTTTGCCATGGCGATCGACGGTGCGTCCCGGCAAACGGATACTGGAGGTCGGTTTGAGCGCAATACTGACGAGAATATCCTGGCCCGAGGAAATCCCGCCGAGCACACCGCCGGCGTGATTGCTGAGGAAACCCTGCGGGGTGATTTCGTCGCGGTGTTCGGTGCCTTTCTGGGCGACGCAAGCAAAGCCCGCGCCGATTTCCACGCCCTTGACGGCGTTGATACTCAGCATCGCCTGGCCGATATCGGCATCCAGCCGGTCGAACACCGGCTCGCCCAGCCCTGGAGGTACACCGGTGGCCACCACGTTGACCCTGGCGCCGACGGAATTGCCCTCTTTGCGCAGTGCGTCCATGTAGTCTTCCAGCTCTGCGACACGCTCGGGGTCCGGGCAGAAAAAAGCGTTCTCCTCGACACTGGCCCAGTCTTTCAGCGCCAGCGCCAGTGGTCCGAGCTGGGCCAGATAGCCGCGGATCTCGATGCCGAGGGTTTCGCGCAGGTACTTTCTGGCGATGGCACCCGCTGCCACGCGCATAGCGGTTTCGCGGGCCGAAGAGCGCCCCCCGCCCCGATAGTCGCGGACCCCATACTTCTGCTGATAGGTATAGTCGGCATGGCCAGGCCGGAAGCGGTCCATGATTTTCGAGTAATCCTTGGAGCGCTGGTCGGTGTTGTGGATCAGCAGGCCGATGGGCGCCCCGGTAGTGCGGCCTTCGAATACCCCGGAGAGAATCTGTACTTCGTCGGCCTCGCGCCGCTGAGTGGTGTGGCGTGACTGCCCCGGCTTGCGACGGTCCAGGTCGTGTTGCATATCGGCCGCCGCAAGCGCCAGCCCGGGCGGACAACCGTCTACCACACAGCCGATGGCGGGGCCGTGGCTCTCGCCGAAGCTCGTGACCGTAAAGAGTTTTCCGATACTGTTCCCCGACATGGGGCGTATTGTACAGGAGTTTTAGCACCGTGCTATTGGCCGCGACAAGGGTGCGGGACTGGGGTTAAAGCCTGTCCGGCCAGCGCCGCTAAGCTGGTTGACACTCAGTCACTTGATCCAGACATAGCCAATAAAAGGAGAACACCGTGAGCCAGCAAGGTCACGCTATCGGTTACTACCTCGGCAGGCCGATTTTCGAATCCATCGAGGTCCAGGATGAAGCTTATGTCTTCGACCGCATCGCCGAATACGAAGACGACGAGTTCCCCCTCGATCGCCTGAGTGCCAACGAACTGCTGGTCGAACCCGGGCTGATTTACCGCCATAAAGGCTAAGGGGGCCCTGCGCGGCGGCAGACCCCAGCCCAGCCCAGCCCGCGGCGAGTTTTAGATCATCGCCGCGCAGGCCCGCGCGCTCCGGCGACGGTAGGCATCGAACAGCGCGCAGATATTGCGAATCAATAAGCGCCCACGCGGCGTCACCAGCACTTGCTGTTGCTCCAGTTCCACAAGACCGTCGGCCTGCATGACCCTGAGCTGCTCCAACTCAGTGGCGAAATACGCCTCGAAACGGATGCCCTGTTCAGCCTCAAGGCGGGCGCCGTCCAGCCGGTTGTGGCAGATAAGCTGCTGAATCACGAAAGCGCGCAGGCGGTCGTCCTGGCGCAGACTCACGCCGCGCGCGACCGGCAGACGCCCGGCGTCGAGATCATGATAATAAGCATCCAGTGACACCTGATTCTGACAGAAGCCCGCCGCCGTCGCACTGATGGCACTCACGCCCATGCCTATCAGGTCGGCGTCGGCGTGGGTCGAATAACCCTGGAAGTTGCGCTGCAGCGTACCGTTGCGTTGCGCCTTGGCCAGTTCGTCGTCAACCAGCGCAAAATGGTCCATGCCGATATACTGATAGCCTGCGGCGGTCAGTCTGTCGACCGTCAAAGCCAGAATCTCCAGGCGGCTGCGGGCGTCCGGCAGGTCTTCGGAATGGATGCGCCGCTGCGGCCGGAAACGTTCCGGCAGATGCGCATAACCGAACACCGACAGGCGCTCGGGCCGCGCCTCGATGACGGTATCGAGGGTGGCCGAAAAACTCTCGACTGTCTGCAGCGGCAGTCCGTACATCAGATCGACATTGATGGAGCGAAAACCCAGCTCGCGCGCCTGGCGCAACGCGCCGAGCGTCTGGGTATCGCTCTGCACCCGGTGTACCGCCCGCTGCACCTCGGGGTTGAAATCCTGTACCCCCAGGCTGATGCGGTTAAATCCGCTTTCCCGCAATACGGCCAGCGTGTTCTCACGCAGCTCGCGCGGGTCGATCTCCACGGAAAACTCGCCACTGTCATCCGGCGCCAGATTGAACGATTCGCCGAGCATACCCATCAGCTGGCGCAACTGCGCGTCGCTAAGAAAGGTCGGCGTTCCACCGCCCCAATGCAGCTGTTCGACTCGTCGCTCGGGATCCAGCAGCGCCGCGCGCAGGTGGATCTCGCGCTGCAGGCTTTCCAGGTAAGCCTCCGCCCTGCCACGGTCGGCGGTAACCACCTTGTTGCAGGCGCAGAAATAACAAACATGAGCGCAAAACGGCACGTGCACATAGAGCGACAGCGGGCGGTGACCCTGGTTACTCTGTCGCAACCAGGTCCGGCACTGCTCGGCGCCCACGGCCGGTGAGAATTCCATCGCCGTCGGATAAGACGTGTAGCGCGGCCCATTGCCGTCATAGCGGCTGATCAGCGCGGCGTCGAACTCTACCCGGTTGTCAAACATACAGGCCTCCACGGACTTTGTTGCAGACTAATCCGGTGCGCCGCGCCGCGCCTTGACTTGGGTCAACCCGTAGCGCTCAGGCCTGCATGTGGAGACCTTGGCCGCGCCCACGGAATCCCTGTCGTACTCGGCGAATATCCGAAAATCTTCGTTTTCAAACAGCGCCTGATCGACCTGATCCGCGTACTGTTCAGCGCTTTCGGCCCATCCGAGCCGCTAGGGTTTTCCTGGGATTATTTATTGGAGTGCCGCTGCAAACAACGCCTGACAGGCCTTGGCCTGGGAGGCTTCCAGCAGTAACACACCGTGGCCGCCACGCTCGAACTCGAGCCAGGTGAACGGGACATCCGGAAAACACTCGACCAACAGTTCCTCGCTGTTGCCCACCTCGATCACCAGAATGCCCTCGTCACTGAGAAAATCCGGCGCACGGGCCAGAATCCGCACCACAATCGCCAGCCCTTCCTGGTCAGCGAGCAGGCCGATTTGCGGCTCGTGGCGGTATTCCGCCGGCAGGCTCTGCAGTTCGGCCGCCGAAACATAGGGCGGGTTACTAATGATCAACTGATAATGCGCCGCCGGCAGCGCGTCGAACAAATCGGAGTGAATCAGGCGTACCCAGTCATCCAGGTCGTGGCGCGTGACATTACGGCGCGCCACTTCCAGAGCGTCGGTGGAAAGCTCTACGGCGTCGACTTCGGCGTGGTCAAAATGCGCCGCGCAGGCAATCGCAATGCAGGCGCTACCGGTACACAGATCGAGTACGCGCTCGACATCATCGCTCATCAGCCAGGGCGCGAAACCGCGCTCGATCCATTCGGCCAGCGGCGAACGCGGCACCAGTACGCGTTCGTCAACATAAAACGGCAGCCCCGCGAACCAGGCTTCGCCGGTCAAATACGCCGCCGGTTTACGGCTCTCGATCCGCGCCTGAAACAACCGGGCGACCGCCTCGCGCTCGCCTGCGCTCAGGCGGGCACCCAGGTAACTGTCGGCAAAATTGAACGGCAGGTGCAAAGCATGGCAGAGCAGCTGGCGCGCCTCGTCAAAGGCATTGTCGGTGCCGTGGCCGAAACTCAGCCCGGCGGCGCTGAAGCGGCTGGCGCCCCAGCGTATCAGGTCGCGAATAGTCAGTAATTCCTGCGGCAATGCGCTCAATTAGCGTCTCCTGTACACGGGCCGCGCACTATCGCCTGCCCGCCATCGATGAGATAATCCGGCGCTATGACTGATCACAACACCGCAGTGTGGCTGGCGCGGATTATACCGCTGCTGCTGATAACTGCACTGCTGCCCGCCTGCGGCCCGCCCCCGCCGCCCTCTCTGCAACAGGCCACATTGCTGCCCACGGCCAAAACCATCGCCGACTTCAACCTTATAAATGACAAGGGTGAGCCCTTTCACCTGGATAATCTCAAGGGTCGCTGGACGTTTGCCTTTTTCGGCTACACCCACTGCCCCGACGTCTGCCCGACCTCGCTGGCGATGCTCGCCCGGGTGATGAAACGACTGGCCCAGCGCAACGACCTCGATCGCCTGCCCCGGGGCTTGTTTGTCAGCGTCGACCCGGAGCGCGACACGCCGGCCAAGCTGGCCCGTTATGTCGCCTACTTTGACCCCGCTTTCAGCGCTGTCACAGGCGACCCGGAGCAGCTCAAACTGCTGACCCGCCAACTTGGCATCCTGTTCCTGAAGTCCCCCGGTGACAGCAGCCAGGATTACCTCATCGATCACAGCGCCGCGATCGTGCTGTTCGACCCCCAAGGCAAGTTTCACGCGCTATTCAATGTGCCGCACGAGGCGGATAAAATCGCCAGCGACTTTGTGTTGATAAAAAACTATTACGAGGAAAACGGATGAAATATTTTTTCGCTGCCCTGCTGCTGAGCCTGTGTATCTCTCCAGCGATCGCCGAGCAGGGCCTGACGGTCAAACAGGCCTGGATCCGCGAAGCGCCGCCGGGCGCCGCTATGATGGCCGCCTATCTGACCATCGACAATACCAGCGCGCGCGATCAGGCGCTGCTCAGCGTCAGCAGTCCGCGCTTCGCGCACATCACCTTACACCGATCTCTGAACGTGGATGGTGTCGCGCGGATGCGCAGCCTGGAGCGCATCGCGCTACCGGCCCACAGTAGCGTGACGCTGGAGCCGGGCGGCTACCATCTGATGATGTCGATGCCCGACAAACGGCTAGCCAGCGGCGAGCGCGTGCCGCTGGTGCTGCACTTGGCCGATCACAGCGAAATACGGGTGACGGCGCAAGTCAGAAAAAAGCCTTGAACCGCCGGTCACCGCAAACGGCCGCCAACTGGCTGGACCGACTCAAGTCATGGCCACTCTATGTGTTGCCGCAGCACGCCATTTCCCGGCTCGTGTTCCGCTTGACGCGCGTTCAGGCGCCGTGGTTCAAAAATGCACTGATCGGTTGGTTTGCCTCCACCTATAAGATCAACTGGGAGGAAGCGAAATATTCTCGCCCCGAGGACTACCCCAGTTTTAACGCGTTCTTTACCCGTGCCCTGCGCGCAGGCGCCAGGCCGCTCAGCGCAGACGAACAGACGCCCGTCAGTCCGGCCGATGGCCGAATCAGTCAAATTGGCCGTATCGACCGCGACGCGGTGTTCCAGGCCAAAGGCCACACTTTCAGCGTGACCGACTTATTGGGCGGCGACCCGGCACGCGCGGCGCAGTTTCGCGACGGTAACTTTGTCACCGTGTACCTTTCACCGCGCGATTACCACCGCGTGCACATGCCGCTCACCGGAACGCTGCGCGAAACGGTCTACGTGCCGGGCCGTCTGTTCAGCGTCGCCGCCCATACGGTGCGCAGCGTGCCCCGCCTGTTCGCCCGTAACGAGCGCCTGGTCGCCATTTTCGACACCGCGGCCGGACCGATGGCCATGGTCCTGGTCGGCGCCATCAATGTTGCCGCTATCGAGACCGTCTGGTCCGGTCTGGAGACCCCGCCACAGCGCCCCAACGTCGAGGCGATCGACCGCCGTGAGGAGGGTATCACCCTGCAACGGGGCGCCGAGATGGGTCGTTTCAATATGGGTTCGACGGTGATCGTGCTGTTTGCCCGGCAACAAATCGACTGGCTGGATGCGCTGCAGGCCGAGCAACCGGTAAAGATCGGGCAGGCCATCGGCGCGCTGCGTCACCGTTAAGGGAGCACCCCGAGCCATCCCCGGGCGGACACCCTGCGCAAGGCGCTAAGCGCCAGCTTAGGCCTCGCGCTCGCCCCGATAGCGCAAAAAAATCCTCCCTTGTGTTAACCCCTGTGGCGCCCAGGCGTTAGTAGGCCAGGTAACCACAAGAGGATCGACCGATGCGAAACCTGTACAAAACACTGGCTGCTGTGGCGCTGTCGGCCGGTACACTGGGTCTGGCCCAGCCCACCCACGCCAGCGACGGGCTGACCGTGATTTACTCGACCGGCAGACACGCGGAATACGCACCTGTGTACGGCTATCCGTATCACCATTCTTATCGTCACGCGCCGGTCTACAGCTATCCTCAGCCGTATCATCAGCCTCAGGCTTATCATCATGAGGAATACCGAGAGCATCACCGTGAGGCGCGATATTGGTCATATGCCGGGCCGCACGCGCGTCGTCACGAAAACCGTCGACACGGCGGCCACGATGACCGCCGGGATCACCATCAGACTCATGCCAAGCGCTATCGGGACTGAGGATGCCATTCTGTCGGCAGCTGGCTGCCTGGGTGGAGACGGCGTATTCTTGAAGCTGATGGACGCCCAACCCACCGGCGACGGGCGCATGCAGAGGCCGCTGTCACTGGACAACTTTCTCGCCCAAGTACGGCGTAAGGCCTATCAGGTTGCCTACGGCGCGCTGTGGGACCGGGAAACCGCCCTGGACGTGGTGCAGGAGAGCATGCTGCGCTTTGTCGAATACTATCGCCACAAGCCCGCGAAGGACTGGCCGGCCCTGTTTCGCAGCGTGCTCAACAGCCGTATTAACGATCAGCGGCGCAAGCGTCTGCTGAGCACGACCGGGCGCAGGCTGCTGTCGCTGACGGGCCTGAAGCTGGCCGACGCCGCTAGCGACGAGCAGCTACAAGAAGCCGAGCTGCCCGCCTCCGCGGACGGGCGCCGGGCGACGACCCCCGAGGGCGAAGCGGCCGCCGGCCAGTTGCAGCGCACCATCGACCGGGCCGTGGGCGGTCTCTCGCAGCGCCAGCGACAGGTGTTCCTGTTGCGCGAACAGTTGGGCCTGAGCATTCAGGAAACGGCGGACACCCTCGGGTGCTCCGTGAACAGCATCAAGCAGCATCACTTTCGCGCTCTGCGCGCGCTGCGTATACAACTGGCAGAGGTATGGCGACATGAACGGCTTTGAGCAGCATCCGGCGGGGGAACTGCTGGACCGGCTACGTTGCGGTTTACTCGACGATGACCCGCGCGAGCGCGCCCGGCTCGAACAACACCTGCGACACTGCGCGGACTGTCGACGGGCTTACGATTGGCCTAACACCCTGCTGGCCGCCGGCGACATTCCCGAGGCGCGGCTGCAGCGCCTGCGCCGGCACGCCTTAAACGCGCCCGTACGCCGCGCCCGCCGGCTACTGCCGCTGGCCGCCGCGGCCGCCCTGATAGTGGCCGTGGCTGGCCTGGTGAATTTGAGCCACCAGTCGGCCTCGTCCCCCCCCGCGCGGGTGGCCGCTGGCGGGCAGAAAGTACCGGATCTCTACGAGGATCTGGACTTCTACCTGTGGCTGGCCGACCATAAGGGCAATCGTGACTCTTCTACCTGACACGTATGCGCCACAAGCGACTGATCACACTGCTACTTACTCTGCTCTGCCTGTACGCCGCTGAGCTGCGCGCGCAGGTCGACAGTGACCGCCTGTACCTGGCGCAAAGCGGGCAGATCCCCTGGCAATCTCTGTCGCCCGAGGAGCAGGCTGCATTGCGGCGCTACCGCGGTCAGTGGACTGACTACGACGGCGATCGTCAGCAGGAGTTGCAGCGCGGCGCCCGACGCTACCTGGAACTGCCCCAGCAAAAACGCCGCGAAGTCGAACAACAACAACGTCAGTACCAGAATTTAAGCCCACAAGAACGTCAGCGGCTGCGCGAGGAATACCAGCGCCAGCACGACTGAGCCGGGTTCGGCGCTGTGGCCGGAGCAGCGGTGCTATTCACAGCCCGCGACCAACCCGGTACAATCATTGCGCTAAACTCTGACAGCGAACCCTCCTATGCAACCCATGCTGAACATTGCGGTGCGCGCGGCGCGCAACGCCGGAGAGATTATTGTCCGGCATTCCAGCCGCATCGATGAGCTGACCATCGCCAGCAAGGAGCGCAATGATTTTGTCTCCGAGGTCGACCGCCAGGCCGAAAACGAAATCATCGCCATTATCCGCAAGGCGTACCCCGGCCACGGCATCCTTGCCGAAGAAAGCGGTCAGCACGGCAAAAGCGATGAGTTCCTGTGGATTATTGATCCACTCGACGGTACCACCAATTTCTTGCACGGTTTTCCGCAATTCTCGGTCTCCATCGCCCTGCAGCACAAGGGACGCCTCGAGCAGGCGGTGGTCTACGATCCGATGCGTCAGGAACTGTACACCGCCAGCCGCGGCAGTGGCGCATTTCTCGACAACCGCCGCATCCGCGTCAGCAAACAGGTCGGTCTCGGGGGGGCGCTGCTCGGCACGGGCTTCCCTTACAAGGACCAGCAGCACATGGCCGCCTATCTGGAAATGTTCAAAGCTCTGAGCGTCGACAGCGCCGGTATCCGGCGTCCCGGCTCGGCCGCGCTGGATCTGGCCTACGTGGCTGCTGGACGCTTCGACGGTTTCTGGGAGATAGGCCTCAGCCCCTGGGATATGGCCGCAGGCATCCTGCTGGTGCGTGAAGCCGGCGGCCTGGTCGGAGATTTTGCCGGCGCCCACGATTTCATGAAAACCGGCAATATCGTCGCCGCCACGCCGAAACTCTTCCCCGCTATATTACGCGAAATTCGCCCCCACCTGAGCCCTGCCCTGTCGTCCTGAAACGCGCTTCGGCGCTCAAGGTCGGCACCTTGTCGCCGTTACTATTTGTATCGGCATCTACCGGCTGCCCACAGCCCCGCAGACGGTTTCGCCGGACAGATAATGATAAGGATAACGACAAGATTTTATGAAGCTGAGCGACAAGGCACTCCGGCAGATCGGCCGGAAATTACTGGACCGCCCGGACAGCACCCCCCATCAGGATGACAGGCCACACACCGACCCCGCGCCGACCGGCACGCCTGGCCCGCTTACGCACAATTCCGGCCCGACCCGCACAGCTGCTGTATTGAACTTCCGCAAACGCCCCGACTGAACCCGGTCCCCGAACCGGGCGGTTCTTGTTATCTCTGACGGGTCTGTGCTATATCGTAAACAGACACACAGCGAATCAAGCCGAGAGAATAATAATGAAACGCGCGCTCCTCGTTCTACTGACGCCACCCGTTGCGGCGTGCCGCTACGGTTGCGCCGGCTGCTGCGCCGCGCCCATCGGCGTATTCTGGATCACCGCCATCGTCGGCATCACCTACGGGCTGATCGGTGGCCCGACCAATCTGATGGGCCCCAGCGTGAACACCATCCTGCTCGGCCTCGGCCTGTGGGCCATCGCCAGTGTCTGGTCCGCGGTAACCATCCGCAGCGCCAAAGATGACCGCTGCACGGAACGGAAAACCGCCTTCTGTCGCCGCATCAGCGCCGAAGACGAAGCCGATCCCTTCGACGAAGTTCGCAAGGCGCGCTAACCCTCCATCGCACTTCACGGATCCGATGTGGATGTGGCAGCACCAACCCTGAAGCGGGTGACACCCGCCGGCACCGAGCCAGGTAAGATTTTCACAGGATATCCTTACAAAAACAGCAGATATTTCCAGCGAGCTTCGCGCAGAGGTTCCGTCGGGTAAGCCCTCGATGGCTTAGGGCGCCGCGAGCGGCACATGCACCATCGAGGGCTTACCCGACGG
>JASBSN010000044.1 GCA_030148915.1 Thiogranum sp.
ACCACCAGCGGTTGATGGAACCCCTGGGGTATATTCCTCCAGCGGAAGCTGAGGCAAACTACTACCGGCAATTCGCCAGTCAGGATGCAATAGCCGCCTGACTTAAACCAAACAGCCTCCGCGAAAGCCGGGGCGGTTCAATCCGGCATTAGATAGCCAGTTTTGTATGCTATTACAGACACCCCTGAATCCATCACTCCAAACTTTCCTCCTAGCCAGCCAGGTATCCTGAAGTTCCCCCTCTCGTCTGATACAGCGGTTTCTACGTGATAGCATGTCTGCGTTGAGTCTGCGATGGGGTTGGCTTCACCCCGCCACATGGCCACGATAATTGCACCTTTTATTGGTTTTCCTGTTTTTGCATCGGTTATCTGTCCCGTAAATGGCAAACCGGCCATGCCGCAGCCTGTCGTTAATGTTGCAAGAAGCAAGAGCAGCGTGGTTGTGGTTATTACCTTAAGATAGCCTTTCATTCTCACTCCGGGATTTACATTTGTCCTATTAGCCAAACACCGTCGTTTCCCCGCAACATGTAAACGGGATAGGCCATTTTTGTGCCGTTTTCATCTCTGAGCACTGTGTACAAAGCAAGGTTTTCAGAAATCCTGCCGCTGGAAATTCTACCTAGTTGATCAACAGCGGCGGTCAGGTTCGCCCCCAATGCCTGAAAGACAGGTTTGAAATTGTCTTGCATCTGGAGCGTCAGCTGGTTCAACGCGCCGTCGATTGCGCCAACCCGCAGTCGGTCCAGCATGGTGTTATAGACAAGGCGTAGTTGTGCATCGATGTTTGTCAAATCCGAAACCACAATCGTCTGGCGCGCGGTATATTGAGCACCTGATTGTTCATCGATAGTAAAAAGAGCCTGGTAGACACCCGGGGGTGCATAGGTATGGCTGAGTGCCACAGAAGGGTCACTGGTCGACAAGTCGATGGTGCCGTCACCGTCGAAGTCTGCCTGGATCTGCACGATGGCATTACCCATGTTATTTGTCAGACCAAATTCAACTGCATGTGGTGCGTAACCGCAAGGAGCATCCGTCTGGACTGTGACTGGTGTCGCGCCGGTGCTGGTGATTGTCTGTGTCAAATCAACGCGAAGACCATCCCGGATAGATGCTGAAATGTACAGAGTGTTACTACCCGGAACCAAGGGGATATTGTTGGCATAGAAGTTCGTGCTGTCTGTGCAGGCCGTGCGGCCGTTGACAATAACAGCGGTTCCGGGAGGGCCGCTATAAGTGCCTGTTACCAGGATGGTGTCTTCGTTGATAGTGATACCGTCGATAGGGCTGGTCACGCTCAGGTTTAAGAGTTCTCCGGCACCTACACTTACCGCAGGGCTGGAATTTCCGGCGACATCATGCACAACGACTGAAAACACATGGCCGGTATTACCTGCGAGCGTGACAGTGAAGCTGCCATCAGCGCCTGCAACAATGCTGGAGGTTGCGCCTGTTTCGAAATTTATCAGGGTCACGGTTGAGGAATTTTCGACACTGCCAGCTGCCCCGCTTACCTCTATTTCGCCTGGGACAGAGCTGTCTGTTGTGATGAGACTGGCATCGGCTTCCGAAGGGGCTACGTCATCTCTCACGGGTGGCAGTGAAATTGCGCCCAACACAGCGCGCTCCAGAACAACCAGGTCGCCGACGTTTAATGCGCCGTCAGGATTGCCTAGCGGAGCTACATCTGCGGTTAGTAATTCTTCGTTCGTCGGCGAAATCTGGCCGAGAATTATCTGTTGCAGAATCAGAATATCCGCTGCATTGACGATCCCGTCTGGATTGCCCCGTGGTGCAACGTCTCCGGGAACAATTGCTGTTGTAGAAGACCTGGCGGGAAACAGTAGAATGAGAATAGCGACCAGCAATGGCAGTCGGTGTCGCCAATACTCGACGATCGTGGCGCCTGTATGGTGCGCTGGGGACATCTGAACTTCCCTTAGTATTGTTATATATGCCGCTAATATTCCTTAAGGTTGCGGCACATTCCATGTCAATACCGTAGCATAGGAGGCAGAACTATCGACTTGGTTATTACTAATAGCACCTACCCTCGCCAGCTTCAAGCCGAAATCCAGGGCATAGGCTCATTCAGCTGCTGTGAATAACGACCAACAATGGATTGGAGATCGTTCGCCGTACCCTGAACCGCGCGGCGCGTAAGTGGCGAGATGCCCACGGACTAGCCTGGCTCGAAATGCCTCCTCTGCTCAGCATGTTGGAGGTGGATGATGCGCGGTGGCCCTACCCCTTGAGCTGGGAGCAACAGAAATCCCTGCTTAAGCACTTGCCCGAGCACCGGTCCAGAATGACGCTCGTCAAGGTAAATACCGGTGCTCAGGAACAGGAGGTCTGCAGCTTCGCTGGGACTGGGAAATCCAGATTCCGGGGTTATCTTCCTCGGTCTTTCTGGTGCCCGCACAGGTTGTCAAAAACAAGGGGGATTATTTGGTGGTATTAAACTCCATTGCGCGATTATTGGTAGAGGCCCAGCGGGACGTACTAAATGTGGTAGCGTGGGCAGGATTTGAACCTCCGACCTTCGGGTTATGAGCCAGCCTCTGCAGCTATCGCTCTTTTAATATCAATCACTTAATGTGGCCTTGTTGCTCCCGCTGCACCACAATACATCACTGATCCCGTCAAAAGTCACGCACGATATTTAACAATACGCCATGGCCATCAAAGTTAGGGCACCTCTGATCGATTCTTTTCGTCATTCTGGCGTATGTCAGACAAAAGCGCTGGCACGTTGAACGCCCGGAGGGCGAGCGAAGCGAGTCATCCAGAGGTGTCAATAACCTGGATACCGGCCTGCGCCGGTATGACGAATTGATCAGAGGTTCCTTCTCGCGGGCACCGGGCCGCTTCCGGCGAGGCCCGGTTAGGGTTATAATCGCGCGTCAATTTTTTGAATCGTCAGGATTTTCCGGGGTGGCGGCTGTTTGGCCGCCATTCTGCTTTTGGAATCAGGTAAGCGACCCTTTGTCCGATCTCGACCACATCCGTAATTTCTCCATCATTGCGCACATCGACCACGGTAAATCCACGCTGGCGGATCGTTTCATCCAGATGTGCGGTGGCCTGGCCGAGCGCGATATGGCCGCCCAGGTGCTGGATTCGATGGATATCGAACGTGAGCGCGGCATCACCATAAAAGCGCAGAGCGTGTCGCTGCAATACCCGGCCGACGACGGCCGCACCTATACGCTGAACTTTATCGATACGCCCGGCCACGTGGATTTTTCCTATGAAGTGTCGCGTTCGCTGGCGGCTTGCGAGGGCGCGCTGCTGGTGGTCGATGCCGCCCAGGGCGTCGAGGCCCAGAGCGTGGCCAATTGCTATACCGCCATCGAGCAGGGTCTGGAAGTGCTGCCGGTGTTGAACAAAATCGACCTGCCGGCCGCTGAGCCGGCGCGGGTCAAGCAGGAAATCGAGGATATTATCGGTATCGGCGCCGACGAGGCCCTCGAAGTCAGCGCCAAAACCGGTATTGGTATCCGCGAGCTGCTGGAGCAATTGGTCCGCCGCATACCGCCTCCCCAGGGTGATGCCGAGGCACCGCTTCAGGCGCTGATCATTGACTCCTGGTTCGACAATTATGTCGGTGTCATCTCGCTGGTGCGGGTTGTGCAGGGAACCCTGCGCCAGCGCCAGAAGATCCGCGTGATGTCCACCGGGCGCGACTTTCAGGCGGAAAAAGTCGGCATCTTTACGCCCAGACGTGTCGATCGGCCTCAGCTCAAGGCCGGCGACGTCGGTTTTGTGATCGCCGGTATCAAAGAGATCGATGGTGCGCCGGTCGGCGATACCATTACCTTGGCCGATCGCCCCGCGGCGCAGCAGTTGCCCGGTTTCCAGACGGTGCAACCGCGTGTTTTCGCCGGCCTCTATCCGGTGATTTCCGATGACTACGAAGACTTGCGCGAAGCGTTGCAGAAACTGCGCCTCAATGATGCTTCGCTACACTTTGAGCCGGAGACCTCCCAAGCGCTCGGCTTCGGTTTTCGCTGCGGATTTCTCGGCATGCTGCACATGGAGATCGTCCAGGAGCGGCTGGAGCGCGAGTACGATATTGACCTGATCACCACGGCGCCCACGGTGATCTACGAAATCCTCGATACCCGCGGCGAAATCACCCGCATCGACAACCCCGCCAGCCTGCCACCGGCAAACCAGATCGACCAAATCCGCGAGCCCATCATCCTCGCCAATATTCTCGTGCCCCAGGACTACCTCGGTGCGGTGATCGGGCTGTGCGTGGAAAAGCGCGGTGTGCAGCGCAACATGCAATACATGGGTAAACAAGTGTCGTTGAACTACGAGCTGCCGTTGAGCGAGGTGGTGATGGATTTTTTCGACCGACTCAAATCAGTAAGCCGCGGCTTCGCCTCCTTCGATTATTCGTTCCTGCGCTTTGAGCCGGCCTCGCTGGTCAAACTCGATATTATGATCAACGGTGAGCGCGTCGATGCGTTGTCGGTCATTATTCACCGCGAGTTCGCCCAGAGCCGCGGTCGCGATCTGGCCGAGCGGATGCGCGACATTATTCCGCGGCAGATGTTCGATGTGGCCATCCAGGCGGCGATCGGCACCAATATTATCGCCCGTACCACGGTCAAGGCGCTGCGCAAGAATGTCACCGCAAAATGCTACGGTGGCGACATTTCGCGTAAACGCAAGTTGCTGGAGAAACAGAAAGCAGGTAAAAAACGTATGAAACAGTTCGGCAAAGTGGAAATTCCGCAGGAAGCGTTCCTGGCCGTACTCCAAGTAGGGAAAAAATAACCATGAACCTAGACTTCCCCACCATCCTGGTGGTAGCGACTTTCATCACCGGCCTGATCTGGGCCATGGACGCTATGCTCTGGGCGCCAAAACGCAGACGGGCGGCGGCGGCCCTCGGCGCCGGTGGATCGGTCGATCCCGACACCATGGCGGCGACCATGAAAGAACCTACCCTGGTCGAGTATGCCAAGTCGTTCTTTCCGGTGATCCTCGCCGTACTGCTGCTGCGCTCTTTTCTCATCGAACCGTTCCGCATTCCCTCGGGCTCGATGATGCCCACGCTGCTGGTGGGCGATTTCATTCTGGTGAATAAATTCGACTACGGTATCCGCCTGCCGGTGCTCAACCGCAAGGTGTTTGCCATCGGCGATCCGCAGCGCGGTGACGTGATGGTGTTCCGTTTTCCCAAAGACCCCAGCGTCGACTATATCAAGCGGGTGGTCGGCCTGCCGGGCGATCACGTGGTGTACCGAAACAAGACCCTGTTTATCAACGGTGAGAAAGTGCCGCAGATTCCCGCCGGTACCTATATCGGCACCGGTTCCGGCTTGTCGATGTCGGGCGCCGAGGTGCGCATGGAGGCACTCGGCGATGTCAAGCATGATATTCTCGTCGCGCCCCGGGTCCAGGGCGTGGAGGCCGATGTGGTGGTCCCCGAAGGGCATTATTTCGTCATGGGGGATAATCGGGAC
The DNA here is from genome assembly GCA_030148915.1 of Thiogranum sp. GTDB lineage: Bacteria > Pseudomonadota > Gammaproteobacteria > DSM-19610 > DSM-19610 > Thiogranum. The sequence goes on from JASBSN010000044.1 coordinate 5,486, forward strand.
AACAGCAACGACAGCCGTTACTGGGGTTTTGTGCCAGATGAAAATCTGGTCGGCAAGGCGTTTCTGATCTGGATGAATTGGGACACGGCGGCCGGTGGCGTGGGCTGGGAGCGCATCGGCGACTCGATCGACTAACCACGGAGAGCGGCATGAAGACACGGCATTACCAGAAAGGCATGACTGCAATCGGCTGGCTGCTGGTGCTGGCCCTGATCGCATTTTTCACTCTGATCACCCTGCGCCTGGTGCCGATGTACCTGGAATACGCGAAGGTCTCCTCGGTGCTCGAATCGTTGCAGGAAGAGTCGGGTATCACCCGCCGCAGCCGTGCCGAGATTGTCAGTCTGGTGGGCCGCCGTTTTGACGTCAACGACATACGCGACCTCGACCCGAAGCTGATCAAAGTGAGCAAAGACAAGGGTATACTCACTGTCAGCATCGCCTACGAGCGGCGCGAGCATTTGCTCGCCAACGTTGATGTGGTCGCCGCCTTTGACAAGAAAGTGGAGGTGGTCGCCAATTGACCCGAGCGCCCGAAGCTCTGGCCAAGTCGCTCGGTTATCAGTTTAATGATCCCGGTCTGCTCGAGGCCGCCCTCACTCACCGCAGCGCCGGCAGCGGCAACAACGAGCGGCTCGAGTTTCTTGGTGATGCGGTACTCGGGCACGTCGTGGCACAGTGGTTGTATAGCGCCTGCCCAGAAGCCAGCGAAGGCCAGCTGAGCCGCTTGCGCGCGAGCCTGGTCAAGCGCGAGACGCTGGCCGATATCGCGCGCGGCCTGGCTCTGGGCGATTACCTGCATCTCGGTTCCGGCGAGCTCAAAAGCGGCGGTTTCCGCCGCGATTCTATTCTCGCAGATGCGCTGGAGGCCGTGCTCGGTGGTATTGTGCTCGACGGTGGGTTCGAGATCTGCCGGGATTGCATCCAGCGCCTCTATGCCGGGCGTATCGATAAGCTGTCCGTCGCCGACGAACTCAAGGATCCGAAAACCCGCCTGCAGGAATACCTGCAGGCGCGAAAATTGGCGTTACCGGTATATGCAATGACCCATATCAGTGGCAAGGCCCACCATCAGCAATTCTCGGTCGAGTGTCGTATTGAGGAACTCGATGTCGTGGCCGCCGGGGTTGGAGGCAGTCGGCGCAAAGCGGAGCAATCGGCGGCCGTCAACATGCTGAAGCGACTCGGCGTCGATGGATAATTTCCGCTGTGGTTTCGTCGCGCTGGTGGGCCGGCCGAACGTCGGCAAGTCGACGTTGCTCAACCGTCTGGTGGGACAAAAAATCAGTATCACCTCGCGTCGGGCGCAGACCACGCGCCATCGTATACTGGGCATCAAGACGCAAAGCGATTACCAGATGCTGTTTGTCGATACCCCCGGCCTGCATGCCGCTCAGCCGCGCGCCATGAACCGTTACCTGAACCGCGCCGCCACGGACAGTCTGGCGGCGGTGGACGTGGTGCTGTTTCTGACCGACGGCAGCCGCTGGCAGGACGACGACGACTGGGTCGTGCAGCGTTTGCAGGATCTGTCCTGCCCGGTGATTGCGGTGATCAACAAGATTGACCGGATCGAGAACAAGCAGACGCTGCTGCCATTCATGGGCATGCTCGCCGGGAAGCGCGAGTTTGCCGACATCATTCCCTTGAGTGCCAGGACCGGCGACCGGCTGGCGGCGCTTGAAGCCGCCGCGCTGCGGCACCTGCCGGTCGCACCGCCGTGCTATGACGAGGATCAGGTGACCGATCGCACTCAGCGCTTTCTGGCCGCCGAACTGGTGCGGGAGAAGCTCTTTCGTAAGCTCGGCGAGGAAATTCCGTACGCCTTGACAGTGGAGATTGAGAGCTTCAAGGAAGAGGGGCGGCTTCTGCGCATCCACGCGCTTATCTGGGTGGCCAAAGCCGGTCATAAACCGATTGTCATCGGTCACAAGGGTCAGTTGCTCAAGGAAGTGGGGCGCGAAGCGCGCGAGGACATGCAACAGATGTTCGAACGCAAAGTGTTTCTGCAACTGTGGGTGAAGGTCAAGGAAGGCTGGGCCGATGACGAGCGCGCCCTGCGCAGTCTGGGTTATAACGGGACCTGAGCGCGGCGACCCTATGGCTCTCCAGGAACGCATCCAGTTGGCACCGGCTTTCCTGCTCCATCAGCGCCCCTACCGGGAGAGCAGCGCGCTGCTGGAGGTATTCACCGAGCATCACGGGCGTATCGGTCTGATCGCGCGCGGCGTGCGTTCGGCGCGCTCGAAACAGCGCGGCGATCTGCAACCGTTTCGCCCCCTGCGCTTGTCCTGGCAGGGGCGAGGCGAACTCGGCACCCTGACCTCGGTCGAGGCCGACGGTGCGCTCAACCGGCTGCAAGGCAAAGCGCTGTACAGCGCTTTTTACCTCAACGAACTGCTGATGCGCCTGCTGACGCGACACGATCCTCACGCGGCGTTGTTCGGGTATTACCGCGATGCCCTGCATCGGCTGGCCGGCAGCGCGCAGCTGGAGGCGATTCTCAGGGTGTTTGAAATGCGCCTGTTGCAGGAAGCGGGCTACGCCCTGCAGCTCGACTGCGAGGCGCACAGCGGAGAAGCCTTACGCGCCAATGCCCGCTACGATTATCACCTGGAGTCCGGTCCGCAGGCGCTGAGCGGTGATAGTCCGGGGGGGTTTGTCTTCAGCGGTGCGAGCCTGATGGCTATGGCGCGCGAGGATCTGGCCGAGGCCGCCGTGCTGGCCGATGCCAAGCGTCTGTTACGCGCAGCGCTCAAGCTCTACCTGGGCGACAAACCGTTGAAGTCGCGCGAACTGTTCAAATCGCTGGAGACATAACCTATGTCTGTGCAACCACCGCTGCTGCTCGGCGTGAATATCGACCATATCGCCACCCTGCGCCAGGCGCGCGGGACGCGCTACCCGGACCCGGTGCAGGCGGCTATCGAAGCCGAGCAGGCCGGCGCCGACAGTATCACGCTGCACTTGCGCGAAGACCGGCGCCACATCCAGGAGCGGGACGTGGACCTGTTGAGCGGTGTCTTGCAGACGCGCATGAACCTGGAAATGGCGGTAACCGAACCCATGCTGGAGATCGCCACGCGGCTACAGCCCGCGGACTGCTGCCTGGTGCCGGAGCGACGCGAGGAGCTCACCACCGAAGGCGGCCTGGATGTGGCCGGGCAGCGCGAGCGTCTGCAAGAGGCCTGCCGGCGCCTGGCCGAGGCCGGGGTGCGGGTGTCCCTGTTCATCGACGCCGATGCACACCAGGTGGAGGCGGCGCGCGCCGTGCAAGCGCCGTGCATCGAGATCCACACCGGCCCTTTCGCCGATGCCGTCGGGGCGGCGGCGCAGCAAGCCGAGTACGATAAAATCCGCGCCGCCGCGTTGCTCGCTAGCGAACTCGGCTTGCAGGTCAACGCCGGTCATGGCCTGCATTATCACAATGTCCAGCGCATTGCCGCCCTGGCGCCGCTGCGCGAGCTGAATATCGGTCATGCGATTGTCGCGCGCGCGCTGTTCACCGGGCTGGGCGAAGCGGTGCGGGAGATGAAGCGCCTGCTGTGCGCGGCGCGTCAGTCGTAGCCCGGCTGGTACAGCTGAGGGGCCCCGCCGGTACGCTTGGCGTGGTACATGGCCAGATCCGCCCGGCGCAACAGCGTTTCGAGGTCCTCGCCGTGATCCGGGTAGACCGCCACGCCGATGCTGGCGCTCAACGCCAGCTGCCGACCCAGAATCGAGAACGGTAAGCGCAGCGTCGCGGCGATCTTGGCGGTGGCGGCCAGCGCCTCCTCTGGGCTGTTGATCTGCTCCAGACAGATGATGAACTCGTCACCGCCGATGCGCGACACGGTATCGGTTTTTCGCACCGTCTCACTCAGGCGTTGCGCCACCGCCTGCAGTAGGTTGTCGCCGCTGGCGTGACCGTACCGGTCATTGACCGGTTTGAACTGGTCGAGATCCAGATAGACCACTCCCAGCTTGCGCTGGTAACGGTCAGCCCGCGCTATTCCCGCCCGTAAACGTTCGTACAGCAGGGCGCGGTTGGGTAGATCGGTCAGTTGGTCATGTTCGGCCTGATAGGCCACCAGCGCGGCCTGCCGGAGGCGCTCGCTGGTATCCTGCACCACCAGCACGAACAGGCGCTGATCGGGCAACAAACCCTGGGAGAGTGAAATATCGGTGGGAAAGCGCTCGCCGTTGTTGCGTGCGCAGATAATACTCTCGGTGCGCCAGCCGATACGATTGTCGCGGGCGATGCGCACCAGCGCCGCCAGGCGGTGTTTCTGCCGCCGGCGGTAGTCGCGGCAGATCAAACGGGTGAACGGCAGGCCGAGAATGTCTTCGCGTCGATAACCGAAGAGTCTTTCCGCGCCCTGGTTGAACAGCGCCACCCGGGCGCGCCGATCGATGCACACAATGCCCAGATGGCTGATGTTGAGCAACTGCACGCAGGCATCAAGGTGGTGCAACAGCCCCAAGTCTGCAGTTTTATTGTGCGTCCCTGTGAGCGGTTCATCCTGATGCGGTGGTGGAATACCTGTGTTTGTCATCGCTTCGGCCCACGCTGTTGAAAAATCAGCTAAACCGTTAATTGTTGTTATAATCCTGGGCGGATACTTAAGGGGCGTTGCGGCCGCTCACGGGTGCTCATGTCAGCGGTTGTGCGCAATCCTCGAAAAGGTGGCGGGTCTCCCGCGGATTTCTCCGCATGTCTTATTAGTGTAGACGCCTTTTCGCGGGTAGACCTTCCATGCCTCCAGGACAGGGTTAAAGGGTATTGATTTTATGACGTTTCCAACCATCGAACAGTTCGTCGGCAACACCCCGCTGGTAGGCTTGCAACGCTTGCCCGGTGTGACCGGAAACCGGATCCTGGTGAAACTGGAAGGCAACAATCCGGCCGGTTCGGTCAAGGACCGCCCGGCGTTGTGCATGATTCAGGGTGCCGAGATGCGCGGCGATATCCGCCCTGGGGACACGCTGATCGAAGCCACCAGCGGCAATACCGGTATTGCCCTGGCAATGGCCGCGGCCATGAAGGGTTACCGCATGGTGCTGATCATGCCGGAGAACATGAGCCTGGAGCGGCGTCAGGTGATGAAGGCCTTCGGTGCCGAGATTATTCTGGTGAGCCGCGAGCAGAGTATGGAAGGCGCGCGCGATCTGGCCAAGCAGATGGAGGCCGAAGGACGGGGGCGGGTGCTGGATCAGTTCTCCAATCCCGATAATCCACGCGCTCATTACGAAGGCACCGGTCCGGAGATCTGGCGCGATACCGCCGGAAGCATCACCCACTTCGTCAGCGCAATGGGCACCACGGGGACCATTATGGGCACTTCGCGCTACCTCAAGGAGCAGAACCCGGCGGTGGAGATCGTCGGCGTCCAACCGGTGGAAGGCGCCTCCATCCCCGGTATCCGCCGCTGGCCGGAGGCCTATATGCCGAGCATTTTCGAAGCGGGGCGCGTCGATCGCACGCTGGATATCGGCCAGGCAGAGGCCGAACAGACGACCCTGGCGCTGGCGGCGAAAGAAGGTATTTTCTGCGGCGTCTCCTCCGGCGGCGCGGTTGCTGCGGCGCTCAAGCTCAGCGCACAAGTGGACCACGCGGTCATTGTCGCGATTGTTTGTGACCGCGGCGACCGTTACCTGTCAACCGGGGTGTTTCCCGGCTGATTCCATACACTGCGCCGCGCCCCGGTGGCCGGCGCAACAGCAAAAGATCCGCCATGCAGAATATTTTTGTTTTCGATATAGAAACCATTCCCGATGTCGACAGCGGTCGTCGACTCTATCAGCTCGGCGAACTCGACGACGCCGATACCGGTAAAGCCATGCTGCATCTGCGCCAGCAGCAGACCGGCAGCGAGTTTCAGCCCTTGCACCTGCAGCGTATTTGCGCCATTTCGGTGGTCCTGCGCCACGCCGACAAGCTCAGAGTCTGGTCATTGGGCGAGGCGGACGCGCCGGAAGCCGAGTTGGTGCAGCGTTTTTTCGACGGCATTGACAAGTTCACGCCCACGCTGGTGTCCTGGAATGGTGGCGGCTTCGACCTGCCGGTGTTGCACTATCGGGCGCTGTTGCACGGTATCCAGGCGCCGCGCTATTGGGATACCGGCGAGGACGACCGTGACTTCAAATGGAACAACTATCTCAGCCGTTATCATCAGCGGCACACCGATCTGATGGACGTGCTCGCCAACTACCAACCCCGCGCCAACGCGAAACTCGATGAGATCGCCAGCATGCTGGGGTTTCCCGGCAAGATGGGCATGAGCGGCGCGCATGTGTGGGATGCGTACCAGGCCGGCGAGATTGCCGCGATTCGTGATTACTGCGAAACCGATGTGTTGAATACCTATTTGGTGTATTTGCGTTTCGAACTTATCCGCGGACATTTGACGCCAGCCGCTTATCGCCAGGAGCTGGATCTGCTCCGGGCGACCTTGCAAGAGGACGGACGTGCGCATATCGAGCAGTTTCTTAGTTACTGGACGGATACTTGAACGACGGGTTTTCCCTGTTTGTTTGTGGCGGTGAGAGAGGAAGTTTGATCGGTATTTCCGTATGAGAAAACGCAGCAGAAAAGCCAAGCTCCCCAATGCGCCGGTAAGAACCCACATTGAATCGATGAGTCATGACGGCCGGGGTGTGGCGCATATTGAAGGCAAGACGACGTTTATCGACGGGGCACTGCCGGGCGAAGAGATCAGTTTTCTTTACACAGGCCGTTCGCGCAAGTACGACGAGGGGCGTTTGTGTGAGATTTTTGCCGCCTCGCCGGAACGCGTGGAACCGGGCTGTGCGCATTTTTCCCTGTGTGGCGGTTGTTGTCTGCAACACCAGGCCGCCGACCGGCAGATTGCCGCCAAGCAGCAAAGTCTGTTGGACAACCTTGAACGTATCGGTAAGGTGGTACCGCAACGCGTGTTGGCGCCGCTCACCGGGCCGGTGTGGGGGTACCGTAACAAAGCGCGCCTCGGTGTCAAATTCGTGAAGAAAAAAGGCCGGGTGCTGGTGGGGTTCCGGGAAAAGCGCACCCCTTATCTCGCCGATATCCAGCGTTGCGAGGTGCTACACCCCTCGGTCGGCGAGCGTCTGGGGGCGCTGGCAGAGTTGATCCAGGGCTTACAGGCCAGAGAGCGCATTGCACAGATCGAGGTCGCCGTGGGTGAGGACGTCACTGCGCTGGTGTTGCGCAACCTTGACCCGCTGGCGGCCAGCGACCGTGACACCCTGCGCGCCTATGCGCAGAGCACCGGCCTGCATCTGTATCTGCAGCCGGCGGGGCCGGACAGTGTCGAAGCGCTTTGGCCGGAATCGTCGCAGCTCTGTTACCGCCTGCCGAACTTCGATCTCGAAGTGGCGTTTCTGCCCACGGACTTCACGCAAGTAAACCCGGCCATCAATCGGCTGATGATCGAGCAGGCGCTGGCGCTACTGGAGATCGACGCTTCGCACCGGGTGCTGGATCTGTTCTGCGGGCTGGGCAACTTTACCCTGGCGTTGGCGCGCCGTGCGGCGCGGGCGACCGGCGTCGAGGGCGACGCCGCGCTGGTGCAGCGGGCCCGCGACAACGCCACGCGCAATACCATAGACAACGCCGATTTCCATCTGGTCGATCTGCAGCAGGACCCTGGCACGCACGCCTGGATGCAACAAGCCTACGACCGCATTGTGCTCGATCCGCCGCGCAGCGGCGCCGCGCACATAGTGCGCGAGCTCGGCAAACCGGGTGCCGAGCGCATCCTCTACGTGTCCTGTCACCCCGGTTCGCTGGCCCGCGACGCCGGAGTACTGGTCCATGAACTGGGTTACCGGCTGGCTGCGGCCGGGGTAATGGATATGTTCCCCCACACAGCGCACGTCGAATCCATGGCGCTGTTTGTGCGCTGAAGCAGCGCGTGGCCCGGGCTCGATCGGTCTTAGCTCGCCGCCGCGGACTGGACGAGCGAGCGTTTCGCGGCCGCCAGCAGCGTTTCGACGGACACCGCGCCGGTGAGCCGTTGCTCGCCGATAAAAAAAGTCGGCGTGCCGGTGGCGCCGTTGTTGACCGCAGCGGCGAGATTGCGCTGCAGACGCTGTTCGTAATCCGGTTGGCTCCAGGCCAGCGCGACGGTTTGCGCCGGGATGCCACACTCGGCCGCCAGCGATCTCAGTACCTCGGGGTCGCCGATGTTTCGGTTTTCCACCAGAAAAGTCTCGAACAGACGGCGGTGCAACGTGTAGAACACCTCCGCGCCCAGGGACTTGCTGGCCTCGGCGAGTAGCAGCGCGCGGTGAGAGTTGGTGGTGAAGGTGTGCGGCGACAGCGCCACACCTTCCTCGCGCGCCAACTCGCCCAATTCGCCCAGCAGGCCATCGAGATGGGGTTTGGAGTAACCCAGCTGTTCGACCGGTTTACCCTCGGCCGGGCTGTCCGGGTGAATCTCCACCAGCACCCAATTCACCGCCAGGTCGTAGTGGGCGCGCAGTTTTTCCAGCCGCAAGTAGCCGATGTAGCAAAACGGGCAGATGTAGTCGCTGAGGACGGCCACTTTGAGGTGGGGTTTGTCAGTCATGGCGTTTTGACCTCGCTCTGGACCATGGGTTCAGTTGCGGCGACGGCGTATCGCCGCGCAGGTACAGCATAGCGCATATAACTTGCGTCACCCAGACTGTAGAATACGCACGGTAACAGGTAATTACCGGTTGGCTATGGTGTCCGCTTACAATTTCAAGACGGTACTGGCGATTGCCCTGGAGCATCGCCGGGAGCTGATCGCGGCGAATATTATTGCCCTGTTCGCCGTGATCGCCAGCGTGCCCCTGCCGTTGATGATGCCGCTGCTGGTCGATGAAGTGCTGCTCGATAAGCCGGGACGGATGTTACACCTCATGGATCTGGTGTTTCCTCCCGCCTGGCACGGGCCGGTGCTGTATATCACCACGATCCTGGCGCTTACGGTGGTGCTGCGCTTTAGTTCCGTCATGCTCAGTGTCTGGCAGACGCGTCAGTTCAGCCTGATCTCCAAGGACGTCGTGTTCCGCATCCGTCGCGACCTGTTGCTTCGTCTGCAGCGTATCTCCATGAGCGAGTATGAGGCTGTCGGCAGCGGTGAAGTGACCTCGCACTTTGTCACCGATCTGAACGCCGTGGACGATTTCATCGGTCTGACCGTCGCCAAGTTCATTATCGCGGTGCTGTCGCTGGCCGGCGCCGCCGGCATATTATTGTGGATGCACTGGCAGCTGGCGCTGCTGATCCTGTTTTTGAATCCGCTGGTGGTGTATTTCACCGTCACCCTCGGTAAGCGGGTCAAACACCTCAAAAAGCGTGAGAATCAGGCCTTCGAGCTGTTCCAGGGGGCGCTCACCGAAACCCTCGACGCCATCCAGCAGATTCGCGCCGCCAATCGCGAACAGCATTACCTGCAGCGGGTGGTCGACAGCGCGCGGCGGATCCAGCACGACTCGGCGGCCTATTCCTGGAAAAGCGATGCGGCCAGTCGCCTGTCGTTCTTTGTCTTCCTGGTCGGTTTCGATCTGTTTCGCGCCGTGAGCATGCTGCTGGTGGTCTTTTCCAACCTCACCATTGGCGAAATGATGGCGGTCTTCGCTTACCTGTGGTTCATGATGGGTCCGGTGCAGGAGGCACTGAATATTCAGTACGCTTTCTACAGCGCACGTGCCGCGCTGGAGCGTATCAACCGTCTGCTCGAACTGCATCAGGAACCGCTCTACCCGCACGAGGAAAATCCCTTCAGCGGACAGCGCGGGGTGGCCGTGCAGTTGCGCGAGGTGCAGTTTCGCTACGGGCGCGGCGAGTCGGTGCTCAACGGGGTCAGCCTCGACATCCGCGCCGGCGAACGGGTGGCGCTGGTCGGCGCCAGCGGTGGCGGCAAGTCGACGCTGGTGCAGGTGCTGCTGGGGCTCTACCGGCCGAGCTCCGGGGATATCCGCTTCAACGGCATACCGGTAGAGCGCATCGGACTCGATGTGGTGCGCGACCATGTGGCTACGGTGTTGCAGCACCCCGTGCTGTTCAATGCCAGCGTGCGCAATAACCTGACGCTGGGGCGCGCATACAGCGACGAGGACTTATGGCGTGCGCTGGAACAGGCGCAGTTGGCGGATGTTATACGCGAGGTGCCGCAACAGCTGAACGCCGAGCTCGGCCGACAGGGTGTGCGTCTGTCCGGCGGCCAGCGACAACGCCTGGCCATCGCGCGCCTGTTACTGGGCGATCCGCAAGTGGTGATTTTCGACGAAGCCACTTCGGCGCTGGACACGGAAACCGAAGCCCGGCTGCACCAGGCGCTGGGCGGTTTTCTCGACGGCCGCACGGTGATTATCGTCGCCCACCGACTGAGTGCGGTGAAACAGGCCGATCGGGTCTATGTGTTCGAGGACGGGCGCATCGCCGAGCAGGGCACACACCGCGAACTGCTCAAGTCAGACGGCCTGTACAGCCGGCTGTACGGGTAGACAGCAGGCGCCGCCGCACTGGACTGAAAGAAACGCCTAAGGGTTCTCCACGATGGCCTCAGTCCATGCCGCGTGATCATCCAGCCATTTTAAACTCAACCAATACCAGAGCGTAATAGGCAGCATCATCGCAAGCCAGCTCCAGTCATCGATCAGAAACACGCTAGCGACCCAGTTTCGCTCGGGGAACCACACAGTCCAGGGGACGCAATACACGGAAAAGGCGATGGACGCCCAGATCAGGAGCAAAGCACCTTTTCGCGTAGAGATACTCGAAAATGCAAGGTAGACCCAAATGGGCATATCGTCTGTTTTTTTCATCAAGTGAATGACCGCTTTCTGCTCTCCAGATTCGAGAGCCGCTATTATATAGTCGGTACACGACTCTTAGCTCCAAAAAAACGCGACCGCGTGGCGAACGACGCGTGAACGATCCGACGCTGATTACGGCTGAAGTACGGATACTGGTTAAGTGGATAGATGAGCTCTAGGGGGCAGCGTCATTGTCGGTACCAGCGTTTCCACAACGCCTTGAACACGCGCTGCGGGTACCAGACCTTGCCGACGCTGCCGTTGTAGCGCGCCAGCGCCTTGCTGCGGTTGCCGCGCTCGCGGTCCAGGTAGAGTTTGAGGATAGTACAGCCAAAGCGCAGGTTGGTGTGGATGGCGAACAGATCGTCGCCGGGGCGACCGATTTCGTTCAGCCAGAAGGGCATCACCTGCATCAGGCCGCGCGCGCCGGCGCTGGAAATGGCGAAGCGGTCGAAATTGCTCTCCACGTCGATCACCGCCAGTACCAGCTCCGGCGGCAGGCCGGCGCGTGATGCTTCGTAGTGAGCCGTTTTGAGAATATGCAGCCGCTCCTGCGGGTCGGCGACTTTGCGTTTGAGGCGGTTGGACATGTCCGTGAGCCAGACCTCGGCATCGAAGCGATCGCCAAAGCTGTCCGAGGCGTTGACGGCGTCGATGAGTAACTGGCGCATCTGATCGTCGGGGCGTTCGGTGGTGGCGGCGAACCCGGGGTTGACCAGAAACCATGTCAGCATCAATGCTATCAGCAGTCCTGTCCCGGACCTGCGCGGCACAACCGGCGGCGACAGGGATGTCGCCGTCCAGCCTACACGGAGGTATTCACGGCGAGTTGTGCCGCGCAGGTCCGGGACAGGACTGCCTCCGCTAACCTTGACGATCCATCTGCTCCTGCAAAAAAGCCACCACCCCGTCGCGCGCCAGATCCTGGCTGTCGCCGCCGCGCCGCGCTTTGTATTCGACCAGACCCTTGTCGAGGTTTTTCTCACCAATCACCACCCTGTGGGGAACACCGATTAATTCCATATCGGCAAACATCACGCCGGGCCTTACATCGCGATCGTCCCAGATGGCCTCAATACCGGCGGCCTTTAGGTCGGCATACAGTTCGGCGCAGGCCTCGCGCACGCGCTGCGACTTTTTCTGGTTCATGCCGAGCACCGCCACCTGGAAAGGCGCCAGCGCCGCGGGCCACACAATCCCTTGATCATCATGGTTTTGTTCAATAGCCGCTGCCACGACCCGTGACACCCCGATGCCGTAACAGCCCATGGTCATCAGCACGTTTTTGCCGTTTTCGTCCAGCACCGTGGCGTTCATGGCCCGACTGTATTTGTCGCCAAGCTGGAAAATGTGTCCGACTTCGATGCCGCGGGCGATGCGCACCTCTCCCTTGCCGTCCGGGCTGGGATCGCCGGGTTCCAGATTGCGGATATCGGCCACCAGCGGTTCGGCGCCGTCGCGGCCCCAATTGACACCGGTAAGGTGGCGGTTGTCTTGGTTGGCGCCACAGACAAAATCCGCCAGCTGCGCCGCGGCACGGTCTGCGATCACCGGCACGGTCAGTCCGATGGGGCCGATGGAGCCGGCGCGACAGCCCGCGGCGGCGAGGATTTGTTCGTCGCTGGCAAAGCTCAGCGGCTGTGCCACTTGCTCAAGTTTTTCCGCTTTGACGGCGTTCAGACTGTGATCCCCGCGCAGACACAGCGCTACCACGCCGCCGTCGGTGGCCTCCACCAACAGTGTTTTCAGGCACTGCGCGGCCGCCACGCCGAGCCCTGTGGCCAGGTCCTCAATGGTGTGCATGCCGGGGGTGTCGACGCTCTGCATGGGGGCGCTCGGCGCCGCGCGCTCGCCGGCCGGTGCCAGCGCTTCGGCCATTTCCAGATTGGCCGCGTAGTCACTGGCCGTGGAAAAGACAATGGCGTCCTCGCCGGAGTCGGCGAGGACATGGAATTCGTGGGAATGGGCGCCGCCGATTGCCCCGCTGTCAGCGCGCACGGCGCGAAAGCTCAGCCCCAGCCGGGTGAAAATACGCGTGTAGGTCTCATACATCGCCTGATAGGTTTCGTCGAGTGAGGCCTGATGCAGATGAAAGGAATAGGCGTCTTTCATCAGGAACTCGCGCGCGCGCATGACGCCGAAGCGCGGTCGGACTTCATCGCGGAATTTGGTTTGGATCTGGTAATAGTTCAGCGGCAGCTGTTTGTAGCTACGCACTTCGCGGCGCACCAGATCGGTGATGATCTCTTCGTGGGTCGGACCGAAGCAGAAATCGCGCTGATGGCGGTCGCGGATTCTCAGCAGTTCCGGGCCGTATTGTTCCCAGCGTCCGGATTCCTGCCACAGTTCGGCCGGCTGCACGGCCGGCATCAGCAGTTCCAGCCCACCGGCGCGGTCCATTTCCTCGCGCACCACAGTTTCGGCTTTGCGCAAAATACGCAATCCCAACGGTTGCCAGGTGTAAATGCCACTGGCGGTTTTACGGATCATGCCGGTGCGCAGCATCAGCCGGTGGCTGACGATTTCGGCGTCGGCGGGGGTTTCTTTTACCGTGTTCAGCGGGAACTGGGAGACCTTCATATTGATTCTGCGCCGGTTTTAGTCGAGCCCGGGATTCTAGACGCCAGCGGCGTCCGAGTACAGACAGGGTGCTGCCCGGGGCGAGGGGGGCGGCGGTTCAGAAGGTTGCGCCGTCCCAACCCCACAGATGACGCGCCACGTCGGCAAATTCGATGTAGATGCGCGCGGCGGGGATACCGAGGTGTTCGTCGAGCAGGCCGCACAGGGCGGCGGAAAAGGCCGTCGTGCGCTCGGCGGGCAGGCCGATGCTCTTGAGTTCGAGATAAGCCAGCGGCGCCGGGCTGGCGTCAAACAACATAGCGCCAGTGTGTTCGACGCTTACCATGACGTAGTGCTCCGGCTTGCCGAGCATCTCGGATACGAGGGCCGAGGCCGCAGCAGCTAACGCCTGGCTTGCCGCCGGGTCCACCGGGCTGTTGGTCTGAATTCTTAACAGTGGCATCGCTTCGCCCCTATTTGCAGAAGGTTTTTACAGCTTTGCGGTTGGTCTCCAGTTGCTTTTGTTTAAGGTCCTGATCCAGACGCTGATAGCTGCCGTCCGGCATTTGCACCATCCGGTTGCCGCCGGAGCTAAGGCGTTGCAGATTGTTGCGTGCGTTCTCACAGTTGATTTGGCGCCGCTCGGCCTCCTCACGCTGAGCCTGCGCCTTGGCTTTTTCCTCGTTCTGCGCCTCCAGGCGCTGGTTCAGCACTTTGAGCTGTTCCTGAGCAGAGGGAGGTGCGGAGGTCGAACGCGGTGCCGGCGCCGGTTTGAGGCGCTCCGCCTGGACGCCCGCTGGCGGGTACTGGCCAAACTGGGGGGTTCCGTCGGCACCGGTCCATTTGTACATATCGGCGCCGGCCGAGGCGCTGGCGAGAAGGAATAACACCGAAAAAAGGTTGGCAGCTCGCATTGTTACCCCCGGTTGCTGGTCTGAATTCTGTTAATTACCACGGTCGCGGGCCTGGCCACAAGAGCACAGGCCGCAGTTTCACCGCCGCCTCCACGCAGAGCGGCCGGGGCGGGGGCCTCTGAAGGCACTGGATTCCGTCTCCTATCGGTGGCAATATTAGTCAGTTCTAACTCTAAGCAATGTGCATGTGCCCGATATCCGGGCTTTTTTTTCTGGTTTTTGGATCACCCGGGAGATATGAACAGGTGGAGCTGACAGGCGCTGACATTTTTGTGCGCTGCCTTGCCGACGAGGGGGTCGAATACATCTTCGGCTACCCCGGCGGTGCCGTGCTGCCGATCTACGATGCCCTTTATCGCCAAGACAAAGTGCAGCATATTCTGGTGCGCCATGAACAGGCCGCCACGCACGCCGCGGATGGCTACGCGCGCGCCACCGGCCGGCCGGGTGTGGTGTTGGTAACCTCAGGCCCGGGCGCGACCAATGCGGTCACCGGTATCGCCACCGCCTACATGGATTCGATTCCCATGGTGGCGTTCACCGGCCAGGTGCCGACCGCCATGATCGGCAATGATGCCTTTCAGGAGGTCGACAACATCGGCATCACGCGCCCCTGTGTGAAACACAACTTTCTGGTCAAGGATGTCAGAGACCTCGCAGAGACCATAAAGAAGGCTTTTTATATCGCCACCACCGGTCGACCCGGGCCGGTGGTGGTGGATATTCCCAAAGACATCACTACACACAAGAGCGAGTACAAGTACCCGCGGCGCATCAGTATGCGCTCCTACAGCCCGGTGACGCGCGGACACCCGCGCCAGATCAAGAAAGCCATTGAGCTGATGCTGACCGCCAAGCGCCCTATGGTTTATAGCGGCGGCGGTGTCATTCTCTCCGCGGCCAGCCAGGCGCTGACCGAATTTACCCGGCTGCTGGGTTATCCGATCACCAATACGCTGATGGGGCTCGGCGCCTACCCGGCCACCGACCGGCAGTTTCTCGGTATGCTCGGCATGCACGGCACCTACGAAGCCAATATGGCGATGCATAACTGCGACGTGTTGATCGCCATTGGTGCGCGCTTCGATGACCGCGTGGTGGGCAATGTGGAAAAGTTCTGTCCCACCGCCCGCATCATTCATCTCGACATCGATCCGGCGAGTATTTCCAAGACCGTCAAAGTTGACGTGCCGATCGTCGGGCCGGTCGACCAGGTGCTCAAGGAAATGCTCAAGCTGCTCAAGGAGAGCGCCGAGACGCCGGACCCCACGGCGATGCAAGCCTGGTGGAAGCAGATCGAGGAATGGCGCGCCATGGATTGTCTCAAGTACACCCAGGACGACGAGGTGATCAAACCGCAGTACGTGGTGGAGACACTCTACAAGGTTACCGGCGGCGGTGCTTATGTGACTTCCGACGTGGGCCAGCATCAGATGTTCGCCGCCCAGTTCTATAAGTTCGACCAGCCCAACCGCTGGATCAACTCCGGCGGACTGGGCACCATGGGCTTCTGCTTTCCGGCCGCCATGGGGGTGCAGTTCGCGCATCCGGGGGAAACCGTCGCCTGCATTACCGGCGAGGGCAGTATCCAGATGTGCATCCAGGAACTGTCCACCTGCCGCCAGTATTCGCTGCCGATCAAGATTATCAATCTGAATAACGGCTATCTCGGTATGGTCCGTCAATGGCAGGAGTTTTTTTATCAGGGCCGCTACGCCATGTCGTACATGGAGTCCTTGCCCGATTTCGTCAAACTGGCGGAAAGCTACGGTCATGTCGGCATGCAGATCAGCCGCCCGGCCGACGTCGAGGGGGCGCTGAAAGAAGCCATGGCGATGAAAGACCGCCTGGTATTCTTGGATTTTCTCACCGACAAGACGGAAAATGTCTATCCGATGGTGCCGGCCGGCGCCGGTCAGAATGAAATGATCCTGGTGTAGCCCGATGCGACATATTATCTCCATTCTGATGGAAAACGAGGCCGGTGCGCTGTCCAGGGTGGCGGGCTTGTTTTCCGCGCGTGGCTACAACATCGAATCGCTGACCGTCGCTACCACTGAGGACGAATCGCTGTCGCGCATGACGCTGGTGACCAGTGGTACGGAAGACGTGATTGAACAGATCACCAAGCAGCTGAACAAGCTTATCGATGTGGTCAAGCTGATGGACATGTACGAATGCGCGCACATCGAACGTGAAATGATGTTGATCAAAGTGCGCGCGGCGAACGGCGGGCGCGACGAAGTGAAGCGTCTGGCGGATATCTTCCGCGGCCGTGTCATCGATGTGACCGACAGCATGTACACCATCGAGGTCACCGGCACCGGCGACAAGCTGGATGCTTTTGTCCAGGTCATCGAACCCTCGGATATCATCGAAGTGGTGCGCTCGGGTGTGACGGGTATTGCGCGTGGCGAAAAGTCGCTGCGGGTTTGAATGTGATTTTTCAAAGTACTTTCTAAGAGAGATATGATCATGAATATTTACTACGACAAGGATGCCGACCTTTCCCTGATCACAGGGAAGAAAGTCAGCATCATCGGTTACGGCTCGCAAGGGCATGCGCACGCCAATAATCTGAACGATTCCGGCGTCGAGGTTGTCGTTGGCCTGCGCGAGGGTTCGATCTCCGCGGCCAAGGCGAAAAATGCCGGCCTCACGGTGAAGTCGATCGAAGCGGCGGTGGCGGATGCCGACGTGGTGATGATTTTGGCGCCCGATGAACACCAGGCGCGGCTGTATCGCGACAGCATTGAACCCAACATCAAGCAGGGCGCGGCGCTGGCGTTCGCCCACGGTTTCAACATTCATTTTGAGCAGATCGTGCCGCGGGCGGATCTGGATGTCATCATGATCGCCCCCAAAGGGCCCGGTCACCTGGTGCGTTCCATGTATAAACAGGGCGCCGGGGTGCCCTCGCTGATCGCCGTGTTCCAGGACGCCAGCGGCAAGGCCCGGGATATCGCCCTGGCCTACGCCTCGGCCAATGGCGGCGGGCGCGCCGGGGTCATCGAAACCAGTTTCCGCGAAGAGACCGAGACCGATCTGTTCGGCGAACAGGCGGTGCTGTGCGGCGGCGCCACCGCACTGGTGCAGGCCGGATTCGAGACCTTGACCGAAGCCGGTTATGCACCGGAAATGGCTTATTTCGAGTGTCTGCACGAGCTGAAACTGATTGTCGATCTGATGTACGAGGGCGGCATCGCCAATATGCGCTACTCTATCTCCAATACCGCCGAGTACGGTGATCTGACGCGCGGTCCGCGCGTGGTCAATGCGGATACCAAGGCCGAGATGAAGCGTATTCTTGCGGAAATCCAGAACGGCGAGTTCGCCCGTGAGTTTATCCTGGAAAACCAGGCCGGCGCTGCCACCCTCAAGGCCAAACGGCGCCTGGGTCGCGAGCATCCCATCGAGCAGGTGGGCGAGCGCCTGCGCAGCATGATGTCGTGGATCAGCGATAATAAAATCGTCGACAAGCAGGTCAACTGAGACAACCGGGGCCGCTCACGGGCGCCCCGCAAGATTATGGCTGCAAGCCGCTACCCTTATTTTGCCCGCGTCGGTTGGCCCCCCTTCCTGGCGCTCGCCGCGCTGGCGTTTCTCGCCTTCAAGATCGCGGGTTGGGCTTGGTCTCTGCCCTTGTGGCTGACCTGTGGGCTGATTATCTATCTGTACCGGGACCCCTACCGGGAAATTCCCTCCAGTCCGCTGGCGGTGGTCAGTCCGGCCGATGGCGTGGTTCGGGCGGTGGAGGAAGTCACCGACCCCTACCTGGAGCGCGATGCGGTGCGCCTGGATATCCAGATGAGTCATGCCGGCGTCTATAGCACGCGCAGTCCGGTGGAGGGGAAGATTCTGGAGCCCAAAAACTCCATCCAGGGCGATGAGCAGCCCCACGGGGTCTGGTTGAAAACCGACGAAGACGACGATCTGGTAGTGGTCATGCACCGTGGTCTGTTGCGCAATCTTCCCCGGTGTTATGTACGCGTCGGCGAGCGCGTCGGCCAGGGTCAGCGCTGCGGCTACATTCAGACCGGCGGGCGCGTCGAGGTCTATCTGCCGCGCCACAGCCGCATACAGGTCAGCAGCGGCTCGCACGTCAAGGCCGGATCTGATGTAATAGCCACACTGGTTCACAAATAACCAGCCACCCGGAGCGGTCGCCGACCGCTCCTTCTGAGCGGGGCGATCTCCAGGTATGGACGAACAACAGCAGCAACCCAGACGGCGCGGTATCTATTTATTGCCGAACCTGTTCACTACGGCAGGACTGTTCGCCGGCTTTTACGCCATCGTTGCCGCCATGAGCGACAATTTCACCAACGCCGCGATTGCCATATTCGTCGCCATGCTGATGGACGGCATCGACGGTCGGGTGGCGCGCCTGACCAACACCACCAGCGAGTTCGGCGTGCAGTACGACAGCCTCTCTGACATGGTGTGCTTTGGGCTGGCGCCCTCGCTGGTGGTATTCGAATGGGCCCTGCGCAGCATGATCGAGCACGGCTGGATCTGGTCCAAGCTCGGCTGGCTGGCGGCGTTTATCTATACCGCCAGTGCGGCGCTGCGTTTGGCGCGCTTTAATACGCAGGTGGGCAGCGCCGACAAGCGCTATTTCCAGGGGCTGCCGAGCCCCTCGGCTGCCGCGGTACTGGCCGGTCTGGTGTGGTTCAGCGAGGATAACGGCCTGGATGGCAGCAGCATGTGGGTGATCGGTGCGCTGCTGGCAGCGGCCATGGGGCTGCTGATGGTCAGTAACGTGCGCTACTACAGCTTCAAGGAAATCGATTTTCGCAATCGGGTGCCGTTCGTGGCGCTGGTCATTGCCGTGCTGGTGTTAGTGGTGGTTTCCAGTCATCCACCGAGCGTGTTGTTCTTTGGTTTTCTCATCTACGCGATCTCCGGCCCGGTACTGACCCTGTATCTGGTACGTCAGCGCCGTCGCCAGCGTAAGGAACAGTCGCACTCACCCGAGCTGTGATGGGGGGTCACTTGGGGGCTATTCCTGGAGCCAGTCAAACTCCTCTTTGCAGTTCTCGACGACATGGAACAACGCGGCCACCACGTGCCGATCATAGAGTTTGCCGCTGTCGCTGAGCAGTTGTTCGAGCGCCTGGTGTACGCCAATGGCGTCGCGATAGGCGCGCGGGCTGATCAGTGCGACAAAGGCGTTGCTGACCGCGAGGATGCGTGCGCTCAGCAGGATCTCACCGTCTGTTAGCCCCTGCGGGTAACCGCTGCCGTCGAGGTGTTCGTGCTTCTGCGCAATGGTATCGACTACCGGCCCTTCGAAATCCAGATCGGCGAGCATTTCGGTGCCGTACTGCACGTGCCGCTGTACCAACGCCTGTTCCGCGTCGCTGAGTGCCTCGGTCTTGACCAGTACTTCGCGGGGTACAAAGATTTTGCCCAGGTTGGCCAGGCTGGCGGCCAGATCGAGGGTGCGGCTGTCAGCGGGGCTGAGTTTCAGTTCGCGACCAATGGCGTTGGCCACCTCGGCGGTATGGGCAGAGTGGTTGGCGGAGTTCGGATCGTGCAGGTCGACGACGTGCATCAGCGTGTCCACCAACCTGCGCATCAGCGCGGCGTGTTTGCGCTGGGCGTCTTCCAGTTCAGTGATGTCCTGCAGCACCAGCAAGATAGCGTTGAAGCGCTCGCCGACACGATCGACGGGCACCAGCGAGCACTGCAGGCTGCGCGGTTCGCCGTCGATCACCATGCGCACGGCGCAGCGCCGCGTGGCGCTGTCGGTGTGCATGTCGGATAGACTCTCGGCCAGCGGCTCAATGTTGGCCGGACCCAATAACCCGGTCAGAGAATTACCCTCGAGTTCAGCGCGCGTAGCATGGAGTTTGTCGGCCAGGCGCGCGTTGGCGAACAGCACCCGCTGTTCGGCGTCCATGAGAATAACGTAGGCATCGGCATTGTCGGTCACAGCATGCAGCAGTTCGGTCTGTTTTTGCAGCGCCAAGGTCTTGCCACGCAAATCATCGGCGTCGTGGCGGGCGCGCACGCTGCTGCCGTGGCGCCAGGCGGCCACCAGGATGGCGGCGAAAAAGAACAGCAGCAGAGAGAAGGTGGTGAGCAGAAAATGCCGGTGTCGATCGGACTCCAAAAGCGCCTGGCGGGCGTCGACTTCCTGCAGTAGCACCCACGGGGTGCTACGGAATTTCCGGCTGGTGGCGAGCACTTCATGGCCCTGATAATTGCGAAACTCACCGAAACGCCCCGGTTGGCGCAGCGCGGCGGCGGCCGCTAGCCGGTCGCGGTCCATGGGCAGCGTCTTGTGCGTGGGTACACCGCCCGCGCCGGTGGGCGAGAGATAGACCGCCTGCTGATCCCGCCGGGCGATCAACAGAGAAACCTCGCTCGGGGTCACCGGCACACCGGCTTGCAACAACGGGTACAGCGATTGCTCGGCGCTGAGCACGCCGAACACCACACCGCTGTAGGCGGCGCCCTCCTGAACGCCGATCACCCGGGGAACCGGCACCGCGATACCCAGCAGCACCCGGTCATGGGCATCGGTGACGAGCGTGCTGAATTGTGTTTTGCCGCTCTCCAGCGCTGCGTTTATCGCCGCTTGAAAGGCCGCGCCGATCTCCGGCATGCCGGCGGTGGAGACCACCGGCCGCCGCCTGGCGTCGACGAGCGCCAGACCGCCGGCGTAGCGTTGCGGCAGATTGGCGGGGATTTCCGGTTGTGCGGTGTCCGGCATCAAGCCGTAGCGCCGGGCGCTGGCCAACACCAGGTTGCGCAGATAGCTCAGTTGCGCCGGCTCGCTGGCAGGGCTCTGTTCGTCACGCCGCCTCAGTTGCCACAGGTAGAGTTGCAACGACGCGTTGTTGGCCAGTTCGCCCAGATCGGCGGCGTGTCCGGTCAGCCAGTTCTCAATGGTGTTAACGCGCGTTTCGGCGACCAGGCCCAGACGTATGGCCCAGTTGTCCAGATCGCGCTGCCTTTCCTTGTCAAGGTAGACCTGGATCAGGTAGGCACCGACCAGCATCAATATCAACAGCGCGAGCAGGCCGCTGATAACCGGTTTACGCGATGGGGAGTCAGTAGCGGACACGGTAGGCATCAACGGGGCAGGTAGAGCCACCAATGGCGCTCGTTGATAGCGTAAACGGGCGCATAATGGACAATGTCGCGCTGCGAGACGACCTCCTGTATCTGGTTGTCCAGGATCCTGACATCATCAGCGGTGGCCACCGCCAGCACCGCGTGTGGAATGCGCAAGTTAGTATCCTGCAGCACTACGATACGCAGATCCTCCGTCGGAAAGCCGAGCCAGCGCAGCGAGAAAAACTTGGTGATGGCGTAATCCTCACAGTCGCCGTTATTGTAGAGAAACTCTCGCGGTACGGCCCAGTAGTCTTCCACGCCGTAGTTATCGATATCCAAAACATAGGGTTTGCGATTGGCGTAACGGTTAACCGCCTCCAGTTGTTCGCTGTGCGGGCGGTCGCGCAGGCCATCGAGAAAGGCCAGCCATTGGCGCAGATAACACTGATTAAAGCGCTCACCTGCGCACTCACCCTCGGCCACATCGAGGCGTATATGGCGTTCAAGCACTTGAATCCATTGGCCAAACGTCTGCGTATCAGGTTGCTCGGTGGCACTGTAGCCAAACAGCCCGGCGGGGAAGGCCACGGCGCCCACGGGCGTACAGAAGAGCAGACAGATGCTGCCGATAAGCGCTGCGCTCGACGGTAAAATGAGGAAATTAGCCAATTGTGTTTGTCGATTAACTTATTTACTATCGCCGCGTTCTGCAGTGTAATTATATAAACTATTGTATGTATAAGTGGTTTTACAGTAAACGGGGAACGGCCATGGATCAAGTCATTAGGGAAGCTCTGATCAATTCGTCATACCGGCGCAGACCGGTATCCAGGCTATTGCAACTACTGGATTCTGGCCTACGCCAGAATGACGGAGTATGGCAGAACAACGGAAAAGGGAGTAATCAGAGCTTCCTTAGGCGTAATACGCTGCGCTTCGGAGTCCTGCTCGGCATGTTGGCGGGTTTTTCGCTACCCGTGTTCGCCGCGGAGGGGGAAAGTCCTGAAATCGAAGCCCAGTTCAAGCAAGGTATGCAGGCGCTTGAAGACGAGAAGTTGAAATCGGCCATCGAGTCGTTTCGCAGCATCATCGACACCGACCCCAGCGTCAACCGCGCCAAACTGGAATTGGCGCTGGCCTATTACCGTTCGCTGCGCTACGAACAGGCGCAAGCGCTGGCGCAGGAGGTGCTGGACGATCCGCTCACGCCGCCCGAAGTACGGGTCACGGTGCTGGCTTTCCTGGCACAGGTCAAGCGCGATTCGGAACGCTATGGGCAGAAAAACGAAGTGACCCCACATTTGTCTATCGGCGTAATGCACGACTCCAACGTCAATGTCGGGCCGACGGTTGCGGATATCCGCGTCGGTGATACCCCGTTTACGCTGGCGCCCTCGTCGCTGAAGAGATCCGGCAACGCCGCGGTAGGCACAGTCGGTGTGGATCATCTCTATCAGTCCGGTAAACGGGTGGAGATCGGTCAACGTACCGGCATGCTGGTCTGGCAGAGCGGCGCCAACATTTACTGGCGGCGCTATCACGATTTCAACGACTACGACCTGCTGGTGGCCAGCGTCAACACCGGCCCGGCGGTATTGTTGCTCAGGCACTGGCGCGCCTCGCTGCAGTTACGGTCGGAATTTCTCGATCTGGGCGCGCGCGCCTTGGGTTGGTTCCACTCCGTCAATCCGTCGGTGACCTGGCAGTTCAACAATGCCGAACTGAACTGGGATACGCTCTACACGCGGCGCACGTACTACCGCGCTACGGATTCCGGGCGCGAAGGCGACTATTTAGCTACCGGGCTCAACTTCGGCCGCTACTTCAACAACCGGCGGGTGACCGCAACCACCGGCGCGCGCGTGATCAAATTCATCGCCGACGACGATCAGTACGGCTACCTCGGCGGGCAGGTGAGCGCCGGTCTCAGCACCCGCACGTACAAAAACGGTTCTGTCTATGCCCGCGGGCGTTTCTCCTATTTCGATTATGAGGGCGATGATCCGACCGGCCTCAAGCCACGTGAGGAGAAAGAATATGTCGGCACCGTCGGTTTGACCCACGAATTCAGACAGCCCGAGGACCTCCTCAAAGGCTGGGTGGCCAATCTGTTCTGGGAAGGCACGCACAACGATTCCAACATCGGCCAGTTGTACAGTTACGAACGCAATCAAACCATGCTCAGTCTGTCGCGCGATTTCTGAGCCTGCGCATAATCGGGCGGGTGACAACAAGTGGGCATTTCGGGTTTGTCTCTCTCCGCGCCCGGGTACTCACGCGAACCGCATTCGCCGGAAAAATTTACACTTGTTAAAACGGTTGTATGAGTGCAGCGGAGCGCTGCTACACCGCTGAAAAACGAAAGTTTTTAGCCCCATTTCTGCGTTGCCCCGCTGCCGTAGGTTGTCGGTTATCTTTACATCGCCTCGGGTTGAAAGCAGTGAAAAGTAGACCCATGCATCTGTAATTAGCTGATTTAATTGATATATTTAATTTCAGGCACGGTCGTTGCTTGAACTGTTTTGTAATAACAATAAAAACTACGACGTTACGGGCTGAATTGGGGACTAGTCATGCTGAAACTCACGAGCAAACATCTGGCGTTACTGTTGACCGGCATCGGGCTGTACGGCGCTCAGGCCAGCTTCGCGGCGGTGCCCGAGGGCGACTCCGCCTACCGTTGGGGGCGTTGGGCAGTGCTCAGTCCGGCCGCCGGCGGTGTTCAGCCGTTTGTTGCGGCGAGCACGCCTGAGACACAATTTAATCCGCGTCCCTGTGACGCCGGATTCTGTCCCGAAGTGATCGCCACGGAGACCCCGCCGCCGCCGACGGATGACCCCAGAGACAGACTACCCCCGGCGCCACCGCCGCAGGTCGCCGACGACCCGCGTGACCGTTTGCCGCCACGCTAGACACGGCGCGACGCCTGACAGAGACGGGTATGTCCCCGGTGATTGGATAGGTTGCACAGACCGTTTCAAAGTAAAACAATGCTCAGTAGGATTGGAGAGAGAACGCAATGAAAAAACTGCTAACGATTTGCCTGGGATTGGGCTTGTTCAGCCAACAGGCGTTTGCTGTCACGACCGAGACGGTAACCGGTGAGAACTTCGCTGGTTACGCCAACTCCGTATTGGCAACTACCGGCGGCTTCATGACGGATCTGGGTAACTCCACATCCCCAGGCCCTTGGTCGTCCAGTTTGTCGGACATCTACGGGCGTGTTACCGATACCAGCGCGGGTTCCAATATTCTCGGTACCCAGAATAACTCCGCGATCACTCTAGGGTTCAGTACGCCGGTTGTCGATGGCAGCGGTAACGATCTGAAGCTCTTTTTTGTGGGTAACAACGGGCACAAGTTCGATGTCACCATCGGTGGTGCCAGCATGTCCTATACCCTCGGGGCCGGTACGAATACTACGGGTTTCTTTGATCCTGCCTTTTCCACCGACCCAATCATTGCCCTGGCGATCAACCTTTCGGATTTCACCGGCCTGGCCGGCAGTTCCTTCGACCGTATCAGCGTGGCGATTGGCGACGGTTATTGCGATGGCCCTATTGGTATGCGACCTACTACCTGTCCGGATATAACGGGCCCGCGCAGTGCCGTGCTTTCTTTTGTCGGCACCTACAACGTTGCTGTGGTGCCTGTGCCGGCGGCAGTCTGGCTGTTCGGTTCCGGATTACTGGGTTTGGTGGGTTTTATGCGTAAACGCGCCTGACTGTCGGTTCAAC
>JASBSN010000086.1 GCA_030148915.1 Thiogranum sp.
TTTTTATTATACCCGGGTGCTGGAAAATCCCAGCTGCCGCTGGAGCACCTACGAGGCCAACCGCCTCGGCCAGGCGCCACCGGCGCAGGTCGACCCGGTTATCCAGGAGCGCGCCTGGAGTTCACCGATCTGGTATGCGCCACGACCTTAGTTGACGAACCGTGTCGACAAGTTGCGCGAAAAGGGGGCAGGTTTATTTTCAGGGCCGTCGTCATACGAACGACGGCGATTAGTACCAGAATATCAAGTCGCCAGAAGAGCAGGAAGACCTGACTGGGGTAGGAGTATATACCTTCCAGCTCCAGTAAAGAGGAAAAACGGTAAATACAGTAAATACGGACAGGGTCGTCTTGTTGGCCCAGATCGCGAGTCTCGTAGTTAACCGATGCATCAACGCTGGCCGAGAAATCCGCGATTAAGACTGCTAGCGACGTGTAATGCTGGCAATCTTTTTCTTCCGGCGCATAGCTATTTCTGCACCGTCTTAGAGCTTCTTGTCAGCGTGGTGTGCGCATTATCTGGCCAAAAGTGTTTGCGACACTTTTCCGGCATCAGGTTCGGATGTTTGTGCTAAGGCATGCACTTTGAGTGGCGAGGGGAATGTTCCCGGTGGTGAGGCGATCAGGCGCACTACCGTGCAGTGGATAACATCATGACTTCCGTATCGAGGCTTGTAGCCACGGTAATACATGCGCGTAGTCACATTCACTTCGTTCCAACGAGTCAATGATAAAACGATGCGCAGCATCGGCTTCCACCACACATTTCCAGCCATTTAAGCGTAAAAACACATCGGTAGCAAAAAACGCCGTGCGCTTATTACCGTCTACAAAGGGATGGTTCATGATCAAGGATTCAAACAGAGCGGCGGCCATCTCCACGATATCCTGATAGTAACCGGTGCGGGGCCTAAACAGGGCGCTTTCCAGCAAACCCAGGTCGCGTACGCCCGGCGGCCCGCCAAAATGCTCGATGACGCGCTCATGAATGGCCATCGCTTCGTCCAGGCTGAGGTGCTGGATCATAATTACTTCGCTAACAAGCGGCCAAGTGTTTCATTGTCGCGAACCGAATCCTCCAGATGGCGAAGCACATCTGGTCGAATCCGATGCCGGCGCACATAATCCTGAATTGCATCGGTGAGTACACCGGAGATACTCTGATTGGTTTCCTGAGCAAGTTCCTTGAGGTCGTCCCAGGCTTCGGGATCGACCTTGGAGCTGATCTTGATCGCGGACATGGTGAGCCTCACTAAGGCGGTGTCTTGACGTGTCAAGATATAGCAAGACTAGGGTTATTGCAAGGCTGGAAGGCGTGCGTGCATGCGAATGTTTGATCAGACGTCGGTCAGCAGTTACACCATGTTACTTCCAGAGGTGGCCTCGGTTATTTGAACAGCTGATCTCGATTCGCTAAGTGGATCCATAGCCCGTTTATGCTGCCTGTTTCTGCAGAAATTCGTTAAGGTAAACGCTGTCCGGTGTCATCCGCTCGAGTATGGTTAGCGCGTTTGTTCCGGAAATAAACCGGGCATCCAGCGCGACGCCAGCTTGGCGGGGAACGTCAGGCGTAGCGGGGCGCGCGTGCTTTCGGACGCAATCACGCCATGTTCGCTTAAGGAAGCTACGACGCGACGCGCGTGGCGGTCGCTTGCTCCGAGGATGCTTGCGACTTCGCCCCGCGGCAGTTCGCCCCGGTACAGGATTGCCTCAAGGATGCTGCCTGCTTTTGCCGGAAGCACACCGGCGCGGGCCTCCTCTTCGACCCATAGCAGGATGCGGCTCTGCAATCGGTCCGGCTGCACCAGCTCTTCCATAAACTTGACCTGATCGAGGCAGGTTTCAAGGAAGAAGCGCGTGAATGTCGCAAGGCCTTCCTCACTCATATTGCCGCGCCCGTCAAGATCACTCCGGCGCAGCCTATCACAGGCGGCAAGATGGCTCTGGTAGGAACGTGAATTACGGGCCAGGCCGCGCGCAATAGACCAGATACCGCCTGTGTCCAGAGTATCGAGCAGCATCGCATAGGACATCAGCCGGGCCACACGGCCATTACCGTCGAGAAACGGGTGAATCCAGAGCAGGCGGTGATGCGCCGCCGCCGATGCCATAATTGTTTCCGACTTGCCAAGGTTCCCATAGACGCTTTCAAATCTTTCGAGGAAGCGTGGCAGGGCACCGGGGCTGACAGGGATGTGCTGTCCAACTTTCACATCGCGCTGGCGAAGCTTCCCCGGCACAACGCGCCGGCGCTCACTAGTATTGGGCTCCTCAACCCATAACATATCATCGGGCAGTAGTTCGCAAAACCGTCTGTGGATCTCGCAAAGCCCCGCACCGGTTGCCGCGCGGCCACGCAATCCGCCATCATCAATCCATTGCTGAACGGCGATATGGGCCTTGGCTTCCAGCTGCAGATTGCGCTTTTGCGCGTCGGCGCTATAGTCATTTTTCAGCGCGCGCTCGATATCGACCGGGTGGGTATCGTGGCCTTCGATCAGATTGCTGTAGTAACAATTCATCGCCCGGACCAGATCGGATAGCGCCCTGAGTACGCCCTCGGGCAGACTACGCCGGAAGCCTGCCGAATGCGTTGCCAGTTCGAAGGCAAGATCAGTCAGGTCCCCCCGGTGCCTGGAGCTGTCTGAGATCAATAGGGGCTCCATCAGCGACACCATTTCGTGTCTGTCTGTGGCCCCTGAAATGTCCGTATTCATGGCCGCTTCTATGTCCGCATAAAAATCGTTTATAAATTAAAGTATATCATTTAGTTAGAGATCTTATAAGTCTTTCTTGATCCTCTATTATGGCCGCATTGATGCCCGCGTTATTGTCAACTTTCCCATGTTTTTGAGGCAATAATCCTGTCCTTGGCGAATTCCTATTCATGTAGCAATTGAGAGATGCGCCATGAGAAATGGCCTTTTCTTACGCTATGGTGAAAGTCCCTGCTACTCGTGTTACGACATGGCTCCAGATCAGCGCGGCCCCAACACTGGATATGTTAAGCATTCCGCCGAGTGACCGGTTGGAGAAATTGAAAGGTGATCGGGCCGGGTTCTGGAGCCTGCGGATCAATGACCAATGGCACATTGTTTCCCGTTGGCAGAGTTCAGAATCATTTTTCAACATCACCTCTCATCGCCTCAGTATAAGCATCCACGTCGACCTGTAAGTGAGTTTCTGAAAATGACCAAATGGTCAGGTTTCGGCCATGCTCCCGTCCCACTGCAATCTGTAAGCTACGAATATTCAGCGACGTATCGCTCACGCCGGATGTCTCTGCTTGTAGGGGCTGACCAATTGAGGACATGCAGCATTTGACAGGTTTAGGCCCACCGTTTCGCCATAACCCGATTAACCCGGGAAGACAGGTGTGAGCGTATTAAAACACGCGCTGGCCGGTGCTTCTCAATGGAAACGCTTCGGTAATCAACGAGGCGAACCTTGGCATGCACGATACCTGGATTTTATGCGCCGCATCACGGCCGCTGGCTTTAACGCTGCTCGGGTGCCGGCGCGCAAACCGGTTGTAGCGGCTGTTGAGCCTGCAGGACTTAAACTAAAACCCCGAAAGATCGCGCTGGCGCTTTCCGCGAACATGCCCCGTTACTGGTTTGACAATCACCCTTTCAAAACGCACTATTTTAACGCATTGTCCTCCATCTTCCCGGTCGGAGAGCGCTTTTTCGTTCGCAGCGTACGCTATTACCTGGGGGAAATAACAAACGCTTCGCTAAGAAACAAAGTCAAGGATTTTGTCAGGCAGGAGGGCCATCACAGCATTGAGCATGATGCCCATATCAAGCTCCTGCTAGAGCAGGGGTATGTACGCGTACGATTTTATGAACGCTGCGACAAAGCCATTCTGGACTACCTTAACCGACATTTTCCGCGTTTCTCGCTGGCGGCCACGGTTGCCCTGGAACACTTTACCGCCATCATGTCGAACGAGTTGATGAGCCATCAGAAGCGTTGGATCGACCCCATGCATGAAGATATGCGCCGCCTGTGGCGCTGGCATTGCGTGGAAGAAATAGAGCATAAAGCCGTCGCCTACGACGTATATCAGGAGGTGTGTGGCAGTTATGGTCTGCGTATCTCGGCCATGGTGCTCGAGACGGTTGGCCTGTTGCTGGATAGCCTGCTTCGTACGGCTTATTTTCTTTGGAAGGATGGATTATTCTGGCGCCCGCGAATCTGGTGGCAGGGGATTGGCTTCGTATGGGGCAGGCAGGGTGCCATGCGATCGGTGCTTAGGGACTACTTCAGGTTTTATCGCAGAGACTTTCACCCCTGGAAACATAATAATTACCACTTGGTGGAGGAATTATGGGGCGGGCAGATGCATATACTGATTGTCGAAGATGATTTGAAGACTGTGGCCTATTTGAGAAAAGGTCTGAGCGAACAGGGTTACACCGTTGATGTGGCCGAGGACGGCGAAGAGGGATTACATCTGGCGCTGAGCGGAGACTACGATTTGCTGATTCTCGACATTATGTTGCCGCGTCGCGATGGCTGGTCGGTATTGGCAAACCTGCGGCGCGGCGGCAGACAGACGCCGGTGCTGATGCTGACAGCCCGGGACGCCGTCGCGGAACGGGTCCGGGGGCTGGAGCTTGGCGCCGACGACTACCTTATCAAGCCCTTTGCGTTCTCCGAGTTGCTGGCCCGCATACGCACCGTTCTGCGTCGCGGGTCGGAAACGCGGCTTGAAACACTGAGGATAGCGGATTTGGAGCTGGATCTCAGGCGACAGCAGGTGGTGCGAGCCGGGGAGCGTCTTATCCTTACGCCGCAGGAGTTTCGCCTGTTGTCGTATTTTATCCAACACGTCGGTGAAGTCCTGTCCCGCACTCTGCTGGCCGAGCAGGTCTGGGGGATGAATTTCGACAGCGATACCAACATCGTCGACGTGGCGGTGCGCCGCCTGCGCCGGAAAGTGGATAGTCAGTTCGACAGCAAGTTGATCCATACCGTCCGTGGCATGGGCTATGTCTTCGAAGAACATTGAATCGTCCACCGACTTCGGACTGCGGCACGCTTCGAAGCGCTGGTCGCTGACGGTCCGGCTGGCCTTGCTCTATGCGCTGGCCTCGGTGGCCATGCTCCTGTTGCTGAGTGTGGCGCTGTTCTGGGTGCTCACAGAGAGCATCGAAGCCGACGAATTACAGGCGTTGACGCGCGATAT
The DNA here is from genome assembly GCA_030148915.1 of Thiogranum sp. Lineage (GTDB taxonomy): Bacteria > Pseudomonadota > Gammaproteobacteria > DSM-19610 > DSM-19610 > Thiogranum. Next base: position 5,194 of record JASBSN010000086.1, read on the forward strand.
TGCCGAAGTCAAGGCGCTGTTGCAGGCGCCGGGACGTAACAGAACATTGCTGACCACGGAGGTTGTGGGTCAGTCGGGAGCGCCTGGGGTGGGCTCACACACGACGAGATATATGCGGATTCAGGACGGGGCGGGTCAGGTGCGGTTCGAAACGCCAGGTATGGCCGGACGCTTGCCGAGCGGCGTTTTTGAGCTGGCCGAGATGTCGCCGGGAGTGGGCGTGCACTGGCGCAGTGACGATAAGCCGTATCTGCTGATGTCGGCGACGACCGCCGCAGCGGCTGGGCACTGGCACATTCAGGCGGCGATGGACCTTTCCAAGGAAGCCGAGCTGATCGGCAATTACCGGCGTAAAATGTCGGCCTTGCTGCTGCTGGGCATCGTGCTCGTCACGGCGATCAGCGCGCTGCTGACCTATCACGGGCTGCGTCCCTTACGCGATATCGCGGCAGTGGCCCGCCGCATCAGCGCCACTCAGTTGCATGAACGCGTGGAAGCCGCCCGCTGGCCGCGTGAACTGGCGGATCTGGCTGGCGCGTTCGATCAGATGCTGCAGCGTCTCGAAGCGTCTTTCGGACAATTGCAGCAGTTTTCGGCCGACCTGGCCCACGAATTGCGCACGCCGGTCAACGCGCTGATGGGCGAGGCGGAGGTGACATTGGCACGCGCCCGAACCGCCGACGAGTACCGCGAGGCCTTGGAGTCCGCTCTGGAACAGTACCGGCGCCTGGCGCGTCTCATCGACAATCTGCTGTTTCTTGCCCGTGCCGAAGATCCACAAGCCGTGGTTGAACGAAAAGTGCTCGATATACGCCATGAGTTTGAGGCGGTTTGCGACTTTTACGATGCACTCATCGGCGAAAAAAACATCCATCTGCACTGCGAAGCGCAGGGCACGCTGGCGGCCGATCCGATCCTGTTCCGGCGTGCGCTCAGCAACCTCCTGTCGAATGCCTTACGCCATACGGCAGCGGGCGGTCAGGTTGGTCTCACGGTGAGGCACGCGGGCAGCGAGGGAGTGGAGATCTGCGTCAGCGACAGCGGCGAGGGCATCGCGGCCGACCAGATTCCGCGGCTGTTCGAGCGCCTCTATCGGGTGGACGGTTCGCGCCGGCAGCATGACGGTGGCGCGGGTCTGGGACTGTCGATTGTCAAATCCATCATGACCCTCCACGGCGGTAGCGTGACGCTGCAAAGCACGCCGGGAGAAGGTACCGCCGTTACCCTTCGATTTCCCCCGCCGCCCGCCCCCGTCACCGCATGAACCGGGCGGGGGCCCGTGTTCGTCTGGGAACATGACGGAATGGTCATTTTCTGATTCGCGGCTTGTGCGAATTCGTTTGTTAGCATGGTCACCCAACCGGAAATGATCTATTCCCGGTTCGCCATCAATAGTCAAGAAGGACCTATGTTCAATAACGGGGCGGCCATCCAACTGGACCGGTGCTGCGGTCTGGCGATGGCTTGGTGTTTGGCGCTAGCATTGCCGGCGAGTGGTCTCGGCGCCTCAGTCAACGGTATCCCCGCGGCTGCCGCGAGAGGGGCTGTCGAGGAGACAACCGCTAAGCCGTTGACGCTCGAGCAGGCGATCGCCGGGGCGCTGGCCCGCAATTTTACGCTTCAGCTTGCCCAATCGCGGCTCGTGGAGCGTCGGGGCGAGGCCGTGCATGCTGGTCGTCTGGTGCCCTCGGAGCCACAGCTCGAGCTGTCCACCGGACGTCGCGATGGAGCGGGCAGGACATCGACCGACCTCGGCATTCATATCAGCCAGGAGTTTTGGCTGGGCGGACAGGGCGACCTGGCTAGGCGGGCGGCCCGGGCCACGGCCAACAGCGCCGAATCGCAACTCGAATTCCTGCGCACGGTGATCATTGCGCGTACTCGTCAGGCCTTTCTCGAACTACTCGTAGCGGGAGAGGAGACGCAAACGGCGCAGCGGGCATTAGCGTTGGCCGGCCGGGTCGAGCGTTATGCCCGGAGCCGGTTGGAAAGCGGGCAGGGCAACCGTCCGGCGCTCAACGCAGCCCGGATAGAGCTTGCCAGGGCGAAGACAGTCTTGGTCCAGGCGCACGGTTCCCGGGAGAACGCGCGGCTGGCCTTGACCAAGCTGCTGGCCATGGCACCCGAGACTCCGGTTCGCGCCGTCGGCAGACTTTCCGCGGAGGCGCAGCAAATGCCCGCTGTCGACACACTGGCACAGCGGGCTCTGGAACGGCGGCGCGACTTGGCCGCGGCTGCCGAGGATGTCATCGCCGCGCGCGAATCGCTGCGGTTGAGCCGCCGCGCGCTGGTGCCGAATCTGTCCGTATTCGCGAGTTACGCCCGCGAGGGCGAGGAGGATATCGCTTCTGTCGGCGTGTCGCTGCCCTTGCCTTTGACCCAGCGTTACGGGGGCACCATACAGGCGGCCGGCGCGCGCCTGCGTCAGGCCCGCATCGAACAGGATGACCTGGCGCTCGGCGTGCGCCGCGAGGTATACGCCGCACTGGCCGATTATCGCTCGGCGCGGGACCAGATAGAGGCGCTGAGCCGAGAGGCGCTGGCCGGCGCAGAGGAGAATGTCCGCCTGACCCAGACGGCATTCCAGTCCGGCAAGGTTGGCGCGCCGGCCGTAACTCTGGCACAGGTTACACTGCTCGCGGTGCGCGCGGATTATCTGGCGGGGCTGCGCAACTTTGTGCGGGCGGTGACGCAGCTGGAGCGGGCTACCGGCGGGTTGGTGATCCTGTCCGGGGCAGATGCCGGCACGCCCGATCGGAAGAATGCCGAGGAAAAACCATGACCCATTGCTCAGCCAAACGGTTGCTGCTGGTGGCGGCGCTTGCGTTGGTGGCGGGACTTGCCGTGGCCGAGGTCGAACCTGTCCTGCCTAAAGAGACCGATGCCGGCGCGTTGCGCGCGGCACGTAGCGAGGTTCCCGACTCTGTCCGGCTTACACCCGAGCAACGGGCGAGCCGCAGGATCTCGGTCGCGCCTGCTGCTTCGGGTGCCGCCGGCACTCGGCTCATGGTGCCCGCCAGCGTGCAGTTCGATCCGGATCGGGTCAGCAAAGTCGGGCCGCGCCTGGCGGCCAAGGTCGTGCAGGTGATGCGCGATCTCGGTGAGCATGTCGCCGCCGGCGATACCGTCGCGGTGCTGGACAGCATCGCGTTGGGTGAGGCCAGGACCCGCTACGTATCGCTGTCCGCTCAGTATGAAACCGCTCGTGCGGCCAGCGAACGCGAAGATAAGCTGGCAGATCAGCAGATCAGCAGCGAGGCCGACCGCCTGGAAGCGCATACGCGACTGCGCCAGGCGAGCGCGGAACTCGATGCGGCGCGGATGGCGCTGCGTTTGTACGGCTTGAGTGCTAAGCAGATTGTTCCTACCGGCACCGACCGCGATCAGCCGCTGTCGCGGTATTCGCTCATCGCCCCGCAGGCCGGCGTCATCGAGCGCCGCGATCTGATGCCCGGACAGACGCTGACGCCCGAGGCGACACCCATCGACATCGTCGACACGACGACGATGTGGGTGATGATGGACGCCAGCGAACAGGATATACCGCGCCTGAGAGCCGGACAGGCGGTGAGCTTCCGTACCCCGGTGCTGCCGGAGCGCGACTTCAGTGGAACAATCGACTGGATTGCGCGCGGTCTCGACCCCACCACCCGGACGGTCTCCGTACGCGCGCGCGTCGCCAACCCGGATGGCGTACTGCGCGCCGGCATGTTCGGCAGCGCGTTTATCGCCACCGATACTGACGGCAGCGGGGTGTGGGTGGCCGTCGATGCGGTGCAACGGATTCGAGGCGCGCCAGTCGTCTTTACACCCGGTACTGAGCCCGGCCTTTACCATACCGCCCGCGTCCGTCTTGGTCGCGAGGTCGACGGGCGCGTCGAGATTCTGCAAGGTATCAGTGCCGGCCAGCCGGTGGTTACCGACGGCGCCTTCACGCTAATGGGGACGCTGACCGCCGGCAGCCGCGGGCCGGATATAGATTGATCAGCACGTGATGGAGCGGTTGATCGAATTTTCCCTGCGTCGGCGTGCCTTGATTCTCGTCCTGATCGCGGGGCTGGCCGGTGTCGGCGTCTATGCCGTGCGCACCGTGCCTATCGATGCCTTCCCCGATGTCACGCCCACCTTGGTACAGGTTTTCACCAGCAGCCAAGGCTTGTCGCCGGAGGATGTGGAGACACTGATCAGCTACCCTATCGAGACGGCGATGTACGGGTTGCCCAATCTCGATCGTATCCAAAGCACGTCACTGTTCGGCTTGTCACGGGTGAATATCTATTTTCAGGACGGTACCGACATCTACTTCGCACGGCGCCTGGTCGATGAGCGCCTGAGCAAGGCGAGAGAAGCCATTCCGGCGGGGCTGGGAGAACCGGAAATGGGTCCGCTCACGACCGGCCTGGGCGATGTGCTCATGTACCGACTGCAACCGGATGTCGGGGCATTCTACACGCTGATGCAACTGCGCACCCTGCAGGATTGGCTGGTGAAACCCCTGTTGCGTACCGTGCCGGGCGTGACCGAGGTGCTCTCAACCGGTGGTTTCGAGCGTCAGTATCAGGTGCAACTGAATATGAACGCCTTATTGGCGCGCGGTGTTACAATCGACGACGTGCGCCGCGCGTTGGTGGCCAATAACCGCAACGTCGGTGCGTCCTTTCTTGAACGCGGCGGCGAGGAGTACATCATCCGCGGGCGCGGCTGGGTCGGCAGCGGCGAACAGGGTCTGGAGGATATCCGTAACATCGTCTTGCGCCAGCGCCAGGGTGTGCCGGTGTATGTGCGCGATGTCGCTAAGGTGGCGCTCGGCCCGGGTGTACGCCGCGGCGCCCAGGTGAGCAACGGCGTTGAATCCGTGGGTGGCGACATTCTGAAACTGGTGGGCACGGATACCATAAAACTGCTTGGGCGTCTGGAGGAGAAAATTCAGGCAATCAACCGAATGCTGCCTGAGGGGTTGCGCGTGGTACCGTACTATTCGCAGGCGGATCTGGTTCATAATGCCGTGGGTACCGTCGAGAAAGCCTTGCTGGAAGGCGCGCTGCTGGTGTTCGTGGTGCTGTATCTGTTTCTCGGCAACCTGCGCTCCACGCTGATTGTCATTGCCACCTTACCCTTGTCCATCCTTATCGCCTTTGTCGCCATGCGCGCCATCGGCATGACCGCCAACCTCATGAGTCTCGGCGGGCTGGCCATCGGCATCGGCATTATGGTCGATGGTGCAGTAGTGATGGTTGAAAACATCTACCATCGCCTGCGGCGCGCCGATGCGCACGGCGGGCAGGTGCAGATCAGCGCGGCAGTGCTGGCCGCGAGTCGCGAAGTCGCCAGTCCCGTTGCCTTCGCGATGACGATCATCGTCGTGGTCTTTCTGCCGCTGTTCACGTTGCAAGGCGTCGAGGGCAAGCTGTTTTCGCCCATGGCCTACACCATCGCCTTTGCGCTGGGCGGCGCCCTGCTGCTGGCGATGACCCTGGTGCCGGTGCTGGCGAGTCTGTTTATCCGTTCGAGCGGTAGCGCCGACGCCGAACCGCCGCTGGTGCGGTTTCTCGAACGCCATTATCGGCCGATGCTCGTGCAGGCGATGCGCTACCGCAGCTGGGTACTCGCCGCCAGTGCAGGATTGTTTGCGGTCGGCTTGGCGTTATTCCCCCTGCTGGGCAGTGAATTCGTCCCTACGCTGCGTGAAGGCACGTTCTATGTCGAGTCGGCCTTACCCTCCGGCGCGAATCTAAATCAGTCCGTCGAATACGCCCGACGCATCCAGCAGGTGTTTTCCCAGTTTCCCGAGGTGACCGGCAGCTATACGCGGGTCGGGCGGGCCGAAGTAGGCGGCGATCCCGACCCCATCAACACCATGGCGACGACCATTACCTTGCGGCCGCTGGCCGCATGGAGCGGCAAACGCAGTTACGAAGCACTGCAGATGGCTTTATCGGAGCGTGTCGAAAAATCGCTTCCTGAACTCAGCAGCAACTTTTCACAACCGATTCAGTTACGCACAGATGAACTGATCAGCGGCATCAAGGCCCAGGTGGTGATCAGTATTTACGGGGATGAGTTCGACCAACTGCAGACGCTCGGCGAGCAGATCACGCGGCTTGCGTCACAGGTGAAAGGCGCGGTCGACGTCGCGCTGGCGCAACAGACCGGTAAGCCGCAGATCCTGGTAAAGCCGGATCGGCAAGCGCTGGCCCGCTACGGCGTGTCGGTGGACGCCTTTCTCGGCGTGTTGGAAACCGGTGTCGGGGGCGTCGTGGTCGGCCAGGTGTTCGAGGGCACCAAGCACTTCGATATCAACCTGCGCTTGAGCGAGGACGAGCGTAACCGGATAGCAAAGATCCGAGCGCTGTTGATCCGCACCTCGACCGGCGCCGTGCTCCCCCTTGAACGGCTCGCCGGTGTCGATGTATTCGTCGGACCTAAGGAAATCTCGCGTAACAACGCCAGCCGGCGCGCCGTGGTGACGCTCAACGTTCGGGGTCGTGATATGGGTGGGGTGGTGGCGGACATTCAGGCGGTGGTCAAGCGCGAAGTGTCGCTGCCGGCCGGCTACTACACCGAGTACGGCGGCCAGTTTGAAAACCAGCAACGGGCGATGCAGCGGCTGTACCTGGTGGTGCCGATTACGCTGGGGTTGATATTCCTGCTGTTGTTCTTCTCCTTCAACAGCCTGCGTTATGCCATCCTTATTTTTCTGAACGTCCCCTTCGCCGTCACCGGCGGTATTCTCGCGCTGTGGATTTCCGGCTTGTACCTGTCGGTGCCGGCGGCGGTCGGCTTTATCGCCGTGTTCGGTGTGGCCGTGCTCAACGGTGTCGTCATGGTCAGTTATTTCAATCAACTGCGCCAGCAAGGGTTGGCTGTCGACGAAGCCGTCAGGCAAGGTGCCAGTCGCCGACTGCGTCCGGTGCTCATGACGGCTTCGGTTACGATCCTCGGACTTATCCCTTTGTTGTTGGCCGACGGCATCGGTGCCAACGTGCAGCGGCCGCTGGCGGCCGTGGTGGTGGGCGGGCTGTGCACATCAACCCTGCTCACCCTGGTGTTGTTGCCTGTGATCTACTCATGGGTCGAAGGCAGAAGAACCCCTCAGGCGAAATTGAAACCGGGTGTGCGTCGAGAGAATGAAAGCGGAGAGGAGAATACGACCGGTGTATAGATACGTGAGAAAAATTACCCCTTGCAGAAACGTATTGGCCACTGTCACCTTATTGGCGACGATCTCCGCCAACGCGCCGATTACGATGGCGGATGAAGCAAAAGAGTACCGGGGCATTGGGAGTGCCCGCATTACGCTGAGCGAGGCTATCGATACCGCGACCACGGCAGTCGCGGGCCAGCCGCTTGAGGCAAAATTCGCAACCGAAGACGGCGCACTCTTGTTCAGAGTATGGATGGTGCAGCAGGACAGCGAGGTACAGCTGGTCGCAGTCGATTCGCGCAGCGGCAAAGTCCGCTACCTTTCACGTCGTAAAGCGGTTGACGGACTTGAGGAAAAGCTGGGGCCATTCTTCCATCGCCGGCCGCATACTCCGCAGGCGCCGAAACTGAGCCTGCGGGAGGCGGTGGTAGCGGTGGAGACGGCGGTGATCGGCAAGGTTGTGGAAGCCGAAGTCGAGCCAGGCAATGCCGGTGTCTTCTGGTACGAGACTAAGATTCTGAATGACAAAGAGCTGCAACGCCTTCTGGTGGACCCGGAAAGCGGACGTTTCCGACTCGTTTCGCAATAGCCACAGGGCAACGAATCGCCACAGAGTGCCCATTAAGACCGAGGCTATGACGGCCAGAGAACGGGGCGCTTTTTCCACATATGCTTCAGCCGGGCAGCCGTAGGAGGAAACGAAAGCGCGACGTTTGCAGCCGGGATAGGCGGATGCCCGCTATAGCAAGACAAACTGAACAACAAAGCTTCACAGCTTCGCAACATCACTGTCATGAACGCCTGTTATGCTTTACCAACATAGCAGACAGTCGGTGCCCTGCGGCCTATATCTATACCAAGAGCGATGCGCCGATGTCGTTTCATTCACTCGTTATCCTGGAGCACTATCCGCATGAAATTTCAATCGAGCCGTATTGCTGTGGCTGTAGGCCTGGCGTTGTCAACCCTGTTTGTCAGTGCAGAAGAGACCCCCGATAGCTGGTACGAGGAAGGTGCCGCAATCGTCAAGCACAACGCCAAGGTTGCCGCGGGCGCCAAACGCAACGCGCATAAACGCGCCAAAAACATTATTCTATTTGTGGGTGACGGCATGGGTGTGTCCACAGTCACCGCGGCGCGTATCCTGGAAGGCCAGATGAAGGGCATGAGCGGCGAAGAGAACGCGCTGTTCTTCGAGAAATTTGCCAATTTGGCACTGTCCAAAACCTACAATACCAACCAGCAGACACCGGATTCCGCCGGCACCATGACCGCCATGATGTCCGGCATCAAGAGCGATGCGGGTGTCATCGGCGTGAACCAGAATGTGGTGCGCGGTGACTGTGACAGCCAGAAGGGTAATGAAGTGGTGACTGCTCTGGAATTGGCCGAGATGGGGGGTATGTCAACCGGGGTGGTAACCACGGCGCGCCTGACCCACGCTACGCCTGCCGCCACTTATGCGCACATCATGGACCGTAACTTCGAGGACGATCGCGATGCCTCCAAATTCTCCAACCCGGGTGACTGCGTCGACATCGCGCGTCAGCTGGTGGAGTTTCCGCAGCGCTTCGCGCAGCAATACCCCTGGGTAGACGGACTGGAAGTTGCCATGGGCGGCGGTCGACGCAGTTTTATCCAGCGTGTTGACGGCGCCGACCCCGAAGACGGCGGCCGCGGTGAGCGCCTGGACGGACGCGATCTTACCAGCGAGTGGACGGCGGACTATAACAATGCCGCGTATGTATGGAATCAGGCACAGTTCGACGCCATCGATCCGGCGCGTACCGATCACCTGCTGGGTTTGTTCGAGATGTCGCACATGGAATACAACATGGATCGTCCCACCGACAGCGGCGGTGAGCCATCGCTCAGCGACATGACGGACAAAGCCATCAAAATACTTGAGAAGAACCGCAAAGGCTTCTTCCTGCATGTGGAAAGTGGACGTATCGATCACGCCCATCACGCCACCAATCCCAAGCGCGCTTTGACCGACGCCATCGAATTCGCCAATGCGGTGAAAACGGCTTATGAGGCGACTGATCCTGAGGAAACGCTTATTATCGTCACCGCCGACCACAGTCATGTGTTCACCATGGCGGGATATCCGACTCGCGGTAACCCGATTCTGGGTAAGGTGGTGGGTAATGACAGCGCGGGCAACGCCAAATCCAGCGAGCAATTGGCCGCTGACGGCATGCCCTATACCACGCTGGGTTACACCAACGGGCGTGGCTTTTATGAGCTGCCGGGTCAGAATACGGCTGATGCTATTTACGGTCAACCGGTCAACCCGCAGGGGCGGGCCAACCTCACGCAGGTGGATACCACGGACGAGGGCTTCCATTCCGAAACCGGAGTTCCGCTTGGTGCCGAAACTCACGCCGGTGAAGATGTGGCCATCTACGCAACGGGCCCGGGTTCCTCGTTGGTTAACGGTCTGATGGAGCAGAACGCCATTTTCCACGTCATGAATCAGGCGGGGCATCTGCAAGATCGCGCCGGCCACGGTCCGCGTAGACAATTCGGCGAAGACGAATAAGGTCAGGGCATCAGCCCGAGTTTACGGGGGCGTCCTTTGAGGCGCCCCTTTTGTTTCCTGTTATCGACTAAGGAACGTTATCATGCACGGTTTCCGTTGCTTAAAAATAGTTGCTGTCCTAGTAATGGCGCTGCCAAGTTCGTATTTGAACGCGGATATGCTGGCGCGCTATCAACTGCAACGCGTTGACATCTCCTCGCCGACAGCTGTTAGCGCCGCAGCCGCCGATCAACGTGAGTGGCTGGTCTGGAAGTATGGCAACCGCGTCCAGTTGCAACAGCAGGGTGCGGCTTACTCTGTGGTCTGGATTCGAATGAAAAATGGTTCCCTGGAGCGCAAAGAAGTCTATCCGTCATTTAAGACGGTCGTCAGCTATGAGCCCGGTGATGCCGCCGCGTTGGGTCTGGCGGACAGTTGGGAGGGAAGCGCCGCCCTGTTTGACGGCGCTATCCTTAAGTCGCTTGAGAAGAAAAGCAGCAACCAGCTGGGCGGGTATGAGGGTATGCTGTACGAGGGCACGTTGCATGGACGCCGGTATCGCGTCTTATGGCAGCCGGCGAAGAAGCTTCCGGCGGTGATTCATATCCGCAGCGCCCGCAGCGAAGAGCGGATAAGCCTGATCGAGTCATTTGATTCGGCTAAGGACGGCGGCTATATACAACCCGACACGGGCGATACCTACGATGATCTTGACTACGCGGATATCGGCGACAACGAGACCCATCCGCTAGTGCAGGCGCTGCACCGAACCGGGCGCCATAGTCCGTATTACCCCAACCACTGAAGCATCGTTGTGTGGTTACCTGAGGGGGGACAATACGTTAAGAAAGGCCTTGAAGTATACCGACCAGTCTAGTACTATAATGACATGAACCGTACCTCAGACACACGCCAGCACATACTGGATACCGCGGCCACGCTATTCCACACCCAGAGCTTTAGTGACGTGGGCATTGCCACCATCTGCAAGCAGGCGGACGTCTCCAAGGGCAGCTTTTTTCACTTCTTCCCGAGCAAGCAGGCTCTGGGGGTGGCCGTCCTGGAACAGTTCCGGGAGAAAATCAATGAAACGCTGGTCGCCAGGGCTTTCTCCAGCCAATACCCGCCAATGGAGCGTCTGCTGCGTTTTGTCGAAGAGCTCTATATGTTTCAGAGGGAGCAAGCCAAGGAACACGGCCACCTGCCGGGGTGCCCTTTCGGCAATATCGTCATGGAACAGGCCACCCAGGACGAAATTCTGCGTAAAAAGGCGGACGGTTGCATACGGTCGATCGCCAACCATATTCGCACCGCCGTTTCAGATGCGGTCCAGAGTGGTGAATTAGCGCCATTGGACGAGGAAGCCACGGCCGAGGCTATGTTCGGGTATCTCGAAGGTGTCCAGCTCATGGCCAAAGCGCGTAACGACGCGGAATTGATTCGCCGGCTGGGCCCGGCGGTGGCGACTATCCGCGTACCACAGCAAACATGAGTTTTTTGTCTCAAAAGTATACCGACCGGTCTATATTTTTATTTACCGCAGAAGGAGATCCAGATGACGAATACAGCCGACCAGACAGTCGACGCCCGCGGCTTGAACTGTCCCCTCCCCATTCTCAGAACGCGCAAAGCCCTGAATGGCCTCAATGCCGGGCAAACGCTGCAGGTCATCGCAACGGATCCGGGCGCCGTGAAAGACATCAGCGCTTTCTGCGAGCAGACCGGTCACCTCCTGGTGTCAACGCAGCAAGCAGGTAACGAGCACATTTTCGTGATCCGCAAATCGTAATCCATACCACACACCAACCCATCAACTTAACGAATCAGAAGGGAGAAGCACATGCCACTCACACTCACATTAACCGCCGGCGTCCTGCCGGACGGCGCTGAAAAACAGGCCGTATCCCGAATCACCGAGGCCATGCTGAAATGGCACGGACTGACGGGCAACAAAGTGATGACACCCAACGTCACTGCCCAGGTGCAAATTCTCCCTAAAAGTGCAACCTATTCCGGCGGGAAAGAGTTTTCCGGAGCCTGGGTTGAATGGAAAACGCCTTCGTTCGCGTTTAATGACCGGGAAATCCAGATTGGTTTCTTCAAAGATGCCACCGACATCATTCATGAACTGTCCGGCGGCAAACAACCCAGAGACAACATCTACGTTAACGTCGTCCACACCGTCGATGGCGGCTGGAATCTGAACGGTCAGGCAATGACCAACCAGCAGCTGGGCGAAGCCATCGCCCAAGGTTAATGAAACAAACCGGAGAAAACACCATGCTCAATAACCACATTCTCGGCTTAACCGTCTCTACCGCCATCCTGACAGCCAGCCTGTCCACGGCCACGGCGGCAGGAAACAGCTGCATGCCCATCGGCGGACTCGGTATGCCTAATTTCGTCCCACAACCTGATGGAACAACGACAATTGTTGCGCCATTGACCGGCAGCGCCGCTACAGCTTCGGGCAAGATTACGGCACAACGCGAGACCAAAACCGGACTTGAAATGGACATGGAACACTATTTTATGACAGAAAAAGGCGGTTTCATGCACACCAAAGACCTGGCCGTTCTGTCAGGCGTTACGGGCAAAAAAAACCGGTACATGATCGAAATTACCTACCATATCCAGGAAGCGTCAACATCCGGCGTACTCAAGGGATTCAAGGGCAGTTTCAAGAGTTACGGCCTGGTCGATCTGGCGAATCTTCAGGGGTTGATCCGCTACAGCGGTGAGATCTGCAAATAAGGTCCGGACCTGAACGGCTGACGGCTGCACCTCAGCAGCCGTCAGCACATCTCTTCTACCAACCCGTGATAAAGAAGCCATGAACAACGAAACTCCGTCATCCTCCATACCTTCGCGCCTTATCTATACCATGGTGCGTGTGGGCGACCTTGATCGCTCTATAGCCTTTTACCGCGACGCACTCGGTATGCGCGAATTGAGGCGCGAGACATTTACTGAAGGTCGATTCACCTTGGCCTTTATGGGTTACGGCGATGCGGCGTCCAATGCCGCCATCGAACTAACCTACAACTGGGATGAAAATAGCTATGAAATCGGAACAGCTTATGGGCACTTGGGTCTCGAGGTGGCGGATGTTCATGCGGCCTGTGCACGTCTCGCCGGCATGGGCATCACTATTGTCCGCGAACCCGGACCGATGACTTACCCAGTGGACGAAACCGGACACCAAGAAGTCATTGCCTTCATCGAAGACCCGGACGGGTACAAAATAGAACTGGTTGCGGCTTCGGCGCAGCACACCGGATAATTCAGGTCGAGAGCAAATGCAAAGAGCCAGAATGCTACATACCATGCTGCGTGTTAGCGATATGCAGCGGTCGGTTGATTTCTACACCCGGGTAATGGGC
>JASBSN010000049.1 GCA_030148915.1 Thiogranum sp.
TTGCGCAACCGCAGTGCGTTACTGATAACCGACACCGAGCTGAAACTCATGGCCGCCGCGGCCAGAATCGGCGACAGCAACACACCAAAAACGGGATAAAGCACCCCCGCGGCGACCGGCACTCCGAGCGAGTTATAGATAAAGGCGAAGAACAGGTTCTGTCGGATGTTAGCCATCACCGCCCGGCTGAGACGACGCGCACGGACGATACCCCGCAGGTCACCCTTAATCAGGGTGATGCCGGCACTTTCCATCGCCACATCGGTCCCGGTACCCATGGCGATGCCAACGTGGGCCTGGGCCAGGGCCGGCGCGTCGTTAATGCCGTCGCCCGCCATAGCCACCACCCGCCCTTCACTTTGCAGTTTTTTGACGATCTGTGATTTTTGCTCGGGCAGCACTTCGGCCTCGACCCGATCGATACCCAACTTCTCGGCTACGGCGAGCGCAGTGGTACGACTGTCACCGGTCAGCATCACGATCGCCAGCCCTTCTTGGTGCAGGTTGGCGATGGCCTCGCGGGTCGTCGATTTGACCGGATCGGCGACGCCTATCAGGCCCGCGGCCTGACCGTCGATGGCCACCAGCATGACCGTCTGGCCGTCGGCGCGCCCCACTTCGGCCAATTGAGGTAAATCGACCGGATCGATGGACAGACTTTCGAGCAGCTTTACATTTCCCAACGCCACAGCGCGCCCGTCGATGGTGCCTGTGACGCCTTTACCGGTAACGGAGCGAAAATTTTCCGCCGCCAGCAGCGCCACCCCCCGGTCCTCGGCGCCCCGCACGATAGCCTCGGCCAGCGGGTGCTCACTGGCACGCTCGAGACTTGCCCCCCAGCGCAGGATATCCTGCTCCTGAAAACCATCGACAGCGATGATTGACGCCAGCTGCGGTTTACCCTCGGTGAGCGTACCGGTTTTGTCGATGACCAAGGTGTCGACTTTGCGCAGAATTTCCAGACTTTCTGCGTTCTTGATCAGCACACCTAGCATAGCGCCTTTACCGGTACCCACCATGATCGACATCGGTGTCGCCAGCCCCAGCGCGCACGGGCACGCAATTATCAGCACCGCGACAGCATTGATTAACGCATGGGCCAACGCCGGCTCCGGCCCCCAAAACCACCAGACAACAAAGGTCACCATGGCGATGCCGACAACTGCCGGGACAAAGTAACTGGAAACAACGTCCACCAGCTTTTGGATGGGCGCACGAGACCGCTGTGCCTCGGCCACCATCTGCACAATCTGCGCCAGCAACGTGTCGGCCCCCACCTTTTCAGCACGCATGAGCAGGCTGCCGGTACCGTTGACAGTCGCGCCAATCAGTTTCGCACCTGCGGTTTTTTCCACCGGAATCGGTTCGCCGGTGACCATGGACTCGTCAACATTGCTTTCGCCATCGGCAACGATACCGTCGACAGGGACTTTATCACCCGGACGTACTCTCAAGACGTCACCCGGTTGGACGTGCTCGAGGGGAATATCTTCCTCGCTACCATCGCCGCGAACGATACGGGCCGTGTTTGGCGCAAGTTCCAGCAATGCCCTGATCGCGGCATTGGTACTGCTGCGCGCGCGCAGCTCCAGCACCTGCCCCAGCAGCACCAAGGCGGTGATAACGGCTGCGGCTTCGAAATAAACCGGTATCACGCCCATTTCGTTGCCGACCGACGGCGGGAAAATGCCAGGAAACAACACGCCTGTCACGCTATACAACCAAGCCGCGCCGACACCCAGCGCTATCAAGGTAAACATGTTCAGATTCCAGGTTGCCACAGACTGCCAGCCACGAACAAAGAACGGCCATCCGCCCCACAGCACCACCGGTGTCGCCAATGTCAGCTCGAACCACTGTCGGTAATAGGGGCTGACGAGTTCCGCTACCGGTTGCGGCCAGAATTCACTCGCCATGGCACTGACGAACACCGGTATAGCAAGCATGGTGCTCCACCAGAACCGCCGCGTCATGTCATCGAGCTCCCGGGTATTCTCGTCGCCCTGTACAGAGCGCGGCTCGAGCGCCATACCGCATTTTGGACAGTTTCCCGGTCGGTCGCTGATAACTTCGGGGTGCATCGGACAAGTGTATTCTGTGCGGGCCCTATCCACGGACACAATCAGGGGTTCCAGGGCCATACCGCATTTTGGACAGTCGCCAGGCCCCTTTTGTTGTATATCCGGATGCATGGGGCAGGTGTAGAAGGTCTTATCGGGGGGGCAACCGTCCTCGTGGCAGTTGCGAGTTTTACCGATATCAGAGACTGAAACGACTGACGCCCGATGTTTATTCGTCAACATAACCGACCCTCCTTTGCGCTCGGCGGACCCCGCGCCTTACGCTTAACTCCGGTATTTCGTGAAGTCTTTATTTAAGGTTAAAGCACTCACGCAATTCGTGCTCTGTCGGCTGGCAGCGGAATTTTACCTCGTCATCCACGATCAGATTCGGTGAATGCCGAATCTGGTATTTTTGCACCAGTTGAGGCTCGTCTTCAGCATACACCAGCCGGTGCTTTACACCTATTTCCTCCAGCTCTTTCACCAGATTTTTGCTATGTGTGCAACCTTTAGAGGCGATAATCATGACGTCCATTCGGTTTCTCCCATGGTTGTAACTGAAACTATATGCTTTGCTCTTTCACTGGCGTTTGCGGCGAAAGATTCAATCAAGATGGTGACGGTAAGCGTGTATATATACCCATCTGACAAACCCGTAATCTTTCTGTCATCTTTCGGTAATTCGAACACGGGTAGGAGGCTACCGTGTTCGCTTAAGTTCACTATAGCCCACGTAAAGCAACTTATCCTATGACACAGGTCAACGGTATGGGCAATGGCCGGGCTTTTTTAGATACCGCAGCCTAACGTTTAGGCACGAATAGTTTTATACTTCCCTGCATCCGACACTTAATCACCCGAAAATGCGGCGACGAATCCCATGAAAAAAAATATTACTATCATTGGCAACGGTTTCGCTTCTTTGTTTTTTATCGGCTATTTTCTTTCATTGCCTTTGTTCCCATTTTTTTTGTCATTTCTGCGTAGAGTTTATTCGCGTTACCAGGTCACTGTTATCGGCAACGGCCGGTTCATCTATTTCCCCGCGATTCCCGAATTCATAACGGGGAAGAAAACCAAGAAAGGCATAACCATCGATATACGCCCTTACTTGCGGCGCCGAAATATACGTTTTATCGATGATCAGGTTGTAGATGTACGGGACGGGGGGAGAACGGTTCTGACCACACAGGGACCTTTCAGCAACGATGCCTTGTTTATCGGCACAGGACCTGGATTCATGCTGGACGATATTCCCGGCACCCGCGAGTACACCTTTTCGCCCTGTGGCGGACCGGACGCTATGGAAGAGTTCATGCATCGCCTGAGCGGTCTGCGGGAGGGCGTCATTTACGTGGGTTTCAAGCTAAACAGACGCGACGGCTTCGTCGCCGGGCGCGGCGGGCAAATGTATGAATGCGCCTGTCTACTGGACTACGCTCTGACACAAAAGGGTGTAAGGGACAAATTCAAAATCCATCTGTTTTCGCCAAACATCGAACCGGGAGAAACCGGTGCTGTAACCGACAGGCTGCTCGAGCGCGGCATTATTCTTGACTACGGTTATGAGCCCGCTGAGTTCGTTGAGGGCGGCATGCGCGATGTCGACGGCTCGCTGAGAAGAGCAGATTTGATCCTGTTTACTCCCGGCATTACGGCTCCCGCCTGGGTGCGTGGTTCCTGTCTGCCGCTCTCCGCGGGTGAGCATATCGATGTCGACCGATTCGGTCAGGTAAAGGGCTTGCAGAGGGTCTTCGCGGCCGGCGATTGCAGTAGCCACGAAGCGCCGCCGCCCTGGGTGCCTCACCAGGCGCACATGGCGCAGTTGCGCTCCGCAGCGGCGGCAAAAAACCTGCGGGCGGCGCTGCGTGGCAG
This sequence comes from Thiogranum sp., assembly GCA_030148915.1. Lineage (GTDB taxonomy): Bacteria > Pseudomonadota > Gammaproteobacteria > DSM-19610 > DSM-19610 > Thiogranum. The sequence goes on from JASBSN010000049.1 coordinate 3,939, forward strand.
GGAACCATCACACACTTACCGTTTCGAACTTTCCTGCATCCTGAATATGGAAAATGACGCATTATGGCTGCACGCCGCCAACGACAATAAGCCGCCGTTCTGGAATATTTTTCCACGCCATTCGCAAAAACTCATCGCCGTGAAGAATGGATTTGAGCGGTTGTACCTGTTTTATCTGCGCTATCTGTAACAGCCCCTGGCTACTGGCGGCTAAAGGGGTTAGCTTCGCAGACTTGCCACAAGTTACTTTAACCTAAGCCCACATCCACATGATGCTCTCCGTGATCGTCCACCAGCGGTATCACGCCCTGCCTTTGTCGTTCACCCGACAGGGCGTCATTAGATGTCACTACGCCATCTACTGTCACGCTTATCACACGCTCTGAGCTTTCACCAACACGCCTCACAGTAATGTGGTAGAAAGTCTCTCGATAACGGTAGCGGATTTTGTACATATCCCAGTGGTCCGGAATACGGGGAGCAATAAGCAATCGGTTTACTTCCAACTGCACACCCAACAATGTTTCCACCGTCAGCCTGTACATCCAACCGGCCGCCCCGGTGTACCAGGTCCAGCCTCCTCGGCTGGTGTGCGGTGGGACCGCATAAATATCCGCGCACATGACATACGGTTCGACTTTGTAACGTTCGATTGTTTCCGGCTGGCTACCGTGATTGACGGGGTTAAGCATCGCGAACAACTCCCAGGCGCGCTCTGTTTCGCCCATCCTGGCAAAGGCCATTGCGGCCCAAATCGCGGCGTGGGTGTATTGTCCGCCATTCTCGCGGACCCCGGGCACATAGCCCTTGATGTAGCCGGGCTCGAGATCGGATTTATCGAAAGGCGGGGCGAGCAGCTGGATCACGCCGGTATCACGGTGCACCAGGTGTTCGTCGAGCGCCGCCATCGCGCTACGGGCTCGCGCAGGATCGCCGGCCCCGGAAATAACCGCCCAGCTCTGGCTGATTGAATCAATTTTACCCTCGTCGTTGTCCGCAGAGCCCAAGGGGGTGCCGTCATCGAACCAGGCACGCCGGTACCAGCCACCATCCCATGCATGGTCCTCGATGTTTTTACGCAGTTGGGCCGCCTGTGCGCTACATACTTCGGCAAAAGCGCCGTCACCCTGGCTTTCAGCCAGGCTGGAAAACAGGTGCAGATTCTCATACAGAAACCAGGCCAGCCAGACACTCTCACCCTTGCCATCACGACCGACGAGATTCATTCCGTCGTTCCAGTCGCCAGAGCCGATCAGCGGCAGCTGATGTTCGCCAAAGCGCAGGCCATGCTTGATGGCCCGCACGCAGTGTTCGTAGAGCGTTGCGCTTTCAGTAGAACGTTGCGGCTGATCATAATAGGCCTCCTCTTCGGGGTATAACTCCCGGCCTTCGAGAAAATGAACCGATTCGTCAAGTACGCCGGTATCCCCTGTGGCCGACACATAGCGGCAGGTCGCATACGCCAGCCACAGATAGTCGTCGGAGAAATGGGTACGTACACCTTGCCCATTGGGTGGGTGCCACCAGTGTTGAACATCGCCCTGGACAAATTGGCGTCCGGCACAGCGAATCAACTGCTCACGAGCCAGCCAAGGGGTGGTGTGGATCAGTGCCATGGTATCCTGTAGCTGATCGCGGTAACCATAGGCGCCGCCGGACTGATAGTAGCCACTACGGCCCCATAGCCTGCTGGACAGAGTCTGGTAGATCAGCCAGCCGTTAGCCAGAACATCCAGGGCCGGGTCCGGCGTCTCCACGTGCACCGCATCCAGTGTTCGGTTCCAGTGGTCCCAAACCGCTTCCAAGGCCTGCCGGGCGCCGGCCGGTCCGACGAATCGCCGGATGAGATGTTGTGCTTCGTCGGTGTTTTGCGCCGCACCGATTACGAACACGATCTCGCGCTCCTGCCCCTCCGCCAATGTCACCTGGGCCTGTAGCGCGGCACAGGGATCGAGGCGAGCACCGGTGCGTCCCGACAAATTCTCGCGATGCATAGCCGCCGGATTGGCAAGCGAACCGTTGCGGCCGATAAACTCGGTACGGTTTCCACTCAGCGTACGATCCGGCTCACTGACCTGTGCAAACATGATCCGATTGGCGCACTCATGACCGTACGCGTTCTTCACAAACAGTGCACCGCTGTGCAGCTCAGCTTCGGTAACAATATGCATCAGATTGGTGTGCCGCCACTCGCCGAGGACCAATTCCCAGTATCCGGTCAGCGATAGCCGACGCGGCGCAGCCGAATGGTTGCGCAGCTTTACCACGACGAATTTTACCGGTGCATCCATGGCGACGTAGGTAAAAAGTTCCGAGGAAATGCCGGCTTCGTAGTGTTCGAACACACTATAGCCAAAGCCGTGTCGACACACGTAGCCGGAGCTACCGCGAGCCGGAAACGGTGTGGGCGACCAGAACACACCCGTGTCCTCATCGCGGATGTACAGCGCCTCGCCGCCGCTGTCGCTCAGCGGATCGTTCTGCCAGGTGGTCAGCCGGAACTCGTGGGCATTTTCCACCCACGTATAGGCACTCCCGCGCTCACTGATAACCGTACCAATATGCGGGCTGGCGATGACATTGGCCCAGGGCGCCGGTGTATTCTGACCGGGTTCCAGCGTGACGACATATTCACGTCCGTCGGGTGTAAATCCTCCAAGGCCGTTAGAAAAAATTCGCTCTCGCTTCGGCAACGGATGGATCGGATCGTCGGCCGGTTTCTGCCGCGCAACCAGACGCGGCGGCATGCGCTCTGAGCGCACCCGACGTTGCACCTGCTCGGCCAACGTCTCAGCGCTGGCGGTGAGTACCACACGAGCGACCGTCTGAAACAGCACCCGGTCCTCTTCGGAGAGTTCTTCGGCTCGCCGCACGAATACCCCCCCCGGTTTGTCAATGATATGTGCTTCGGGACCGGCGTTGATAAGCCCCATGATCAGGTCGTGGAGTACCGCTCGGTAGCCCGAAAAGTCTTCGTTGATAATCACCAAGTCGGACCTCAACCCCTTCATGCGCCAATACGCATGGGCCTGCAGGACCTGTTTGACCAGCTCAATGCGGTTAAGATCGCCGATGCGGATCAAAACGATGGGCAGATCCCCCGAGACGGCGAAACTCCACAGCCCGGGCTGACCGAGCTGGTTGCGGGCGATGACAGTGGGTGGCGCACGATGCAGAGCGTTAGCGTAAATAACAGAAGCGGCCAGACGTCCATAGACTTGCGCCTCGGCCTCCGTCGCGTTTAGAAGGCGCAGTACTTCCTGGCTGTGAAACCATGCCATTTCAAATGCCCGTTCGACGAAGTGCCGGTCACAATACTTCTCAAGCAGCAACATCGCCGCCTCGCGCGTGTCGGCAACACCGGATATTATCTGTACGCTCGCCGATGCGTCCGCAGCCAGGCTAATGCTACGGCGGATTGCCACGATGGGGTCGAGCACCGGACCTTCGCTGTTGGACAAATGCTCCGCCTGCGAGGAGCGGTCACGGCGTTCCAGCGCCAGCGGGTTGACCGCCGATCGGCCCCGACCGATGAATTTTGCGCGATCAGTCTCGTAGGAAGCCTCACTGGTAACGGCGCCTGGCGCCGCAAACAGGTGAAACATCCACGGTACCTGCTCACCCGGGGTGCGCGGACGTCGGGTGCAGAGAATCGCCTGACGGTCCGAGAGAATTTCCGTCTGCACAAACAAATTACTGAACGCGCGATGCGACAAGTCGGCATTCATGGGCGCCAATACGACTTCGGCGTAACTTGTCACCTCGATGTGACGCAGGCGGGAAGACAGGTTGGTGAGCGTGACGCGGCGAATCTCGACGTCATCTTCCGGCGACACACTGATTTCTGTGTGAGACTCAATGGCTTGATCACGGCGCCGGTATTCAGCCCGTGCCTGGACGAAGATCGCCTCGTAGTGGTCGGCTTTGCGCAGCGTCGGCTGGTAGGCGGTTGACCAATAGCGCTCTGTGTCGCGATCACGCAAGTAAATGAATGTGCCCCAGCAGTCGGACGTAGCGTCCTCCCGCCAACGCGTGACGGCCAGCTCGCGCCAGCAGCTGTAACCTCCGCCGGCGTGGGTCGCCATGGTATGGTACCTGCCGTTTGACAACAGGTGGACCTCGGGGACAGGGGTATTGGGGTCGGTGAATACGCGCATGATCGCGGCGCCTTCGGCGGCGGCCGGACGGGCCGCGGCGCTGACTTCAGCGGCATGCGGGTGCAAGGTGCCCACCTGTTTCGGCACGCGCTCCTGCAACAACAACTGCGTCGCCCGCACCAGCGGGTCAGACATAAAGCGGCGCTGCATCGGCCGGTTCAGCAACACGTGATCAAGTGCCAGGAGCGTCATGCCCTGATGGTGCGCCATAAAGGCCCGCACAATGGCGTGATTTTTTCCCCGGGGTACCCGAGCCGGCGTGTAATCGACGGCCTCATAGAAACCATAGCCGCCGATAAAACCTTCCGCGCCAAGCCGCTGCATGTTACGACAGGCCTCCTGCGGCACCACCGTCAGCGCCAGAGCGCTGGCATAGGGCGCAATGACCAGGTCATCACCCAGTCCACGCTTGAGGCCCAGTCCGGGCACGCCGAACGCCCGGTACTGATAGACCTGATGCATATCGGTGGCGTTATAACAGGATTCGGAAATACCCCAGGGCACGCCGCGTTGTCGGCCGTACTCAATCTGGCGCGCTACCGCCGCCTTACAGGTCTGCTCAAGCAAGGTATTCTGATAACCGGGCATAATGAGTCGCGGCATAAGGTACTCAAACATCGAACCGCTCCAGGAAATCAGGCTCACATTGCCGCCATGGCTGGTCAGCATACGGCCGAGTTCGAACCAGTGCCTCTGTGGCACCTGTCCCTGCGCAATGAGAAGGAAGCTTGCCAGGCGCGCCTCGGATGCGAGCAGATCGTAGCAAGACGGATCGCGGCGCCGCTCGCCGACGTCGTAACCAATAGCCAGCAGGTCGCGGGACGTATCGTAGAGAAACTCGTAGTCCATCGCCGCGAGGTCCCGACAACGGTTCACCAGATCATCGATGGTCCTCACTCGCGCCTGTGCAGCCTGGTAACGAGACCCCGGCGCGCCGACCGACAGTGGTGTATCGGTCACAACGCCGCGTACAGCCGCCAGTTCCGCCAGGGTGGGGATAGGGTCAGCGTTGTTAGTCTCCGCCAGCAGGAACTTCAGGTCTTCCTGGAGTGCGCGCGACTGCCGGTCGAAAGCCTGTGTCCAGTAGTACAGTTCGCCATCTATATCAATATCCGTCGGCAGATACGCCGCCAGTCCTGCGCCCGCCTGATGGACGGTATCCAACAAGTCGGTAGCAACAGACAGGGACAGTGGTTGAGCGGTGCGTAAGCCTGCCTCCAGTGCATCGCGCAGAAACCTGACCTGCTTGTCCAAATCCGGTGCCGGGGATGCGGGGAGGTTTTCGCTCAATACCTCCAAGGTGTCTTTCAGCCCTTCAAAGGCATTTAGCGTCAGCACCGTTTGGTGCTCCAGTTCAATGAGCCCCGCCTCCAACGTAAGCAGGCTGCCGGACAGATTGCCGCTGTCCACCGACGAGACATATTGCGGGCGCAGGGGTTGCAGTGTTCGCGTGTCATACCAGTTATAAAAATGACCGCGGTAGCGCTCCAGCTTTTCCATCGTCGCCAGTGTGTTCTCGGTACGCTGCAGGAGCTCACCGGCACAAATATAACCCAAGTCATACGCCGCGAGATTCGCCAGCAACGACATACCGATGTTGGTCGGCGAGGTCCGGGAAGCGATAACCGCTGCGGGATACTCCTGGAAGTTGTCCGGTGGCAGCCAGTTCTCCAGTGGCCCGACGAAATCGGAAAAAAAACGCCAGGTTCTGCGGGCCGAAGCACGCAGGAACTGGCGTTGCTCGGCGCTCAGGTTCGGCGCGGGGGATACGAGCGGCAGGCTGATCCACCAACCGATGACCGGCGAAATAAACCAGAGCAGCAAAAGCGGAGCCCAGTAGAACCACTCCGCCGAGCGGGTATGCCACAGTATCAAGGTCAGTCCCGCGGCCATAGCCGGTGCAGCCCACATCTCTATGACGAAGTCTGTCAGCGTCTTGCGCGCATTGCGTCGCGCGTAGGAAGGTAAATGCCAGAGCAGCAATCCTCTGCGGGTAAACAACATCTGTACACCCGAACGCAGGATTGCGTCAACGCTGATCACCGCCTCATACGGCAAAAAGACCAGGCTTAGAAAAGCCACCATGATGGGACGACCGGCGGACTTTCCAGCCAGAATTAAATGTACCAGCCAAGCTCTCGCTTGCGGCTTGCGGACAAGCTCGATAGCGGCGCCCAGCAAGGTGGGCAGGAACACCACTGTTGCCACCAGCAGAGTCCAAAAACCCGCCGATCCAGGCGCGAACAACCAGCCACCGGCCAACAGCGCGAGCAGTGAAGGCGGTACAAGGCTGCGGCGCAGGTTGTCCACAATTTTCCACACGGACAAGGCCGTTAGTGGGTTAGCCGGCTGCCTAGCCTTCGCTCCGCGCCCGGCGGGTGGCCCCGGCACACGCGGCAACAACCAGCCCGCTAGTTGCCAGTCACCACGTATCCACCGGTGCCGACGGCTGACCTCTACAGCATAGCTGGTCGGATGCTCTTCGATCAGATCGACATCGGTCACCAACGCGGAACGTGCATAGCCGCTTTCGACCAGATCGTGACTTAGAATGAGGTTTTCAGGAAAGCGGCCATCGACAGCCTGACGGAAAGCGTCCACGTCGTAGATGCCCTTGCCGATGAACGAACCCTCACCGAACATATCCTGGTAGACATCGGAAACCTGCCGGGTGTAGGGGTCGATACCTGACTCGCCGGCAAAAAGCTTAGCGAATCGAGACTGCCCAGCGCTGGTCAGACTGATCGAAGCGCGTGGCTGGAGTATGGCGTAACCTTCGACAATGCGCCCTTTGTCGGCATCGAACAGCGGCCGATTGAGGGGATGGGCCATGTTACCTATCAACGTGCGCGCCGCATCGCGGGGCAACTGGGTGTCGGTATCCAGAGTGATGACATACTTGATCGAGGCAAGGATGGACACGTCGCCGACAATCTCCGAGAAAACACCTTTCCCCTCGCCGCGCAGCAGACTATTGAACTGCTCCAGCTTTCCGCGCTTGCGCTCATAGCCCATCCACACCCGTTCGTAAGGATTCCACTCCCGCGAGCGGTGAAACAGATAGAAGACACAGGGGCGGTCTGCACGATAGGTTTCGTTGAGCGCCTCGAGCGCTGCGCGGGCGTGGGCGAGCAGTGCCTTGTCTTGCGGTAGCGTGCGCTCGGTTGCGTCGTGGAAATCGGTCAGCAAGGCAAAAAACAGATTAGCGTCCCGATTACCGAGATAGCGAATTTCCAGGGCCTCAAGCAGGTCATCGATCGCCTCTACGCTACTGAGAAGCGTGGGAACAACCACCATGGTGCGGTGCTCCGATGGAATGCCGGTGGAGAAATCCAAGCGGGGCAAGGCGATCGGCGGCAGGGCCAGTGTGACCCAGAGATTTACCAGAGGCAGGGCCAGTGCCGAGACCCCCATCAGTCCGGTAACTGCAAAAAACCAGTACCGCCAGTCAGTCGGCTCAAAGCCCCCGAACGGCAAAAGTACCACCCCCGCGGCGGTCGCGGTTAGCAACAGGATCGGACTAAGGTAAAGAAACAGGCGCGAACCCCGGCTCACCCGGTTGGCCCGCTGACGCCATGACACACGGCAGCCTACAGTGCGCTCCAGTTCCTGCCGAGCGGGACCGATCAGGTAGTAGCCGACGTGCGCCTCGCGCTCACCGCTCCCCGCTTGCTGTGCCGCATCGCGGGCTAACGAAACGGCCGCGCGCGCCACGGCCAACTCTGTGTGTGCACTGTTGCCACACCCGCGAGCCATGTCTTCGATAACGTGCCGGTAACAGTCGCGGGTAGCGAAATCCTGCCCTGCGTACATGCCCGCCGGGTCTTCACGCAACGTCTGCTCGACGACACTGAGCGACTCGACGTAGTCTTTCCAGTTCATCGCGCCAATAAAGCGCAGGCTACCGATACTGTTGGCGATTGAGAGCTGATTGGTCGCCGCTGTTCGACCGGCCGCCTCGGACAATTGCGTGGCGGTCACGCCTTGTTCGATCAGTTTTTGCTCGACCCAGGTCTGAACGAATGCCAGAGCGGGTCCCTGCGCTTGCAGCCTGCCATAAAACTCTTCCACAAAAGGCGCGGTCAGCGGTACATCGGCATGGGCGAACTCCGCGAGCAAGCGGATAAGTTGCTTCGGCTCTTTTTCGGCCGTTTGCAGCATACGGTCAGCCCAGTCGATGGCCGCATTGCGTTCCTCACGTCGACGGGCGATACGTGAGCCGACCCGGCGCAGATTTTCCAGTAAGGCCAACTGCAACATGATCGGGAATGCCCACAACTCGCCCAACTTCAACGGCTCGGCGCTCTGGTAAGCAGAGACAAACTGGGTGGCGTTGTCGCAATCGATACGACCATCCATGTGGGAGATCAACTGCAGCGCCAAGTCATAGATGCGCGGGAAGCCCGCCGAGGGACCATCAGCCAGGCGTGGCAACTGGCGACTGTAGCCACGCGGCAAATGTCGCCGTGCCAAACCGATCTGCTGCTCGATCAGATAGAAATTATCCAGCAGCCAAGCCTCGGCCGGTGCGACCGGCTGTCCGGGCGTGGCCGCTGCTGTGACGACGTCATAGGCGGCCAGTAGCACACGTGCATTGTCCGCCAGACGCGGCAATAACCTGTCAGGCCCCGGCGACAGATCAAGGCTATGCTTCGCGGCCAGTTTTACGGCGTGGCGCTTCAGCTGCTCAAGACTCAACAACTCGGAGCGAAGCAATTCCGTATCCCGGTCGTGATGCGGCGCATTCCGTGTGCGGGCCAGAAATACAAAATCTTTGATAGCGATGAAAAATTCCTCGCGAAACCCCCCCAGCGCCGGAACAGCGCCGGCCCCTCGACCTTTATTGCCGTAGTCTCCGAAGCTTAGTCCCCCACAAGGACTTATCGCCATACTTAGTTATTGACAGAATTTAGAATCAGGAGAATACCCTACCAATTAGAAGCGCGCAATCATATTTACTTTATTTTCAACTGGTTATGCAACAGCACGAGTTTCAACGCCGCGTCGCTTTTGAGTCTTGATCCGGGCCTCCAACTTGAGGGGGCACATTTTCCCGATTTACTGTTGGTTCACAGATACTTTTCTGGTTGAGATTCAAAGCGTCTCAGACACTGTTCAGAGCAGAAGACGTATTGCTCCCCCCGGTACCGTATTTTATGGGCAGCCGTCCACTCGTCTACCCGCATGCTACAAACAGGATCGCGCAGCCAGGAGTGCGGTTCGGCTTTGCGGTCACGCAATGCACCATCTTCCAGCCAAAGTATTCGGTCGGCAACCTCTTCGCAACGTGGATCGTGCGTTACCATGACGACGGCGCAACCTTCGTCTCGAGCTATATCGTGCAGTATCATCATCACTTCCTGGCCCTTTCTGGAATCGAGATTACCCGTGGGTTCGTCGGCAAAAATAATCGGCGGGCGGTTAATAAGGGCTCTGGCGATGGCCACGCGCTGCTTCTCGCCACCCGATAAGGTTTTTGGCAACGCGAGTCGACGCTGGCACAACCCCAAGCGTTCCAGAAGCTGCTCCGCACGCCCGCTCGCCGCTCTTATCCCGCCGGGCGTCAACTGTGCGGGAAATAACACATTCTCCTCGACAGAGAGTGCATCTAGAAGATTGAATGACTGGAAAACAAACCCGATCTTGTGGGCGCGCAACGCCGGAAGCCTGGATTCCTTCAACGCAGTAATTTCAGTATCTTCGACGAAGATCCGGCCAGCATCCGGTTTCAACAAGGCTCCGAGCATGGACAAAAGTGTCGTTTTACCCGAACCGGACGGGCCCATAACCAGAACCAGTTCACCCGGGCTGACGTCCAGACTGACATTGTCTACTGCTCGCACCAGGGTAGACCCTGTGCCGAATCGCTTGCTCAACTCAACGGCTCGTAGAATGTAGTCTTCGGCCACCGGCACACCTCAACTCTGGAATACGTTCATGGGGTCGACAACGGCTACCCTCCGCGCCGGCAACAGTGACGCAAGCCCGGTAACCAAAAGCGCAATAATACCGATGCGTACCAATGACGTGCCGCTGACCGCAATCGAAATTTGCGGCGCGGCGGCTGGCAGTAACGGCAGTAGCGTATAAGCCACAACTAGCGCAATCAAATAACCGCACAGCGCAATTGCTGCTGTCTGCATAAACGCACTGGTGTATATATGGCGGTTACGAAAACCCAATGCCTTGACGATGGCGAGCTCTTGCTGCTTGTGCACCACATGGTAGTAGGCTGTGAAAGCAACAATAAGTACAGCGAGCAATGTGCCGATGATGGTCATGATTTGGATGATCTCAGTGCCCATTTGCATCGCCATTTCCCGGTCGCGACGTATGAATTCGTCTCGCGGCAAAGCATTTACCTTATCAACATTTTCCTCAATACGAGCAGCGAGCGCTTGCGGCGACACACCAGGCGCCGCCTTGACCATGATATAACTCACCGATCCGCCGGCATCCATGAGCTTAGACAGGTCGCTTTTGGTCACAAAAGTCACCGAATTCGCCATGGAAAAACTGCCGCGCGACAAGCCCGCGATGCGGAAACTGCCATCCAGGATGGATATATTATCGCCGAGGCCAATATCGGTCAGGCGTGCAATGACATCCGGGATCACGGCTTCGCCCGAATCAGGCAAGGGTTTTCCAGACTCCATGGCCCATGAACCGCCCCGTGAGGCGTCGGGGGCCAAGCCGACGATATAGGAAAACCATTGCTTTCCACCCGCGGACATGACGGTATTCATATACAATATGGAAGTAACATCAGACACTCCTGGCATAGCGGCAATACGATCTTCCTTCCAATCCCAAAGCATTGAGCTGGCCATGTGCATATTGGATACACCGTCCTGCATCACCCACACGTCGGCATCGGTATTCTCAATATAGGCGACGATCTGCCTTGACTCACCCTCGAACACCGCCTGAAAAAAAATCACCAGGATAAAGGCACTGGCCACGCCGAGCGAACCGGCGATCAGTCGCAGCGGTTCTGCGAGCAGACTTTTCAGGCTCCAGCGGAACATGTCAGCCCCTGAATACCGTCATGGGGTCCAGGCCCGAGATGAGGTGTATCGGCAGCAGTGCGCCAACTATGGCAACCAGAAAGCCTGCAATCACTGTACGCAAGAATGGTAGCGGTTGCATCACTGAAAGTAGATACAGCGGTTCATTGACCTCAATTAGCCGGGCTATCGCCAACGCGATAATGACGGCAAGCGGAAAAGCGACAGATGTCAGAATCAAAACCTCCAGCAACATGCCGACGGCAAGTTTAACTTGAGAAAAACCCAATGCCTTAAGCACGCCAAAACTGCGCCGCCGCGAGTTGACTGCCGCAAACATAATAATACTGATAACGAGCAAACAGATGAGGTAACTGATGCTGATCAGCGCGTTCATGACCGGTCCAAACAGTGTTTTCCCCAAGGCGGCGTCATTCTCCGCAAGCGCCGCGGGGCGAAAAACATCGACGTCGGGCACGGCCGCGTTGATTTTCATGGCAACCCGCCTCGCATCCGCTCCTGAGTCGAGATCCACGAGTAGAAAACTTAGCAAAGCCAGGTTACTGATATCTCCCACAAGATCAGAATTAAAATAAAAGTCGATCAGATCGTCATAAGTAATGAAGGCAAATGGTGTGAACATCGCCGCTGCATCGCGGGTGATTCCGGTGACCGAAAACTCATAATCGGCAACAACGAATGCTGAGCCGATCGTCAGGCCATGTAGATCCGCCAGCGACTTATCAATGACAATCTGATTCTGAGCACGTATCGACGTGCCTTTGACAATGGGGGACGGCCCTCCCACGGTATCATATACTACAAAGAAGATCGGCGTCTTCCGACCGTGATTGTCATAGATAACCGGCAACAGTGTCATAGGGTGAGCCTCGCGAACACCGTCGACGGCTTCAACTTCGATTCGACTTAATTGCCGCAAGTTGGAGCGACTGGCAATAAAATTCGAAACACCGGCCTGCGTGACAATCAAATCAGCACCACGCTTCAGTACGACCTGCCGGAGTTGAGTAAATAGCCCCTGCTGGAAACCTTCCAACAGCAGTACGACCGCCAGCGTAGCTGCAATCGCCACACATACGAACAGGGTACGGCCACGTTCATACATCATTTGACGCCAGATTAGCCTGCCCATGCCAGCCCCTCTGTCAATTCGCGCACTTGGTTGAAGTGTACGTTATATATCTTACCGCCACCGGAAACCGATGCCACCACTATTAATGCACGCCGCAAGCTGTTCCTGGTGAGCGTGCAGAAGATCGACAGCGGTCAACCATATATCCCTCCACTCGAAAAGCCCTTTCATTGAGATAGCTCGATTACTCAGGTCTATTTTCGTACTATCAGTTATAAATGTAGCCTACATTCGTCGTCAGCGGCTAATCGTGCGCTTCCCGGCGGCAACCAGCGCCGTGTTTATATCTGTGGGTACCTGAAACGACAAAAAATCGCCATCTCCATGCGATTTTCCCGCGTGGAGAGGCACAGAAACAGAGCGACCGTCTGACCGGGTTGCTTCGCACCAAGGGCGAACACTAGGCGGCAAGGCCACCCGTCTCTCGGCCATGCTCGTCTGCGCACCGGTGGTGCTGATCTTCTATCGCGGCGCCTGGTACCCGTATTGCGACATGCAATTACATGCGCTGAAGGAGAGTCTGCCCTATTTCCAGCGCTATGATGCGCAACTGGTCGCGGTCACGCCGCAAACTCCGGACCGCTGCGCCAAACAAATCGCCAAAGACGCTTACCCTTTTCCGATTCTGAGCGACCTCGACGATAAAGTTATGAAAGCCTACAATCTGCACTTCGAGGTCCCCAACGCACTGAGGGATCTCTATATACAGGGCTTTAAACTCGATCTCGCCGACTACAAGCCGCCGCCAAACGGGGCCGGTGGATCAACAGGATGCTGTATCGCCACCCCGGACCGGCGCTCAGCGGATGTCACGCAATACTATACCGCGTAATAACCGGCCAAGAATGTCTGCACCGGTTATCACTCGTTTTTCATCGGCCCAAATAAGAATAAGATCATCATCGATAACATCATCTACTTCAGACTTCGCACGCACTCTCAAGCGCGGCAATACTTTACCGATCAAAGTATGTGGATTCCGGACGATAATGGGTCGATGACAGTATATATAAGGACTGAATGCCCCTCTGCCTAACAGCGCCTCCCGCAGGAAGGCATTGACGTTCAGCACCATACAAGGTTCATTTTTCTCATCAACAATTATCACCCACTTTTTCCCAGACCTGTTTAAGCTATGCAAAAACGGGTCACGGGCGTCGCGCTCGAACTCGGGAAACACGGGCAGCCCCGCTTCATTAGGCAAGCGAATGATGCTCTCGGGATCCACATATTCACCTTCCTGGGTGACTGCGATGTCATCCAGCGCCAGAAAGTTTATGGCGCCAACACCCTCCAGGCGACTGACATCTGACTCTTTCGCCTCTATATGTTTGCGTATCACCGTATGCAGATCCCGTTCTCGGTAATACCCTATACCCTCGCCACCCAACCACCAATTCAGCACCATGGCAGAGGGTTTTGCTACTGGGAAAAGAATAATCTGATAAATACGCAACAACGGCGCCAGCAGCGACCCCATGCGCATGGCATGGCGGGAAAAGTACGCCTGAGGTGTGATCTCGCCCACCAGAGTGATAAGAAATGTTGAAAAGAAAAAGGCGGTTACCCCTACCATCACCGACTTAGACAGTAGCGTCAACAACACATTGATGGCCACATTGCCCCAGAGAATCGTGGTCAGAAGAAAATTGAAGTCCTTGCGTAGCGCAAGTATCTTCACCGCAGCAGGATTTCCCGCCGTGGCCTCCACTTCGAGCCGCAAGCGGCTGATACCGAGTAATGCCAGGTTCAAACCGGAGAACATCGCTGACTGGCTGATACAAAACACAATGCCCGTCCATATCAGTGCATTGACCGACAACGATTCCATACGCAGACTCCCGCCCTATTGTAGCAAAACGCGCAGCCCTTTAGTGAGGATGCCAATGCTGCTGATCACCGGCTTGTTGTTCAACAATCTCTTTCGCCTGCGGAATTCTCACCTCAGCTACAGTATACAGCTCGCTGAGGTTGCGCATCGCCTTGACCATCTGCCGGGCCATACGCCGGATCCGGCTGTTTTGCTCAAGCGTATCTATCATTACAGGAATCGGCACCTGCAACTGCGCACCGGCACGCAGCAACGCTGCCTTTGCATCATCATACGACATCTGCACTCGATGCAATTGCGCCTCACACTCTGCAAAGGAGAAGTTTTCGGCTTCAGGGTCGGCAAGTTTCATCAGACTGACCACATTAACGCGGTAGTGAGCAATACCATCTATCAATTTTTTGTCCGTTATAATTTCCAATTCAGCCTGTACCCTGGCGACTACTATCGCCTGTTCCGCGCAGGCCAGCAGATGTTGCTCTGCTCGTAACACCCGCGCAAGCTGATCAGCGACTTCGCTACTGAGCAAACCTCTTCCCAGTCTGCTGATAAACTCGGCCACTGCGTTCGCCAGTTTATTGGCGATCACCCTATCGCTTGCCATGCGCTTACTCGGTACGGATTCGGCGCTCAATGCCTCAAGCGTCATGCGCCTTGCAACCGCAGCAATACGCGATAATTCCAGCGCCAGTGCATTCAGGGCGAGCATGGGTGACACGGCGACCGTTCTGTCTAGGTACCTGGGGCGGCCCTCAATCTCCTCCTGAGTGACAAAGCGTTTTCCCAGGAAGCGCGTCAACCAGCCGCTCGCAGGCCACATCAGCAGCACGCCGAAAGTATTAAATGTGGTGTGGAACAATGCCAGGGTAACCGCCGGATTATCCTCCAGGCCCAGCAGTCTTCCGGTGTTTTTCACGGTCCAAAACAACAATGGCAGTATCAACAGCGCCACTATCCCCGTGACCAGATTAAAAGCTATGTGCGCGGCTGCCACCCTTTTGGCATTTGAAGTCGCGCCGATGACGGCTAGCGCCGCTGTCGAGGTTGTACCCACATTGGCCCCGATTACCATTGCCGCCGCCGCATAGAGTCCGAGCACACCGCCGGTGGTCGCCGTCAGGGTGATGGCGATAGCGGCACTCGATGACTGAGTAAGCACAGTCATGAGAAACCCGATAGCCACATACACTAACACGCCCCAAACGCCATCTGCGGTGAACTTTTGCAGATCAATGACAGCCACCAGTCCCTCAAAGGCGTCCTTGAGCACGTCAATACCAATAAAAAACAGACCAAAGCCCACCAGCGCAATCCCCAAAGGCGCACGCCTACTGTCGCCACCGGTAAGACGCAAGAGCATGCCAAGGCCGATCATTGGCATGGCAAAAGCTTCCACCTTGACTTTAAAGCCAACGATGGCCACTAACCAGCCCGTCATGGTCGTGCCAATATTTGAGCCATAGATGACACCTAGCGCCTGATACAGGGTGATCAGACCGGCATTGACAAAGCCGATGGTGGCGACCGTGACAGCACTGGACGATTGCACGAGGGCGGTAATAGACAGCCCGGTCACGATGCCGCGAGCAGGTGAGTGGGTCCACTTACCCAGCATGTCACGTAAAGCGTGGCCGGCGGCCTGCTTGAGGCTCTCGGTGATCATACTCACCGCCAGCAGGAATAACCCCAGCCCGCCAGCCAGCTGGCCTATGATGAGAAAGTGCTCTTGCATACCCCTAAACCATGTCTTAAATCAGTGCCGCCCCCTCAAAAGCCATTTGTCTGAAACGTCACTACCGGTAACCCCATCGGTTGCGCCGTAAAAAGCCAACTTCGCCATTTCTTACTCGGGAGACTCACGTCTGTTAAAGCTCGACCGATGGTGCCAATGATAGGCGCATGCCGCTAGAATTCGACGCAGGAAGTGATATAGACGATTTCGGCAGCAGGCTCGGAGCCCACCACCGCACACTGTTTCACGCTCCGATCGATTCCATTTCCGGGCTATACTTACCGGAACGCGCGGCGCCATTAAGCATGGCACGCCGATACAACGCCGCCTGAGTATTCTCGGCATTGGTAGCGTCGCCTTTCCAAGCCTGTAACGCGGGTTCTTGCAATGCTCGCCCATAGGAGAAACTCAACTCCCAGGGCTGTGGCACTAAACAGTTCATGGCGTTGAGGTTGGCGGTTGCCTCTTGCGGTGTCTGCCCGCCGGAAAGAAAATTGATGCAGGGCACGGCAGCCGGTACTGTGCGCCGTAATATCCTTATAGTCTGAGCAGCGACCTCCTCCGGACTGGCCTTGTGCGAGTGCGCTTTACCTGGTATCACCATGTTCGGCTTCAGCAGCATGTGCTCAGGCACCACATGGTGCCGGTGCAGTGCGTGAAACACTTCATGAAGCACAGTTTCGGTGACTTCAGCGCAACGATCGATACTGTGATCGCCATCGATAAGGACTTCCGGCTCGACAATAGGTACTATTCCTTGCGCCTGGCAGATGGCAGCGTAACGCGCTAGTACTTCGGCGTTGGCTTCTATGGCAAGCTGGCTCGGAGTAGCGTTGGAAATGTTGTAGACATCGCGCCATTTTGCGAATCGGGCACCCTGGTTTTTGTAGCCCTCCAGGCGTTGCGCAAGACCGTCGAGACCTTCGGTAATTTCATCGCCTGGCGCGTTGGCCAGCGCAAACTTGCCCTTGTCGACCTTAATACCCGGAACAATACCGTGCTGCGCGACCAGCTCAGAGAGCGGCATGCCATTATCGGCGTGCTGGCCAAGGGTTTCCTCAAACAAAATAACTCCGCTGATGAACTCACTCAGCCTCGGGGTTGACAATATCAGTGAACGGTAACTGCGGCGATTTTCCTCGGTCGACTCAACCCCGATCGCCTTGAAACGTTTGGCGATGGTCGGGCTGCTTTCATCTGCGGCAAGAATACCTTTACCCTTTTGAACCACAGCATCGACTGTCGCTTGAAGCTGGTCTTCCACGCTCATAGCAGATCTCCTCGATCCGGCCAGGACACACCTTGACTGTAAAGCAGCACCCCAAGCTTCACAGCGACCCGCTTAGTTGCGCTTTCGCACGAAATATGGACACCCGAACCTGGAAGTCTTTGTCAGCTCAGCGCCATCATCTACGTGACCATCATACTTAACAAGCAAAACTAATAATATGGCGCTTTACACAGGAACACCTTGATATCCGTCAATTACTTGTTACACTTTTATGTGCTTTTTTGTGCCACGCACCCACCATGCAAACAGGACATTCTTGTTGCGGCCAGCCGACAACACGCCGGCACAAAAAGATACCGGCATCTCGACCAAGGTCGTTTTTCTTCGTCAGCCTTCCTCTTATCCCGAGCATCCTGACGAGATAGGCGTTATTCAAACCCATATGTCCTGGGTTTTTCTGCTCGAGCGCTTTGTGTACAAGCTGAAAAAACCAGTAATCTTCGAGTTCCTCGACTTCAGCACCCTGGAGCGCCGTCATCATGATTGCCTGGAAGAAGTGCGCCTTAACCGGCGTTTTGCGCGAGATGTTTACCTTAGTGTAGTTCCTCTGACGCAGGACGCATCCGGCCGGCTACATTTGGACGGTGACGGCGAGCCCGTCGACTGGCTGGTCAAGATGCGGCGACTGCCGCAAGAAAGCATGTTGGATCAGGTGATCGCTGCACGTCGGGTGAAAGAAGCCGAGGTGCAGGCTGTTTCAAAGATACTGGCCCGGTTTTACCTTCGCGCAGATCCTGCGAACATAACACCGCCCGAGTATCGACGGCGTTTCGCGCAAAACATCCATGCCTATACGCTTGCTTTGTCGGAAACCGGTTACGGGCTCCCCCAACGCCAGATCACCACGATCGAGAAGACTCTCCAGCAGTTTCTTTCCCGCAGATCGAAGCTTTTCGATGCGCGGGTAAACAGGCGAAGGATCGTGGAGGCCCATGGAGATCTGCGCCCCGAACATATTTGTCTCATCGATCCCCCGGCAATCATCGACTGTCTGGAGTTCAACCACACACTGCGGATCCTCGATCCAGCCGATGAACTGGCCTTTCTGGCTCTGGAGTGCGAATATGCTGGAGCACCCTACATTGGCCAAGCCGTATTCGACAGCTACCAACAATTGACCAATGACTATCCTGCGCATGCCCTGGTGCTCTTCTATAAGGCGTTCCGGGCTTTCCTGCGCGCCAAATTGACCATCCGGCATCTGGACGACCACGATGCCCGTAAACACCCCAAATGGGTACAGCGTGCCGACGACTATCTCCAGCTCGCGCAGCAATATGCCGGCACGCTCATCGGTCAGGAGCCCTGAATTGCCAAGAGATCGACAATTGAACCGTCGCAATGAATACGTTTGATCGCTTCGGCAAACAGGGGTGCGGCGTCAAGGACCTCCAGCTTTTCACGCACGGCGCCCCCAGGGATGCGGAATGGCGCGACACTATTGGTGATTACCACTCGTTCCAGTGCGGGTACCGCCAGGATAGTTTCGGCATCGCCCACAAATAATCCATGTGAAGCCGCGGCAAAAATCCTGCTGGCGCCACGCTCATGGCAGGCTTTCACGGTGCGCGCAATCGTCCCTCCGCTGACAATCATATCGTCAACAATAATCGCGATCTTAGCTTCCACATTGCCGACCACGGCCTCGCCGCTGACTACGCGCGCGCTACGTTTTTTTCCATGAAAGCACTTGCTACGGTAGTACCTGTTTGTTGTTCCAGCGCTTCTCTAAACTGCTCAGCCCGCTTGATTCCACCAACGTCCGGGGAAACAACAATCAGATCATCACTCGGAAGGGACATGAAATATTCAATGAACAAGGGAACTGCTACCAGGTGATCGGTATGACACCGAAAGGCATTTTGGTAGGCCGCAAGATTATGCACATCCATGGTCACCACGCGGTCCACGCCGACAGCTTCAAGAAGACTGGCAACATAGCGGGTTATAACCGGATCCCGGGGCTTCGTCTTGCGGTCCTTGCGGGCATAACACAAGTAGGGAATGACCGCAGTAACACGTATCGGCGATGCATCCTTGAGCGCTGCGATAAAAAATAGCAGACGTACCAGTTTGTCGTTTACGGTCTGATCGACATCACCATACAGCGAGGCGATGACAAAAATGTCCCTGCCGCGGACATTCTCCAGCGCCCGCACCTTGTGCTCTCCGTCCTCAAATTCCCTTTCCTCATGTTCGGCAAGGCATATATTTAATGACTCCGCGACACACCCACCAAAATCACGGCTGCTATTGAGGGCAAAAACCCGTAAATTATCCGTGATCATCGCCCAGTACCATGAAAGTGTTCGAGGAACCCGCTGAATCGGCTGCTGCCGCTACCGTGAGCGAATACCACGAGCCCCCTTGGGAATTGACGGGAACTGCAAGACCACCCTTCAGCGTGACCTTAGCAGCCTGAAAGCTTAGTTCCGTGTGCCTACTGGGTGGGGATTCATACACCGCAACATCACCCGCCAATCACGAGGCTCGCGACGAAAGCCATACAAAGCCCCGGCGCCTGGTTCTCTGGCCTCTCCATGCGCTTCATGAAATCTTTTCCGCCGGTTCGTCCCATGCTTTGGCGAGCATCTGACGCACCTCTTCATCGCTGACCTGGGAAAAATCAGCATACCATTGACCAATAGCCTGGAAAGGCGCGGGCTCGGCAAGGCAGACTACTTCGTCGGCTTGCTGAGCCAGCATCGCCACCGTCTCCGGAGGTGCCACGGGCACGGCAACTACAATGCGTGAAGGCTGCTGCGCGCGCACCGCCGCCACCGCGGCGCGCATGGTCGCGCCGGTCGCCAGACCGTCGTCCACCAGAATGATGCATCGATCCGCGAGGTTCGGCCACTGCCTCTCACCACGGTAAACCTGGTCGCGGCGCTTTAGTTCCTTGCGTTCTTCCTCCGCTACCCGTTCGATCGCCTGCGAGGATATCGAAAGGGCCTGGACTATTTCCTCGTTTATGACCATGCCGCCGCCGCTGGCAATGGCCCCCATAGCCAGTTCTTTCTGTCCCGGAGTGCCGAGCTTTCTTACCAGCATCAGATCCAGCGGGGCGCCGAGGACTTGGGCAACTTCCATGGCAACCGGTACCCCTCCGCGCGGTAAACCCAACACAATGACGTTATCACGGTCGAGGTAGGCAGGTAATGCCTCTGCAAGCGCCTGCCCGGCGGCTTTTCTATTTGCGATAGGTAACTGCATACTGAGTTCCCTGATTCTCTGCCTCTTCGCGTCGACACTTTATTAAGCCGATGTATCTAGTCTAGTGTAGGTGAAACTAAAGACCTCGGGCGGCATCGCCTCGGAGCGATAGAACATCCCAACAACCGACGTAACAGACTCGATCGGAAGACGTCTTACCAAAAGCTTCTTTGATGCTGACGCTTTGGCGCAGATGTCTATTTAATCACGCCACAGGCCATGCGGGCGCCGCCGCCGCCAAGCGGGGCCGGTTTGTCGGAGTGGTTGTCACCGCCGAGATGGATCATGAGTGCATGGCCGCTTACCTCGGATAACTTCAGACGTGGCGCCAGCACGGGCTCGCGGGCGCCGCCGCTGGCGTCAACAAATAATGGCGGCAGATCACCCAGGTGTCCGTCACCCCAGGGAGTATCGTGCTTATTGGATTTTTGGGGGTCGAAGTGACCACCGGCTGCCAGCGCCGCGACCATTTTGCCGTTTTTTTCCTTTGGCTGACAGCTAGGGTTTTCGTGGATATGGAAGCCGTGTAGTCCGGGTTTCAGATGGCTGAGCGCCGGCGTGAATACCAGTCCGTAGGCTGACTCGCTGATGGTTACCGTTCCCACCGAGGACGTCGTGCCGTGGTCGTTGACCATCTTCATCGGGACAACCAGCTCGGCCTGCGCCGCATTTGCGGCAGCGGTTAAAGTAACGCTAAAGATCATGTGTTTGACATTCATCGTGTTTCCTCCAGTTTTGCCATAGTCGCCATCAAGCTCGGGTAATACTTAGCCGGGAAGCATTGCACTGCATGCGCCGCGCTACACAGGATCCCGCCGTTGTTAGCCTCGCCGGGGTGACCTGGCATCGACAATACCAGTAAGGTCGTCGCCAGAATAGTAAAATCCCAGAACGATGGTAGCTTTGAGTGTCGCCGTTGAAAAAAGAGATCTACCGACAAGGGCGGTAGTGGTTGGTTGCGCCGAGACAACGACGGCGAACTAGACAGAAGCTAACCGCGGGCTGCGTTCATACCAGTCACGACTGCCGTTGACGATCCGGACAACCGACAGCATTACGGGCACCTCGACCAGCACACCCACCACCGTGGCCAGCGCCGCGCCGGAATCCAGTCCGTAAAGACCGATTGCCGTCGCGACCGCCAGCTCGAAAAAATTACTGGCGCCGATCAGCGCCGCCGGTGCGGCGATGCCGTGGACTACACCCAGTCGCCGGCTAAGCAAATAAGCCAGGCCGGAGTTGAAATATACCTGCACCAGGATCGGTATCGCCAGCAGGAAGATGATCACCGGCTGGTCAATAATCTGCTTGCCCTGAAACCCGAACAGCAACACCAGTGTGGTCAACAGGGCCACCAGCGACAACGGTTGCAGGCGATGCAATACCTTCGACAAGCGGGCGCCACCTGGCTCAAGTGACAGTAACCAACGCCGCGCGATGACCGCGACGGTAACGGGTAGCGCGATATACAGCACCACTGATAACACCAGGGTAGCCCAAGGCACGTGGAGCGAGGAGATTCCCAGTAACAATGCCACAATGGGGGCGAAGGCAAACACCATGATCACGTCATTGAGCGCTACCTGCGACAGGGTGAAGCCGGGATGGCCCTGCGTCAAATGGCTCCAGACGAACACCATGGCGGTGCAGGGCGCCGCGGCCAGAATTATCAGTCCGGCGATATAGCTGTCTATCTGTTCAGCCGGTAACCAGGAAGCAAACAATCCACGAATGAATAACCAGGCGAGCAAAGCCATGGAAAAGGGTTTCACCGCCCAGTTGACGAACAGCGTTACGGCCACCCCTTTCCAGTGCTCGCGCACCTCATGCAGAGAACGAAAATCGATCTTCAACAGCATCGGTAGAATCATCAACCACACCAATACGGCCACCGGCAGATTGACGCTGGCGACTTCCATCGCACCTAGACGCGTGAACGCTTCGGGGAACCAGTGCCCGAACGCGATACCGGCGCCGATGCACAGCAACACCCAGACACTCAGATAGCGCTCAAACAGGCTCATCGGCGCGCTCATGTGGATGAAGCTTCCCGCAAGCGGGTCAGTAAGCATTCCACCCGCTGTCTGATGGCATCCCGCGTGAGGCGAAATATCCGCAATATCTCATCGTCGCTGCCGGTGGCCCGCGCCGGATCATCCAGCGGCCAGTGCTCTTTTTGGGTAGCCGCAGGCAAGATGGGACAATGTTCGTCGGCATGACCGCAGACCGTCACGACCAGATCGGCCGCCTGCAACATCCGTTCATCGACTCGCGTCGATTCCTGCCCCGAGATATCGATACCGGCCTCTCTCATCACGGCAATCGCGCGGGGGTTTTTGCCGTGGGCCTCGAGCCCTGCAGACTGAACCGTCACGCCATCGTCTGCCAGCACCCTGGTCCAGCCCTCTGCCATCTGCGAACGACAGGAGTTGCCGGTGCACAGAAACAGGATATGCATCATCGGCAGCCGCGATTCACAGCTATTTTCGGCACACAGCAGCCTTGCGCCGGGGTGTTGTTTTCGGAGTCGTTAAAGGTGGGACTACTGTCAAGCGTATGAAAGGCCTCCCAGGCAATTCCCTGTGGATCAAGACTCCAGTACTTATCGGAACGCGCATAACAACAAGCCACATCGGTTTGCTCTCGACCGGCTATCCCCGCGGCCTCCAAGCGCTCCTGCACATCCTCCAGCTGTTGCGGGTTGTCGGCCTGAATGCCGACGTGATCGAGACCGGTGTGTTTGCCGCGCGCGGATATCGCGAAGTTAACCGCCGGGTCAAGCACTTCCCACTTGGCATAGTCCTCCTTGACGACAGTCGGTTGCGTGCCGAACATGGCCGAATAAAAACGGATATTTCGGTCAAGATCTTCGACCGCGATATGAACATGTAGGCGACTCATAACGTATCTCCTGTAAATTCACGCGCAGCAACTGGCTTCGGGCCGGTTCGGCATAGCGGCCAGCGTTTGCGCGTCTTCTTTGTAAGGTGACAACGCCGCTACTCCTTCGAGCGTTGCCATCAATGTCCGCTGCATCCAACCGGGCAGCTCCGGTTCCAGGCGGTAATACATCCATCGGCTCGCACGCCGTGTCCGGACCAGACCCGCTTCGCGCATCTGTCCGAGGTGGCGCGAGATTTTCGGCTGTGACAGCGCCAACGCATGGGTCAACTCACAGACGCACAGCTCCCCCTGACGTTGTAACAGCATGGCAATTCGCAGCCGGGTCGTGTCGGCGAGCATTTGAAAAAAAAGTTCAGGTTCGGAGTGCATTGTTTAAGTATACGGCTAATCATATATATGTCAACTCATATATTGTACCTACCTCTTGTTAATGAAGGCACCCTGCTTCGAGGCTATCATCCTGTTCCGGGTAAATATCGTGGGCGCCCACCCGAACCAACGCATAAGGTGCTGCCGTCACCGACCGCCCTTCGGCACGGCGCCGTCGACCGGGCTTCTGAAGGCATGAGGATTTCGCTTATGAATGAACAAGACGCGGCCAATGCGGTGCCGCCATGGGCGGCGGGCACCGCCGAGCGCATGCACGAACTTGATCCACAGCTGAACGCCGAAGAGATTGAACTCCTTCAAGCTCACGGGTCGGTCAGAACGTTTGCCGCGGGCGAGCGCTTGTGGACAGCGGGTGATCGCGCGCCCATGATGCTGGTCCTTGAGGGGCAAATCGACGTAGTCCGAAACACGGATGAAGGCGAAGCGGTCGTTATCAGCCACGGCCCCGGACACTATGTCGGCGAAATCATCACCATGACCGGCGGCCGTGCGCTAGTGAGCGGGCGCGCCGCCAAGGCCTTGACTGCCCTGGTTATCGAATCCACCGACCTGCGTCGATTCATAGCCACGGAGGCGGAGCTCGGGGAAAAACTGTTATTGAGCTTCATTCTCCGGCGCATGCGCATGATTGCTGAGAATCTCGGCAACGTCGTCCTGGTTGGCAATCCGCAAAGAGCGGCAACCGCCGAGCTGCAGAATTTCCTATCGCGAAACGGCATCCCCTTTACGGTCACCAACCCCCGCGAAACCGATGCGCGCGCGCTGATCAGTCGCCATGAATTAAACGAGGATGACCTGCCGGCGGTGATCGTCAACGACACGGTACATAAACGACCGTCCATCCGAATGTTGGCGGACACCTTGGGTTTCACCGCTGAAATCGATCACGGCGTCACTTACGACCTCGCGGTCATCGGCAGTGGGCCGGCGGGCTTGGCGAGCGCCGTCTCCGCGGCCTCCGAAGGCTTGAGCGTGCTGGTGCTCGAACAGTGCGCGCCCGGCGGCCAGGCCGGCAGCAGTTCACGCATCGAGAATTACGTGGGTTTTCCAACCGGCATCAGCGGCCAGGCGCTGATGGGGCGTGCGTATTTGCAAGCGCAAAAATTCGGCGCACACATTGCGATTGCCCGAGAGCTGCTGAGCATGGAGTGCGGCGAGCCCTGCCACCGGCTGCGTATGGACGGCGGCGATCAGGTATTGGCTAAAGTGGTGGTAATTGCCAGCGGGGCTATTTATAGGCAACCGAGCATCGGGAATCTGGGGCGCTATGGCGGTGTACACTACGGCGCCAGCCATGTCGAGGCACAGCTGTGCCGCGGACGCGACGTGGCGATCATCGGCGGCGGCAACTCAGCCGGCCAGGCGGCGGTGTATCTTTCACGCCGAGCGCGCCACGTACACGTTTTGGTGCGTGGCGGTGGGCTGGGCGCAAGCATGTCTGATTACCTCGTGCGGCGTATTGATCACATCCCGAACATTTATCTGCATACTCACAGTGAAGTTGAGGCTATTCAGGGTGATGAAGCTATGGAAAGCGTCACGGTGCACAACAATCGTGATGACTCAACCAGCACCTTGGCTGTCTCACATCTGTTTATCTTTATCGGAGCGCAACCCGGTACGGCGTTTGTCGGTGACCAAGTGGCCCTGGACGATAAAGGCTTTGTGCTCACCGGGGATGCGCTCAGCGATGAGGCGCTGACAGCGCATGGATGGAGTCTGAATCGCCGACCTCATCTCCTGGAGACCAGTTGCCCCCGGGTTTTCGCCGCCGGCGACGTGCGCTCGGGTTCCGTCAAACGCGTCGCCTCGGCGGTGGGCGAAGGTTCGGTATGCGTGCAATTCATCCACACGCTCTTGAACGAACTCGCCGAGAGCGGGAAAGCTGCCAGATGACGGATAGGGTCGCTCCCGAGCGCGCACTATTGGAGACCGCCTGTGCATGAGACCTTAAATATGATGTTGCCGCTCGCAGTCTTACTTGCGGCCGGCGTGATCTCCACCGCATTGTTGCCGCGCTTCGGAATCCCGGCAATTTTCGGGTACTTCTGCGCCGGCGTGGTTGTTGGTCCGTCTGTCACCGGCTGGGTGCCGATGTCCGATACGGTGGAATTGCTGGCTGAATTTGGCGTTATTTTCCTGCTGTTCGATATCGGTCTGCATTTTTCCCTGAAGCAGCTATGGGCGGCAAAAAAAGACTTTCTTACCATGGGTCCGTTGCAATGGGCTGGCACGACGGCGGTGATTGCCGGCGCGCTGGGGCTATTGGGCATCGCACCGGTAACGTCAATTTTGCCAGTCGCCGGTGCGCTGGCACTGTCCTCCACCGCCGTTGCACTGCAAACCCTCAACGATCGTGGCGAACAAGGCACGCCCATGGCGCATTCGGCCACAGCACTCCTGATATTTCAGGACGTGGTCGCCGTGATCCTGCTGGCCCTGATCAGTGCGGATACCGCCAACAGCGACTCGGCCACCTCGTTGACGCTTGCCCTGGGTAAGGCTGCGCTCTCCATTGCCGCTGTGGCGGTCATCGGACGATTGTTGCGCCCGGGCTTTGCCTGGATTGTCGGCGCCGGACTCGATGAGGCCTTCACGGCGGCCGCCTTGCTGGTGGTGGTGGTGACCGCGAGTCTAACCGGGCTGGCCGGTCTGTCGTTACCGCTCGGTGCGTTTCTTGGCGGCATGCTGCTCTCGGAATCCGAATACTGCTACATGATCAAAACCGAGCTGAAACCGTTTCGTGGGCTGTTACTGGGCCTGTTTTTCATCACCGTGGGTATGTCGCTGGATGCCAGCGTGGTCTCAGCTTATCTGGGGATCACATTGGCCGTTGCCGGAGCGTTGCTACTGGTCAAAGGGGTGCTTGTGGCACTCGCGGCAAGGCTGACCGGTATCAGCGCGGCGGTGTCACTGCGCCTGGGTTTCACCCTCGGTCAGGGTAGCGAATTCGCTTTTGTCATCTTGACCGCCATGGCGGCCTCCGATGCCATTGCGCCCACGTTGGCCGCGATCCTGACCGCCTCGGTGGTCATCACCATGGCACTTACGCCTGCGCTGGCGCCGCTGGGCGATCGGTTGAGTGCGCGGTTGGCGGCGCGTCTGCTCGACGACGATTCAGCCGGCGACGAGGCGTCACGCCATGTGCTCATAAACGGCGCTTCCGACACTGAACTGACCGTGGCGAGCGCGCTCACCGCCTTCGGCCATCGCTATCTGGCCCTGGATTCTGACCGAAAGGCCGTCGCCCGGGCACGTTCATTGGGTTTCAGCGCCGGGGTGGGCAATCTCAATGATGCCCAACTGGTAGAAAGCTTTGCCGAGACGCCCGATGTTTTGATCGTCGGTCGCACCACGCATAAGGATGCCCAGGCGCTGATCCGGCGCCTGAAACAACGTCGCCCCAACCTGGACATCATTACCCGAGTGGCCGATGAAACCGATGCCGTACCGCTTCGCGGCTTGGGCGCGGTGGTCTGTGTCGCGCCTAAAGACCCTGATAATCGCACCCTCGCCATTGAAACGCTGCGGTATCTCAACGTCGCCGAAGACGACATCCAGGCGTGGGCACAACGTTTCGACGACAATCCGCAATGGGAGAAGGCGGATAAGGCGCATGCCGTCTGATCGACGGTTTCGCCTGCCCTTCCCCCTCGATCCAGACCGAGGCCAGGCAACATGAGCAGGGATTCACAAAAAGCAGGATGGGTGCCTACTGCATATAGGCATGATTCTCTTCGTATTGAAGCCGAACGATCTCTGCATCGCCCATGGGCACCATCTCGACAAAGCCGTGGATGTCTTGGGCGCTCAATCCCTGACTTTCGGCGGCCAGTTTGCACATCTTAAAGCGTATCAGTCCACCTACTGACAAGCTTTGCGCCCGCTTTTGCAGATTATCATATTGGCTGTAATTTTTTATGGCGAAGAATTTGATGGATGATCCGTGTAGCACAACCACAATAGACTGCTCGAACGGATCCGCTCCGGTGAGCTTACTCAAGTAGCTTACCCGATCCAACACATGCGCCAGCTGGTCGAGCTCGCCGGTGGTAACATCATAAACGACCTTCATCGGCTTATAGTCAGTCTGTGTAACCTGTGCACGACCCCAGGGCGCCTGTTCGCCCGCCACCACCGCGCAGACCGATAAACACAAGCCAAGCGCAAGCAAAATCTTCGGATACAGCATTAACGATTCCTCCACATGCGAAACGCGTAGCGTACAGGTATCAATTGAACAATTTTTTTACCGTACTGCGGCTTTGCAACAGATCGGCCAGCGAGTGCTGCTTTATTTCATTAATAAACATATCCTGTGCTCTGGAAAACACACAGCTCAGCTCACACGAAGCGCGCAGCGGACAGCGTGACTTATCACAGTCGATCAATGGCCTGATGCCTTCGAACTCCAGAAACAGCTGGCCAATATTGATCTCTTCCGGTGGCTTGTTAAGCTCCATACCGCCGCCCTTGCCGTGATAGGTCCTGATATAACTTAGACCGGAAAGACGGTGCACCACTTTGCGCAGATGTTCGTGCGAAATACCATAGTATGCGGCGATTTCCGCCATCGTGATACGACGCTTGTTATTCACCGCGACATACATCAAAACTCTGTACGCGTAGTCGGTGTAGTGACTGATTTGCATAGTAAAAGGGCTTCTTCGCGGCGCCGGGCAGTTGCATGCAAATATCCTCCATATCGACCGGCAAATCAACCGTCGCCCAGTACTTCACCGCGGCAAGCCTTCGCTACTATTCAGCCTTTTGCTTCTTTTTCTTTTTCTGTTTTTTGATTTTCTCGCCCTTGAATGCCGCATGATCATACATGCCGTAGGGTTGGCGCAGCTCATCACTCATATAAAAATCGGGATCGTAGGTCGCGTCCTTGTCTTTCCAAACGTACCAGTCATCCTTCTTTATGCCATCGTATTCGACCACCGTTATCGCGCCGCCCGGCGCTTTCCCATTATTTGACGTGTGGTGATCAATGTGATCGTGATTGATCCAGCGCCCCGGGTTGTTCATGCGCACGATAACGTCTTTCCGAGAGCCGACCGGCACGTCCACCACATCCGCCCAATACGGCGAATCGAGCGGCAGACCGTCTTTGTGGGTTACCAGGACATCATGGCCGTGCAGATGGTAGGCCGTCTCGACACTGACGCTATAAAGTCTCAGCCTGAGTACATCCCCTTTTTTTACGCGCAACGGCTGATCGGTCGGGAAGGCCTTACCGTTGATCGAAAAATAGTTCGGCAGCTCTCTGGGATCTCCGCCCTTGCCAAACTCCATTGCCACATCCGAATTCCAGGCAGAGAACATGAGGATGGCATCTTTGGTAACCTCTTTCTCGATGGGAGTGGGGTTTTGCGGGTCGACAATCAGCGGTCCCCACATACCTCGTAAGCCGACATGCTCTGGGACGTTGACATGGCAGTGGTACCAGAGACTACCGGGCTTGTCAGCGACAAATTTGTACACATAACTGTCACCCGGCTCGATCGCCTGCTGGGTAATGTTCGGCACGCCATCACTGCGCCACGAATTGGTCTGATAGACTCCATGCCAATGCACGGTATGGTTCAACGTCGTGAAATTATGCACAGTCACTTCAACGTTATCGCCTTGCTTGACGTGGATCAGCGGCCCGGGGACCTGTCCGTTAAAAGCCCAGACTTTGGTCTTGAACCCCGGGGCCACTTCCAGCATGACCTCTTCAATTGTCATTTCAAACTTTCTTAATTCGGCGTGACTACTTTTAAAGGGGAACGCCGACAATGCGAACCCCAGCAGCAGAAACACCGTCACACTCGTGCCTAATGATGTTTGCTTCATTGTTACCGCCCTCTATTTTTGCTTCTGCGTGCAGCACAACGAGCGCAGATACTGCACCAGCGCACTGATCTGATCGTCCGAGAGATTTCCGTCCCAATTAGGCATCAACACCGACTTGTCAACGGATTTCCCACCGTGCTTGATCGCCTTGAACAGGTCCTTGTCAGTACGCGTCATCATTTCTTTACGGTCGGTATGATCCCTGGGCAGCACTTCCATATCCGCAACGTTAATGCCATAGCCGTCACCCTCAATGCCGTGACACTGCGTACAGTAGGTTCGATATAGGATCTTGCCCGCCTCAATCTCGTCTTCGCTGGCATACGCCGTCTGAATCGCCGCTAGCAGAGACATGCTGATGATAATTTTCCGGATCATGGCCTCTTCTCCCCGATGAGTTTGAGATAATCAACCAGTTTGTGGATCTCAGGTTCCTGTAGATGCTTGTTCGGCATCATGGAATGCGGATCCCACGCCACCGGATTCTTGATATAAGAAACCATGAATTCCGGCTGCAGCCTGTTCCATGCGCTGTACAGCTCCGGGCCGGACAATCCTCCCACCCCCTCCTCGTCGCGATGGCATGCAGAGCAGCCCTTGAATTTGTTAAAATTCATTTTGCCGAGCATCGGAGAAACTTCTTTCGGCTGGTACGCCGTTTTCAGTGGCGGTCGAGCCTTCAGGTGTAGCGTCAAAAGAAATTCGGCGACATCACCGGCCTTGGGCTTGGCGACAGACGGGTGCTCCGGCAATGTCTTCTCGTCGATGACGTCGCCATCGTCTGTCACCACTGTATGATCCGGAGGAAAGCCGCCTCCGGGTCTTATCCGGCTGGGCGATTGGAGCCAGCCCTGCAGCCATTCTTTTTTGAACTTGTCACCGGCATAGTAGAGAGGCGGGCCTTTTCGGCGCAGACGTTCGCTCATGTCATTCACATCGAAATCATCTGCTGACAAGGCGTGACAGCCCGCGCATTTATCTTGTATATATTTTTCCGTATCTGAGGCGATCGCCGTCTGCGCGGCTACAACACCGATAATACCCAACAGGATGACGCTACCAACAGTTGCGCTATCCGGACTCCGGTTAATGACAGGCATGACAAACCCTCACTTCGTTTCTGTGAAAAGAATCATTCCCTGGATCTATTACCTTAGGATGAGATTCCCGTTTCGGCCTTTGTCCGGATCAGCGCCCTTATAGTTCATCAGCACCGTGATAGCGCCATTGAGCGCATGCTTCATGCGGTGATCTACGATGGCGTTATTGGTAGCCCTGTCGGCCGGACTGACAATATCAAAGACCATTCCGTGGGCTGGCGGCACGTCAACGGTCTGCATGTCATAGCGCACGTTTTTCGGATTGCCGTTATCCCATACCCTTTCCCATATCCCGGCAATAGGATGAAACGCGGCCGATTCATTAATGCTTGCATTGACAAAATACAGTCTTACGCGCTCACCCGGCTCTGACTCGAGCGCTATACTGGCGTTGGAATCGTGAACCGGGTCATAGTGAAATAGTTTGCCGTTGATAAGAGAGCCTTCCCACCCTCTGCCCATAGTGATGTCTTTCGGTTTTGTACCTTCTTCGAACAGGTCCCCCTGGACGATGACGTACTCGCGATCAGGTTTCGGAAATTGCGCGCTGTAACCTTCGCGAGGATCCACAATAATCACGCCATACATACCTCTTGAGATATGTTCCGACATCGCCTCCGAACCGCAGTGATAAATAAACACGCCCGGCACTTTTGCCTTGAACTTGAACTTTTTTGTTTTTCCCGGCTTTATGGGGGCGAATTCATCCAGCACATCGACTTGCGCAGCGTGAAAATCCATAGAGTGGCTCTGGTGATTACTCTCGGCGTTATGCAGGGTGAAATCCACCACATCGCCTTGCTTGACGCGAATCAGCGGCCCCGGAATGGTGCCGCCGAATGTCCACATGGCGTGAGTGGTACCGGCATTGTCAATTTGCAACGGCAGCTCCTTGGCCGTCATTTCGACACTTACGGTTTCGGCGAGGGCGACATCGGTCAGGCCGACGCACAACAACAACAGCGAAATGGCAGGTCTCTTCATAATTATTCTCCCACTTTTAAATGTATTTCAATTACATGTTATATTGCGTAATGATGTTTTTCAAGCGCATTAATGATAAATTATTCCAAGCGGTGTCGGGTGCCTAGCGCACTGACCGGTAGCCCTGAGTACGGTTGCGTTTGCTCAACACCAGCTGCCACAACTGCCCCTGCCGTGAGCGAAAAAAACCGGCGCAACTCATCAGATAGTACTTCCACATGCGGTAGAACCGACGATCATATTTTTGTGCCAATTTAGGCCAGGCTGCGTCAAAATTATCCCACCAGGCCATTAGGGTGCGTTCGTAGTCGGTGCCGAAATTATGCCAGTCTTCAATCAGAAAACAGTTCTCAACAGCGCCCGCTATCTGGCGTGCCGACGGGAGTTTCCCATTCGGGAAAATATACTTGTCGATCCATGGGTCCACGGTGTGTGAAGTGGCATAAATACCAATGGTATGCAGTAAAAAAAGACCGTCATCTTTCATTAAACGCGCCGCAGTATCGAAATAGACGCGATAGTTTTTCGGTCCCACGTGTTCGAACATGCCGACAGAGACCAGTTTGTCATACTTCCCCTGCAGCTCACGATAGTCCATTAGCTCGATATGCACTGGCAATCCGGCACACCGCTCCTGCGCAAACCATTGCTGCTCTCGGGAAACGGTTATACCGGTCACTTCAGCTTGATAATATTTTGCGGCGTGCCGAGCCAGACTGCCCCAGCCACAACCGATTTCCAGTAACCGTTCTCCCGGCTGCAAATCGAGCTTTTTGCAGATCATATCCAACTTGTCGTGTTGGGCTTGTTCTAGATTGTTTGCGTAACGCCAATAGCCGCAGGAGTAAGTCATATTCCTGCCCAGCATGGCCCGGAATACGTCATTGCCGGCATCGTAGTGATGCTCGCCCACCTGAAAAGCCCTCTGGCTCGACTGCAGGTTCAATACAGTCTGGCGGACCACTTCGGCCAGCAAGCGGACTCGGGGCCGACCGGCCAATTTTTCGTCAATGTCAAAGCGCAGCAGGCGTGTAAACAGCTCATCCAATGCTTCGGCATCCCATAAGCCATCCATATAGGTCTCACCGAAACCCAATGAGCCGTGTCTCAGAATGCGCTGGTAGACGATGGGATCGTAAACCTGTATATCCCAGGGTTTGCTGGCGTTGAAGCCCACCCCTGCGCGCTGCGCAAGTTTCTGCAGTATTTCGGGAGCCTCGATGCCGGAGTGATCGACCATGTCGCATCTGACATCGCACGATCGGTTTTCGTCTCTCCGCATAAATGAGCCCTTTCTTGATTTTTAGTAGCTTGTTGGCGGAGACGATATAATCACGGCTAGTTATTAACAAACAATATTTATTGATCTTTTATATCTACAGATTCGATACAAGTAGCGGCGGCCTTGTGGTGGGGAAGGTGTTCTTACCACCCCGGGGTCCTCCGTTACGGAAGCCACAACGCCATAGCAATGCAATCAAGTATTTAATATATTTGTTATAATGCCGATAATCGGCACCCAAGCCAGTTCTACCCGACAGGGCATATTTGCCCATGAGAGAGAGTCTATGCTACGCATTCGAGTCCTGATGAAGTTCACCGACGAACCGGTAAAACGCACCCCCGTCACCCTCTACCTGGACACCGATCCGCAGCATCCGATCGAGGGTGCCACCGACCGCGGAGGTGTCGCGACGTTTGATATCCCGCCTGCCAGCGGAAAAATCGTAGTGAACGGATCAACCCGGCATCACGGGAGGCTCGACGGCGACATTGCCATTGCCCTGTGGTCCCCGACCGACGCCGATAGTGTGGCCGAATACGGCGCCCCTGGGGGTGGCGAGAGCGGCAGCATCGCTTATCCCAGCATGCAGATCCGCACGCTTGAGGTGAACGGGAAATCGGTCGAAACCGACAGTGAAGGCTATTTGGTCAACCTGGATGACTGGTCGGAGGCGTTTGTACGCGCACAGGCGGACCACGAAAATCTGCCGCTCACCGACGAAACCTGGGAGGTGATCCGCTTCCTGCGAGACTTTTATGAAACCCATCAGATCCAGGCCAACGTCCGCGAAGTTATTAAGCATTTTCGCAAAATATGGGGGCCCGAGCGCGGCAGTAACCGGTATTTGCACACCATTTTCCCGCGCGGTGGGCCGCAGAAACAAGGCAATCGATTGGCGGGTTTGTTGCGTACTAAGGGCGAACACTAACCCGAGGCCGACGCTCCCGACGAAAGATTACAACCCAGTCTTGGCGCGGCCCAGTGCCCGTAACAAGGCCGGGCGGTTTACCACCAGATCAGCCAGTGTGTAGGTATCCAGAACCGCATAAAAAGCTTGCTCGGCTTTCTCGAACGCCCCACGCAACACACAAACCCGTTCTATACGGCAGTCCGAGGCGCCCTGAGTGAAACACTCCACCAGGGCGCTGCCGTCCTCCGACTTGCGCACCACCTCCCCGACGCGGACGCGTTCAGGATTGACGTTCAGCTGCACGCCGCCCCCTTTGCCCCGCGTTGTTACCACGTAACCCTCGGTGGCTAAAAACAAAATGACTTTCATCAGATGATTTCTCGAGATCTGATAGGCCTGCGCGATCTCACCGACCTGCGCCCGCCGCTCCGCGTGGGTACCGAGGTAAATCAGCACACGCAACGAATAATCGGTAAATGTAGTCAATCGCATCGATTAGGCTCAACAGGGGCGGTCGCTGGCCCGGAACGGTCACTATACCTTTGTCGCTAAAAACGCGACAGCGCGGGGCCACGATCACAGGGTGATTTTTCAGCTTGTCTTTAATTGTAGCATATTATATCTTACTTTTAATTACGCGCGTTCCACGCAAGCGAGGAAGCTGTTGAACCCATGCCCATGATGAACATCGACACCGCCGGATCCAACCCGAATCGCCGCTTCGCCCTTTTTGCGCTGGGTTTCCGGCCCTTTTTCAGCCTCGCCGGACTCTTCGCGGTGCTAGGTATGCTGCTGTGGATGCTGATGTTTGGGTTCTCGCTGCAATTGCCGCTGAGCGGCCTGTTACCGACCATCTGGCATGCCCACGAAATGGTTTACGGTTACGCCATGGCGGTCATTGCGGGGTTTCTGCTGACGGCGGTCGGAAACTGGACCGGTATCCCCAGTTTTCAGGGCTGGAAGCTGTTTATCGTCGTGGCGTTTTGGCTCATCGCACGGGTGGCCTTTTTTCTTCCAGTGGAAGGCTCTTTATCGCTTTCGGCTGTGGCGGATGTTTTGTTTATGCTGGGACTGATTATGGGTGTAAGCCTCCCGGTAATCCGCGCCAGGCAGTGGGCGCAACTGGGCATTATCTTTAAGTTGGTCTCGATGCTGCTGGCCAACGGTCTGTTCTATGCCGGGGCGCTGGGTTATCTGAGTCACGGCATCTCTTGGGGGCTTTATACAGGGTTCTATCTCATTGTGGCGTTGGTCTTCATGATGGCTCGGCGAGTCTTGCCCTTTTTCATCGAACGGGGTGTGGACGAGCCCTTTTCGGCACGCAATCGACGCTGGATTGATATCGCCAGTCTGGTGCTGTTCCTCGTCTGGGCCAGCCTGGATATTTTCACGCAACAGCGGCTGCTGATCGGCTGGCTTTCTTTGGCTTTGTTGGTAGTACATGCCTGGCGCTTGTTTGACTGGCATAC
This sequence comes from Thiogranum sp., assembly GCA_030148915.1. Taxonomy (GTDB): domain Bacteria; phylum Pseudomonadota; class Gammaproteobacteria; order DSM-19610; family DSM-19610; genus Thiogranum. The sequence continues at coordinate 39,206 of JASBSN010000049.1, forward strand.
CGCAGGAATCTGGAAAAAACCGCTGTTGTGGTCGCTGTATCTGGCCTATGCGTTCCTGTCTGTCGGCTTTTTATTGAAGGCGCTGTCTGTTTGGCAGGGTGTTTCACCTTTTCTTGCCTTACACGCGTTCGCCGTCGGTGGTGTCGGGCTGATGACCATCGGCATGATGTCGCGCGTCGCCCTGGGCCATACCGGGCGAAATGTTTTCGAGCCGCCCGCGGTATTGGCGCCGGTGTTTGCGCTGATCGTTCTGGCGGCGATCGCACGGGTGGCGTTTCCGTTGCTGGATGCGGGACACTACAAGCTCTGGATCACCCTTTCACAGGTACTGTGGATAACCGGGTTCGCCGCGTTCTCGGCGGTGTATATACCCCAGCTCATGCGGCCACGGGTTGACGGGCAGCCCGGTTAACACCCACGCCTCATTGTCTGCAGATAGCCTTTTTAGGGAAGCTGATTAATTCCCTTTTTGTCATTCTGGCGTAAGCCAGAATCCAGTGGTTTTGATAACCTGGATCCCGGCCTACGCCGGGATGACGGTAAAGGCATTAATCAGCGCTTCCTTAACCGAGGCTTGGCGAGTGCGCTAAGGTAACGGTGTCAATGGAGTGGAATGATGATAGCCAGAACTGCCACGCATGAGCACCGCCTCGAAGCATTAACCCGCATCATCCATGAAGTCGACGTTGCGCCCAACCTGGATGCCGCTCTGGGGGTCATCGTACGCCGTACACGGGAAGTTATGGCAGCCGATGTGTGCACCGTATACTTCACGGTTCACGAGCAACGCCGCCACGTGGTCGCTGCCACAGACGGCCTGTCTTCAGACCTGGTAGGACGGGTACAAACCGGTTTCGGCAGCGGCTTGATCGCCCAAGTGGCCGGCAGCAGTCGGCCGGTGAACATGGCCCAGGTTCCGGAACCACTGAATCAGGAGTTCCTGGCGCAAGCGGGGGCCGGCGATTACCGCGCGTTTCTCGGTGTTCCTGTGATCCACAAGCGCCGCGTTCAGGGCGTGCTGTTGGTGCGCCAGCGCGAGGCGCGTCGCTTCGATGATGCCGATGAAGCCTTTCTGACCACGCTGGCCGCTCAACTTGGCAGCGCGATCGCCTACGCGCGGGCCAACGGCGAGATGTGTAATGTCTGCCGAGCGGAGGCAGACGAGCCGCGGCGCTTCGACGGAAGTCCCGGCGCACCCGGAATCGCTATCGGCAAAGGCTTTATGTCATTCACGGCCGACCTTCAGGCGGTTCCCGACCGCACGCCTGAAGACCCCGCCGAGGAAGAACAACGCTTTCGCCGGGCAGTGTCCTCGGTGCGCGCGGAAATCACTCAGATTGCAGACGAACTCAACGAAGCGCTCTCGCCGGCCGATCGAGCGCTGTTCGATGCCTATGCACTTATGCTGGATAGCCCGGAAATAGTCGCTTCGGTCATACAGCGCATTCATCAGGGAAACTGGGCGCCGGGCGCGCTTCGCCAGACGATCGACGCGCACGCCGAGCGATTCGAAAGGATGGGCGATGCCTATTTGCGCGAACGCGCCACCGACGTCCGGGAACTCGGTACCCGCCTACTGCTGCGTTTACAAGGGGGCGGCACAAGCGTCGAGGACTGCCCGCCGGACAGCATACTCGTTGGCCGCCGGATCAGCGCCATAGATCTCGGACTGCTTCGACCCGGTCGCGTGCGCGGTATCATTTCGGCACAAGGCTCGGCGCTGTCCCATGCGGCGATTATCGCTCGTGCCCTGGGGCTGCCGGCCGTAGTCGGTGTGGCCAATCTGCCCCTCTCGGCCCTGGACGGTCAGGAGATCATCGCCGACGGCAACACGGGTCAAATATACCTCAGGCCCGACCCGGCTCTACGCCAGGCGTTTAGCTCGCTTATCGAGCAAGAGCGCGAACTCAGTGAGTCGCTGTCATCGCTGCAGAATCTGCCGGCGAAGACGCCCGATGGCATGGAGGTGGCGTTGTATACCAATACCGGCCTCGCCGCCGAGCTGTCGCTCGCCACCGCCGTCGATTCTGCCGGCATCGGGCTGTTCCGCTCCGAGCTGCCGTTCATGCTGTATGACCGTTTTCCCAGTGAACAGGAACAGGTCAGTCTGTATCGAGAGGTACTGGAGGCGGTCGCACCCCGGCCCGTCAACCTGCGCACGCTGGATGCCGGCGGAGACAAACCGCTGAGCTATCTGACTATCGATGAACCCAACCCCGCACTGGGATGGCGCGGTATCCGGCTCACCCTGGATCATCCGGATATCTTTCTCACTCAGTTGCGTGCCGCGCTTCGCGCCGACATCGGCCTCGGCAATCTCCGCCTACTGTTGCCGATGATCAGTGACAGTAACGACTTGGAACAGGCACTCGTGCTGATTGACCAGGCGCAACGGCAACTGCTCGCAGAGGGCCTTGCGGTTACGCGTGCGCCCGTCGGCCTGATGATCGAAGTACCCGCGGCCCTGTTTCAGCTGCCGCAATTGGCACAGCAGGTAGACTTTCTCTCCGTGGGCACCAATGATCTTGCCCAGTACCTGCTCGCCGCCGACCGTAACAACCCCAAGGTATCCGGGCGCCTGGACCCCTGCCATCCGGCACTCTTGCACGCCCTCCGGCACATCGTTCATACCGCCATATCCATGCACAAGCCCGTCACCGTGTGTGGCGAGATGGCCAATGATCCGGGCTGCGCACTGCTGCTGGCAGGAATGGGTTTCCAAGGGTTGAGCATCAGCGCAACGGCGATACCGCGCGTGAAATGGGCCATTCGCAGCGTATCCGCCGCCCGCCTGAAGACCCTGGCCGAACAGGCGCTCGCCTGCGACCGACCGGAAGCGATTCATCGCTTGCTGGAACAGACCTTACGCGAGGCCGGACTGGAACGGCTGTACCGGCCACCGCCGTGAAGCCCAGTCCGGCGCTCTGCGACTTATCACCCGACACGACACCGGTTATTCGTATCAGAAACGAATATGTGTCGAGTGATTGAGCGTATACCTCGCGCCCGACCAGTTATCAATATGGAAGCGGGTGAACGGCAGATCGGTCATGGCGAAAAATCGTTCCCAGCCGATGCGGTCGATCCATTCACCCAGGCGCTCCCACTCCATGGCATCGTCCTTGTAGCACTGGAGAATATTCTTCACCACGGCCGTGGCCTCCGGCCAGCGCGGTGGGTTATTCGGTAAGCCGGCGGCCACCAGCTTCTGCATACTGGGTTTGGAGCGCGCGTTGGAGTTCTTGCCGCCAACCCAGATCGCCAGTTTTGAATGCTCGGGGTCGTTGATCTGCATCGGCGGACAGGGCGGATAACAGGCACCGCAGCAGATGCATTTCTTTTCATCCACCTCCAGCGACGGCCGGCCGTTGACCAGGGCCGGGCGGATCGCGGCAACCGGACAGCGCGCCACGACCGAGGGTCGTTCGCAGATATTGGCCACCATATCGTGGTTGATTTTAGGCGGCTTGGTGTGCTGAATATTGATAGAAATATCGGCCTGCCCACCGCAATTAATCTGACAGCACGAGGTGGATAAGCGCACCCGGTTGGGCATTTGTTCGTGGATAAATTCCTCATGCAGGGCATCCATCATGGACTTGGCCACGCCGGAGGCGTCGGTCGCCGGGATATCACAATGCAGGAACCCCTGGGTATGGGCGATCATGGACATGGAATTGCCCGTGCCGCCGACCGGGAAGCCCTCTTCGCCCAACTTCTCGATCAGGGCCGCGACCCGGTCGCCGTCCCCCAGCATAAACTCGATGTTGCTGCGTATCGTGAACCGTACGTAGCCGTCGCCGTACTCGTCGGCAATATGACAGAGCTTGCGAATGGTGTCGGTATCCATTTGTCGTTGGGTACCGGCGCGCACCGTCCAGATTTCATCGCCCTGAACGGACACATGGTGCAGGACACCCGGGCGCGGGCGTTCATGCCAGTCCCACTGGCCATAGTTCCTGCGCATCAGCGGATGCATGTAGGGGAACGGGTCCGGCACCCCGCTTTCGATCGCCTGACGTACGGTATTTTGCATCACATGACTCCTTCTTTTTCGGCGTGACGCTCACGCCACTTGTCGGCCTCTTCTTCCCAGGTGTCCATGCGCACGAACGAATTGCTTCGCGGTTGTGCCACCATGGCGGGTTCCACGTCGAGCCCCACACCTTCGAGAAAGTTTGCCAGCCCGATACGTTCGATCATTTCGCCACAACGTTCGTGTTCCAGGCCGTTCTCGGCCCAAAAATCGATAATGGTCTCCGCGAGCTCCACCAGACTCTCGTAATCTTCAGCGGATTGCAGTTTTTTGAAGGGCACTATTACAGTTCCGAACAGATCGCCGATCTTGAGGGTACGTTTACCGCCAACAAGAATCGTCACACCGCGGTCTTTGCCCGGCGAAAGCGCTTTGGTCATCACGTTGATGCAGTGCATGCAGCGCACGCAATTGCGGTTGTCGATATCAATGCTGTCATCGTCTTTGAGCGTCATGCAGCGGGTCGGGCAACGGGTGATGACATTGTCAATAACGTATTGCCTGCCCTTTTTCTCGACAAACGCCTTGACCTCCTGCGGTTTGACCTGGATTTCGTCACGCCAGGTACCGATAACCGCCATGTCGGAGCGCTGCACGGAGTTCATGCAATCGTTGGGACAACCGGAGAATTTGAACTTGAACTTGTAGGGTAGCGCCGGACGGTGCAGGTCGTCGGTAAAGGAATTCATCACCGTGCGATGCGCTACCGCCTCATTAAAACAGGAATGCTCGCAACGCGCCGCGCCGACACACGACATCGAGGTACGCACCGATGGGCCTGCACCGCCCATATCGAAGCCGAGCTCGTTGATGGCATCGAAGGCATCCTGGACTTTCTCAGAGGTGCAACCCTGAAACATCATGTCACCGCTCTGACCGTGCAGGGCGAGCAGACCGGAACCGTGTTCGTCCCACACATCACAAAACTTGCGCAAAATATCGGTATCGTAGTGCATACCCGGCGGCGGCATAATGCGCAGTGTATGGAACTCCTTCGAGGCCGGGAACTTGTCGGCCACCTCGGAGAAACGCGGTATGACCCCGCCGCCGTATCCCATCACGGACACGGTGCCACCTTTCCAGTAACCCTTTTTGTTGGCGTAGGAGTATTCAAGCTGCCCGAGCAGATCGGACATCATTTCATTTTTCTCCGCCAGCCGTTTAAACCCGGTGACGAAACTGGGCCATGGACCACTTTCCAGCTGATCCAGGTTGGGTGTGTCATGCTTCTTTTTCATGCGTAAAGCCTCCAACTGAATAAAATATAAGCAGAAGTCCAAACACCCTGGGCACAACGCTCACAGCGGGTGGGCCTCCCCGGTTTACCAACTACTCCGTCTTTACCCTGATTCCCATAAGGTCTTAGGCATAATTTGAATATAAGCCAACAATAATTAAATACAAACGATATTTATTGCTAGTTAATATCGCTATTATCAATTTAATTTCCACGGCTCCTGGATTTCATCAGTACGCTACTGTGAGCGCATATGGCGCTCGAGATACTCTTGCAAGGCCACTGCATTATTGAATTTTTCATTTTTTGCCCCGTAAACCAGCGTTAATCGGCCCACACGGGCCTGCCGGACGAGATCCTTGATGGCTTCCGGATGGCTATCCAGTTCGCCGAAATAACGGCCCTTGAAGCCGTCCCATTTGCGTGGGTCATGGGCGAACCATTTGCGTAACGCCGCACTGGGCGCCAGGTCCTTGCGCCAGGCATCCAGCGACAATGCCTGTCGGGCGACGCCACGCGGCCACATTCTATCCACCAGCACCCGGTAGCCATCGCCGGATGCCGGCGCCTCATAGGCGCGTTTGGGAGGCGCTATCATCAGCCGTAGCCTACCCTGGAATTCTGCTCTTTCGCGTTGCGAGCCAGCTTGGCCTCCTCTGAGTTATAAGCCTTGCCTGACCAGAGCATTTCATAGGCAATCTCTTCGTTGCCGTTCTCGCACAGATCCAGTACCTGGTTGAACAGGGGTTGGAAAGTGTCGCTGCGGTGCGAACGTTCATGCAGATCAAAAGATCGCCAGAAGGTAACAATCAACGCCTCGCGATGTTTGAACGGACTCGCAACGGCCTGTCCGATGGTGGAACCCTCGTTGGAAATGTTGCCGCTGTTGAGCACGACAAACCCACCGACAAAGCCGCTATCGGAATGATAGGTTTTGACGTTCTCACACAGCACCGCCACCCGCTCCTGAAGATCATCCACCGTGAACCCCGGTTTGATGATGACGCGGTTCACGGTCACAATACCGTCGTGCGGGAAGTTCTCAATCAATGCGGACATAATGCTATCTCCTTAAATCTGTGCGTCAGTGCGTCGCTATGCCGATCACAATGACGATCTCAAGACAGAGAACCAGCATGACCCAGGGGTGTTGTCGAAAAAAATGTTTCACCCTCATGGCCCGCGTCTCGCTGGTTTGTTTACTTATTATTGAGCCTAGACACGGAATTGATATTTGTAAAACGATGAATTTTTGCGGATAACATCGATATCGTCGATACTATACGCGGCCTATGGACACAGAACTCGCACGTACCTTCCTCGTTGTCGTGGCTGCCGGTAATTTCAGCACGGCGGCGGAGCACCTCCACGTCACGCAATCAACGGTAAGCGCACGGATTCGTTCCCTGGAACAATTGCTCGGATGCGCGCTGTTCGTGCGCAACAAGGCGGGGACCAGCCTGACACCGGCAGGCCGCCAGTTTCAGAAACACGCGACTAACCTGGTGCGTACCGTAGAGGCAGTACGACAGACAGTCGGTATCCAATCAGGCTTCCGCGCCACCCTCACCCTAGGGGGTCGATTCGGTTTGTGGGAACAGTTGCTGCTGCGCTGGTTAACCTGGATGCGACAACATCAAGCCGATGTCTCGGTGCGGGCTGAAATCGGCCTGGATGCAGAGCTGATGCAAAGGCTCATTGAAGGCAGTATTGATATCGGCGTCATCTACACACCACAAAGCCGCCCGGGCATGACGGTGGAACACTTGCTGGATGAACAACTCGTGCTGGTCGCCACGCAGCCCGATGCCACCGGACCGGGCGATCCTGACTACGTGTTTGTGGATTGGGGGCCTGAATTCTTCCACAAACACAGCGTGCACTTCCCCGATCGGGGCAACACACCACTGGTGGCCGGCATCGGCTGGCTCGGCATGCAGCATATTCTTGCCGAGGGTGGCTCAGGGTATTTTCCGTTGCGCCTGGTCCGTGAACAGCTCAATAGCGGCCATCTCACACTGATAGAGCAGGCACCTAAATTCGCCTTACCCGCTTACGTCGTATATCCCACGGAGGCAGAGCCCACGGTGATTGGGCCGGCCGTCGCAGGCTTGCGTCAGGTCGCAACTGAGCCATAACGGGAGCGCACGACAACAAAGGCGTAGCAACCTGCTGGCGCCGAACGGGGCTCCCGTTTCGGAAAAGGGCGCGCTGACCCTTCCAGGCGCGGCGCTCATCGAAGCGGATTCAGTTCGTTACAGGACCCTGGATCTCTGCCGCCAGCTCACGTAAGCCGTGCAATGC
>JASBSN010000054.1 GCA_030148915.1 Thiogranum sp.
GGGATAGGCAGTTGCATCAGGGAAAAATCGCTCGTAAGCTCAGAACCGCACTAAGAAAAACAGGGAGGGTTACGACGAAGGGCGTCAGGCATAGTGTTCCCCGGTCAGTATTATGATCGGGAAACCGGATTACACTACAACTACTTCAGGTATTACGATCCCAGTACCGGGCGGTACATCACTTCGGATCCGATTGGCCTGGCGGGCGGGCTCAATACCTATCTTTATGGTAATGCGAACCCAAATAGGTTCATTGACCTGCAAGGCCTAAATGCAGGGCTCGGGGTCGGCACTGGTATTGGTGCTGGCACCATATTATTTTGCACAAGAAATCCGAGTGCATGTGCTGCTGGAGCTGTAGCGTTATGTAAGCTTATGGGCGCATGTTCCGTTCCTACAGACAATACTGACTCGTCCAGCGAGGCCGCAAATGACGAGCCGAAGCAGTGCGAGGCAACTGACGATTTTTGCCTTAAGAATGCACAAAGGCTGAACGCTGAGCGAAATTTCCTCATTGACGCACAAGATTTAGTTGGAAAAATGAATGACAATGCTTCGTCCATCGCATTAAACAACGATATAGTAAAATTCAACAGAGAAGTTGAAGCACATAATAGAATGTGTCCAATCAAAGTGTTGCCGCTCAGGACACTCAGTCAGCAGGGGTTAGACTACTAGGCTTATGGGAAGTAACGAAATCGTAGAATTCTTTTTGAAGGATGTGTCTACCTCAGAAACTGATCAATATGTAACTTCGATATCTTTCGTATTAGATAGCGGTTACATTGCTGTCGGTGAATGGCCGGATATGCAGGATGGGAATGAGCTCTATTTGCGAATTAACGACAACACCTTCCCTAATTGTATAGCTCACGTTGACCTGTCAGAAAAGAGCATAAGTATTAAACTTAATTCAACGATTGATCCGTATCCCAAAAGTCGTAATTACGTTATTAATTTTGACATGTCGAATGACAAATATACTGATCTCAAAAGAGCTGCCAGCAATCTATTGTCGAGATATCCGGATGTTTGGGATCAGGGTATTAGTTAATTAATCAGCTAATCGCATCAGGACATAATTGTACATTGGCTAGCCTGACTGGCTAATGCAGGGGGTAAGTCATTAGAATAACCAAAAAATACTGGGATTAATTCTCCCCAAGTATAGTGTTCCACAGATTACAACTACTATCGTTACTATGACCGGCTACTGGTTGTTATCTGAATGCAGATGACCGTACCCCCGTAAACCGAGCCACCCTGTATGTGGGATTTCCCTATAATTGTGACCCAGGGAGGTTCCGAAATGAAGCGAAAGAACTACACCGACGAACAAATTATCCGCATCCTGAAAGAATATGAGGCCGGTGCCAAGGTACCCGATTTATCACGGCGACACGGGGTGAGCGAGCAGTCGATTTACCGCTGGAAGAGCAAGTTCGGTGGAATGGAGGTCAGTGAGGCCAAGCGGCTGCGGGAGCTGGAAGCCGAGAACGCAAAGCTGAAGCGGTTATTGGCCGAGGCCGAGCTGGACAAGGCGGCGCTCAAGGAGATTGCTTCAAAAAAATGGTAACGCCCGCTGCCCGCAGGCTGGCCGCCGGTCACGTGGTGAGCGAGCTGGGGTTATCTGAGCGGCGGGCGTGTCGCCTACTGGAGCTGTCCCGTTCCGTGTTCCGTTACCGTTCCTCCCGACCGGATGACAGTCGGCTGCGAGGTCGCCTGAAGGCGCTGGCTGAACAATACCCGAAGTATGGCTATCCAACCCTACACGACATGCTGAAGACCGAAGGACTGGTGCAGAACCGCAAACGGACCTACCGGCTGTACTGTGAAGAAAAGCTGCAGGTACGGACCAAAAGACGCAAGAAGCTGAAGCGTCCACGGGCACCGATGCTCGTTCCCAGTGGGATTAACGAACGCTGGTCCATGGACTTTGTCAGCGATCAGCTGGCCTGTGGTCGCCGCTTCCGGGTACTCAACATCGTCGATGACTACTCGCGCGAGTGCGTAGGCCAGGTGGTCGACACATCTATCTCCGGGCAGCGTGTGACACGCTACCTGGATGAGTTGGCCGAACGTCGTGGACTACCGAAGATTATCGTCTGCGACAACGGTCCGGAGTTTACTAGCAAGGCGCTGTTCTTCTGGTCGCGTGAGACTGGCGTCAAGCCACACTTCATCCAGCCCGGCAAGCCGACCCAGAACGCCTTTGTGGAAAGCTTCAATGGCAAGTTCCGGGATCAGTGTCTGAACCTGTACTGGTTCCGTGACCTGGCGGATGCACAACGAACCATCGAGGACTGGCGTGTGCATTACAACGAAGTCCGGCCACACCGCTCATTGAATGGCCAGCCACCCGCGGTGTTCGCAAAACAGGCAGCCTGATATGATTAACTTTCCCACATCAGACGCGGTACTGATTCAGGGGTACGGTCACAGATCCCATTGGTCAGCTTGGCGGTATCAATCTCTATACTTACTCACTGAACAATCCAGTTCGTTACACTGATCCGTTAGGGCTCAATCCGGCAGCAGGTGCAATTGGTGGTGGCCTTATCGGTGGGCCGCGGGGTGCGGTTATTGGCGGATTGATTGGTTTTGGTGCTGGTATTCTGATCGGTGATAAGCTGTTTAACGAAGATGGTAATGAACCAACTGATGAGCCTGCTGATGATCCAAAGCAATATAGTGATGAGGAGAAAAGGAGGAAAAATTGCCAAGCTCTCAAAGACAGCATTCTAAATACTTGCTATGGTTTGCCGCCGAAGAAAAGAATGAAATGTTTTGAGGCTGCAAACACAGCATTCCGCCAATGTATGGGCTATGAATAATGGATACTGATATGAAAAAGGCTATTGCAGAAAGAGAGCTTTTATATTCATTAAAAGGGAACTCTGTCCGAGAGAAGCTTGTTGTCAGAATTTGTGAACCTTACCTTGTTGATAAAAATATGGTGAATTTTAAATGTGACCCTGGTACAGCTGGTTGCACAATCGAATTTGACGGCCTACCTGAAGGTGATGTTGATGTATACGGAGTTGATACGATTCAAGCCTTGCATCTCGCATCAGATCTAGAGCCTTATTTAAAGGGCTTGGAAAAAAAGTATGATTTATACTGGTCATCCGGAGAGCCATATTTTGATGAATGATCGCGAAAAGAACGGGACGTATTTATTTGAAGGAAGCATTACTGCTAATTCATTGCAGTAACAAAAAAATCAACCCACGTTGGAAAGGAGTCCGCCATGTTGATACTCACGCGCCGTGTTGATGAAACCCTTCTAATCGGTGACGATGTCGAAGTCACAGTGCTGGGTGTGAAAGGCAACCAAGTGCGTGTTGGCGTTGAAGCGCCTAAAATCATTCCTGTCGTTCGTGAAGAGCTGCTAACACGTAACCGAAACCAGACAGCCATCCCGGCAGCAACAGGTTCCTTATGAAGGCGCTTCGAAGTACGCCTATCTTAACAGGTGATTGCCAACGCATCTGACTTCTAGCTACGCTGTAGCGCAATAGCATCTGCTATTTTAACAATATTCAAATCCCCAAAATTAGACTCGACATCCCGAGCCAGTTGGTTTGTAAACCTGGCATACTTATTCCACTTCTCTATACTCATCCAGGACGCATCTAACAAGTTAGACGTTTTATCATAGAGTTTGAGCAAGCGCACGGTCTCGCTACGTGACCAAATGTCATCAACTTCATTTGAGAATGAGTCAAATGTCATATCTTGAACAAGCTCGACTACAACAGGCGCTGTTGTCGCGGGCAGTTCCAGGTCAGCGTCTTCGATAACATCGTGAAAGAGTAGCGCTAGATACCCTGGCAGACGTATCTCATCGGGTAATGATGTTTCAGTCAACAAGGTCATTGCACACCAACACGGATGGATCAAATAAGGTGTAGCCATATCCCAGAAACGCACGGCATCTGCAGGAGTTTTTGGGTGATCAATATGCGCTTTTGCCGTAAAACGAATTCCCGCCAATATTTCGTCAGTAATTTGCCTGGTATCCATCTCGTCTCTGATCCCCGTAAAAAACCACTATGCCTAGCTATACGTATTTCTTGCCAGAAAGTTTACCACTGAAAACATGTTCTCATGTCCCGGCACATGTCTGTCTTCCGACAACAGCAAGAGAACATCACCCAGAATACTCCACTGATTTTTAGATAATTTTCAAGATTCCGGTGGAGCCTGTTATTTTTAGCACATTGTGTACTAGCATAGGCTGTACTCAACCAAATCAATACGCATCATGACTGACAGAACCACACCCCACGCAACATGCTCTGAATCCCTTTCAAAGGCCCTTCTCAAAGCAGGTAAGGTGCTGGGCCTAAACCAGGGTCAGCTTGGGCGGATCGTGGGCCGGGATCTGTCCAGTCAAGCTCCAGAGCTGGATCCGGACAGTAAAGCGGGTGAACTCGCGCTGATGCTCATCCGCTGTCACCAGGGGCTGTTCGTCCTTATGGGTGGTGAAACCAGGACCATGCAACACTGGATGTCTACCTATAACCACCATACCCGTGGCATTCCGGCCGAACAAGTCCAAACCATCACGGGTCTTGGCTACGTGCTCGACTACCTTGAGACGATGTGCGGTAAAGCCTGATCTGATTGTACCGATCAACCCATTGAAGTTATTTCGTCGCATTTGCTTCCTCGATGAAACTGTCACTGACATCATAACTGTGACGGTTCGGTACAGTTACACCATCGCCGATAAATCTCCCTATAAACAAAAGACCGCAAGAGGTATCAAATACTTTAGCTTGTTCCACAGCCACAGGTTAGCCTCTAAAGGCGGAACGGTTTTGCTTATATTGATAGCACAGATACGGATTCTATGACACTAAGAATGTATGACTCTGTGTGAGGTGGATATACGACTATCTCGCCTTAGCTGGCAATCTAAATCACGCTGGCAACACTTTTCTGGATTCGGTGGTCAGGGCTGGCTGAAGCGCTGGCATTTTTACTCTGGAATATGCAGCTGCGTATTCCACGCGAAAGCTCCAGTAACTCCAAAATTAACTTGTCACCAAAACCAGAAAAGTTTTTCCACCATTATTCAATTTGCCAGAATTCAGATGCATTTAGTGATCAGCTGATCATTTTTCTTATTGATTTCAAGGAAAACCTCTTTAGGAGGTAGCTTTATTCCACGATTACGTGCTTTTTTCTCCTCACTCTCCATTTCATTTTCGAGGTCCTCCAGCTTCATGTCTAACCAAGGGACATTTACTTGCTTACCAGGGAATGACCAGACCAAGTTTTTGTAACGATGGGCGAGCAATGGCCATCGGATGAAGAGTTGCGGCGTGGAGCAGACTGCTTTTGCGAAAATAGATCTAGCATAATATGCGCATTGGGTGCTCGATTTTATTTTTAACTGGTCTCGAGCTTCTCGTGCCCATGCTGTCAACGTAACCAGGGATTGAAAATTCTCATAGCCTGCCACAGCCCGTATGAGTTTCAGGTTTGTGTCAAAGCGCATTGGCCGCGAATCTCGCTCAGAATCATCCGAGTACGCCCAGATGTGCCGCCGCATGCCCCCGTCTACTACGCGTAGGGCGTTCTCTATGTCGGCAATCCCTATTTGGGCATGGACCAGCAGTATCCAGTAAGCATGGTTACGCCACAGTAGAATGTCCCCTCCCTTCTGCTCCTTCTGAATTCTTCTGCAACTTGGAGGTTCTGGAAGAACACCCTTCAGCATCTTACGGTACCGTCCGGTAGACCCCTCGATCTGAAGCTCTAGATCCAGTTTGTCTTCCAGAGAATCGGGGTCCCACTCCCGGTTAGCAATCGCGATTACTGCATAGCATGCAGATCCCGCTAAGACACGGATATATTTATCTTTAAGCGGTGAGTCTTTTGGGTACGGAGACATTATTCAATACGTTTGGTCACGCTAAGTCATGTCAAGTCACGATATAGAGCTTAACGTGAAGTGATCCTCTGTCCAGTTGTGATCTACGATCGCGCGGTCATGAGAGAACCACTTTTAAATATGCCGATCTCGGAGGAAAAGGTGATGGAATATGAGCTGTCTCTAATAAAGCTATATGGGGCTGTCGTGGGAGGTAAAGATTTACGACACCTCCTGGGTTACCGCACGGGCGATTCCTTCCGACAGGCGGTACGGCGCGGGAAATTACCAGTTCCTACCTTTGTCCCTGAAGGCAGGCGTATGCGTATGGCAAGGACACGTGATATCGCCAAGTGGCTTGCCTCAATCGATTCATTCCTGGATGGGACATGAACAGAAGGGCGCGAATGAGCGGAAGTTGCTTGAGTCGGCGTGACTATGAGCTTGCTGGCATTGCTTTTTAATCGTGATAAACAGGTAAATCTTTCTTACATACCAGGAGGTGAAGCATGACGTAACGTAACCGAGCGTGACTATTGGTTTAGCGACAATTGAAATACGAGGCCCAGAAACGAAAAAGCCCGGGAGATTCGGCTCCCAGGCTGATTCTATTCGGTGTGTCGAGATATGCAGTTGACCATTGAACTCTAGTTTCTGTCTCCGGATTTGTCAATAGGTATTGGTGTTTTTTCACCAACCCTTTGGTGTCTCTGTGCCTCCTACTTCCAACTTATTCGATGGGCTCAATACGGGCTTGTCACCTATTGATTAAAGGAGATTTCAATGAATAAATTGAGAGAGGCTATACGGCTTATTTTAAACACGAAGCTTTCTAACCGTAAGATTGGACTTGCCACTGGTTTGGCGCACACGACAATTTCGAAATATCGCAGAACACTTTCCCAACAGGAGAAAGATTGGATATTTGTCAAAAGTCTAAACGACACTGATGTAGAGCGCTTGTTGAAAACATCAAGAAAACGAGTTCAAACAAAAAGGCTCCCCGACTGGGCTCATATACATCATGAAATGCAAACTCCTAACGTCACTTTGCAAACGCTGTGGGAGGAGTATTGCATTGAAGCTCCAAATACGGCGTACGGCTATTCTTCATTTACCCAAAAGTACCGAAAGTACCGGCGTAAGCTGGGTATCTCGATGCGCCAATCGCACCGGGCAGGTGAATGTGTTTTCATCGACTTTGCAGGCACGACCATTCCCTATTGCAACGCAGACACAAACGAGAAGCGCAACGCGCAAATCTTTGTGGGGACGCTGGGATGTTCTAACTATACCTTCTGCTGTGCGCTTAAGTCACAAGGCTTGCCTGATTGGATAGAAGCGCATAATAAGATGTTCCAATACTTTGGCGGTATACCTGAGCTAATAGTGCCAGACAATTTGAAGTCGGCGGTAATTCGTGCTGGCAGAGAGCCATCAATTAACCGAACCTACCTGGAACTATGCCAATACTACGGCGTAGTCGTTCTCCCGACACGTGTTCGGCACCCCCAAGATAAAGCGAAAGCTGAGGTAACCGTGCTGATTGTTACGCGATGGATTATTGCAAAATTACGCCATCGAAAATTCTTCAGTATCGAAGAAATTAATCAGGCAATCCTGGAACTGTTGTGGCAGCTAAATGAGCGGCCCTTCAAGAAACTACCTGGTTGTAGGAGAAGCCGTTTCGAAGAGCTGGATAAACCCCTGTTAAGACCGTTGCCATGTGAACCATTTGAGTATGCCGAGTGGTTCGGGAAACAAAAAGTGGTGTCTGACTACCATATTCATGTAAATGGTCATTACTACTCAGTTCCCTATCAATTAGTCGGTTCACAAATTGAGGCGCGCGTCACCTCAAAAACTGTAGAGGTCTTTCATCTTGGGCGCCGTATAGCAAGTCACTTAAAAAGTTATGATATTGGTGGGCATACCACGCAAACGGCGCATCAGCCGAAATCGCACCGACTGTATGCACAACAGACACAACAACAGATACTTGAATGGGCGCACTCAACTGGTGAAGCCGCCGTCGCAGTGGTGGAGGACCAATTTCAACGTTGTAAGCATGAGGCGCTGGCCGTAAAGGCCTGCGGAAATCTCCAAAAACTTGCAAAGGAGCACGGCGAGGAGCGTTTCGAAGCAGCGTGCAGACGGGCTCAATATATTGGATCCCTGACGGTTAAGAGTGTTCGTGCAATCTTGCAGCGTCGCTTGATTGATGTGACGCCGGAAGATAGACCGATCCAGATAGATCTCCCACTGCATAATAATGTCCGTGGTGCGGATTACTACGGTGATGCGAGGTGATGACATGTTGAATCAAGCGACAATTAACAATCTCTTAGCGTTACGGCTTAAAGGAATGGTGAAGGCGCTCGAGGAGCAACGCACGAATACTGCGATGCAGGCACTGAGCTTTGATGAGCGATTTGGAATGATAGTGGATAAGGAGATGCAGGATCGCGAGAAACGGAGGCTTGAGCGCTCGATCAAATCGGCAAGATTCAAGGAATCGGCCTGTCCAGAAGACATTAGCTATCGTGCGTCGCGCAATCTTGACCGTCAAGTAATGAGTTATCTTCTAACATGCGATTATATCGAGAAGTCGCTGAATGTCATCATGACCGGCTCAACCGGAGTAGGCAAGACCTGGTTAGCTTGTGCTTTAGGTCTGCAAGCAGTTCGCAATGGATATTCCGTATTATATGTTAGGTTAGCGCGTTTGCTCGAAGATCTAGAGATTGCACATGGTGTCGGAGGCCTTGTTAAAGCAAGGGCCAAACTCGCTAAGGTTAATCTGCTCATATTGGACGACTGGGCAATGGCTCCCATTACACCCCGTGGACGACATGAATTGCTGGAACTCGTCGACGATCGTATTCGTTGCGGCTCAATTCTGATTACCTCACAGCTGCCTGTCGAAAAATGGCACGAATACCTCGGTGAACCAACCATTGCCGATGCGATTCTCGATCGGCTGGTCCATCGTGCACATCGCATCGAGTTACGTGGCGAATCACTACGTAGTACGCAGCGCCCAGACGTCGTTGCAGAGACGAAGGAGTGAGCCATGGGCGAGTTAATCGATTCCGCCCCTACGTGTGCGGGAGGTAATCTGGCGCTGGTTGCACGTGTCAAGGCCGCTGGCGTCACTCTATCCCGGGACGGCCCGGTCTGGATTGGAACCTGTCCGTTTCACAAGGATGACGGCCAGTTCCTATTGGTCGATCCCAGCCGAAATCACTGGCAGTGTGACGGTGAATGCCAGACCGGCGGGTCTGTCGTTGACTGGATCATGAAGACTGAGCACGTATCACGTGCCCATGCAATGGAGCTGCTGAGGCGGGATGTACCTGCCTCGGCATCAATCGACACGGAGGCCGGCCGCACGACCGTCCGCAAACTTGAAGCCCCGTTCGATCCCGATGAGGATGACCAGCAGGTTCTTCGTCATGTCATCGAGTACTACCACAGTACACTACAGGCGTCGCCGGACGCCCAGTCATATCTTCAGAAACGGGGCATTTGCAGTGACGCGCTCGAGCATTTCAAGCTGGGCTTCAGCAATCGAACGCTTTGCTACCGACTACCCGAGAAAAATCGTAAGGCTGGAGCGACCCTGCGGGGTCGCTTGCAGCGCTTGGGCGTCCTACGCGCCAGTGGTCACGAGCATTTCAGAGGGTCAATCGTCGTGCCCATAATCAACGACGGGCATATCAAGCAGGTCTATGGGAGGAAGATCAGCGACCACCACCGTAAAGGTACCCCACTGCACACCTATCTGTGGGGACCGCGCAAAGGAGTTTTTAACCTGGAAGCTGTTCAGATCAGTGATGAACTGGTGTTGTGTCAGTCTGTGCTCGATGCCTTGACGTTCTGGTGTGCCGGCCACCGCAACGTCACGTGCAGTTATGGCATTGAAGGGTTTGCTGACGAGCATCTGGCGGTTTTCAAACAGTATGCCATCAAACGCGTGCTCATTGCCTACGCGGCCAACGAGGCTGCTGAACGGGCCGCGGTTACTTTGGCCGACCGACTGATCGATTCGGGCATTGATGTCTATCGTATAGAGTTTCCGCGACATCTGGATGCGAATGCTTACGCGGTTCAAGCAAACTCCGCTTCGCAGGCTCTGGGTGATGCGATTAGAAAGGCCGTCTGGCTGGGCAAGGGACAGGCGCCTGAGGGGCCGCGTTCTGGGATGGCAGTTAGTGATGCAGAAGAGGACACGGCGAAATCGCTGCCAGATTCGCAGCATCCTGAACCCAAAGAAGATTATCCGCCCAAGCTGCCAAAGGTGGGGACGGACGCCGCCGCGGAGGTGTCATTAGACAACGAACACGAGGACGATGATGACCGGCTGCCTGCGGTTGTTGCACCCCCGGCCCCGGTCGAGCTTGACGCCGAAATTAAGGACAAGGAAGTCACCGTCAGTATAAGTGATCGCCGTTACCGCGTCCGAGGGCTGGACCGGAACCTGAGCTGCGATCAGTTGAAAGTGAATATTCTCGTCTCATGCCAGGAAGCCCTGCATGTGGACACGTTTGATCTGTATGCCACCCGGCCTCGTGCTGCGTTTATACGGCAAGCGGCCATAGAACTGGGAGTGTCGGACGATCTGGTCAAACAAGATCTGAGCAAACTGTTATTGAAGCTGGAGGTGCTGCAGGACGCACAAATTCAGCAGGCGCTGGCACCCAAACCCTCGGAAACCACGCTCAGCAAGAAAGCCCGTACGGATGCCATGGCTCTGCTCAAGTCGCCTAATTTGATTCAGCGGATACTCGACGACTTCCAGCGATGCGGTGTGGTGGGTGAGCAAACCAACAAGCTTGTGGGCTACCTGGCGACAATATCCCGTAAGTTGGACCACCCGCTGGCCATCGTTATTCAAAGTACCAGCGCAGCCGGGAAAAGCGCTCTGATGGATGCTGTATTGGCGTTTGTTCCGGAAGAAGACCGTCTCCAATACTCGGCCATGA
The DNA here is from genome assembly GCA_030148915.1 of Thiogranum sp. Classification (GTDB taxonomy): domain Bacteria; phylum Pseudomonadota; class Gammaproteobacteria; order DSM-19610; family DSM-19610; genus Thiogranum. The sequence goes on from JASBSN010000054.1 coordinate 10,870, forward strand.
CCGGGCAGTCTCTGTTCTACATGGCGAGCATTGATCTTCGACACAAGATACTGGCCATTAGCGAGGAAGCCGGGGTCAGTCACGCTGCCTACGCGCTAAAACTCTTGCAGAGCGATGGACAGCTCACCATTGCGACCACAGGCAAGGATGCAAACTCGGGCAAACACGTCACGCATGAGTACAAAGTGGATGGACCCGTGATGATTTTTACCACCACAACGGCGATCAATATCGATGAAGAATTGCTAAACCGCTGTCTGGTGCTGACAGTTGATGAGGAACGATCGCAAACTGAGGCGATCCATGAGTGGCAACGTTATCAGGAGACGCTGGATGGCATGCTCGCCGCACAGGCTCGGGAGGATATTATAACCATACACCGTAATGCACAGCGGCTGCTAAAACCGCTGAAAGTGGTGAACCCCTATGCCAGACAGCTGACCTTCTTGAGCGATAAGACCCGGTGCCGGCGTGATCACACTAAATACCTCGCGTTGATCCGCAGTATCGCACTGCTCCATCAGTACCAACGTGAGGTCAAAACCGCCTACGTCAAAGACAAGGCGCTACCCTACGTCGAGGTGACCCTCGACGACATTGCCCTGGCCAACCAGATCGCACATGAGGTGCTCGGTCGTTCACTGGACGACCTACCGCCCCAAACCCGTCGCCTGTTGCAGCTGATCGACCGGATGGTGACTGAGCGTTGCCGTAGCCAGGGTATCAGCCGCAGCGAGTATCAGTTCGGGCGGCGGGACATCTGCGAGTACATAGGCTGGGGCGACACTCAGCTCAAAGTGCACCTAAAGCGTTTAGAGGCGATGGAATATCTGCTGATTCTCCGAGGCGGTCGCGGTCAGCGGATTGTCTATGAGCTGCTGTATAACAGCGAGGGACAGGATGGCACACCCTTTCTGGCGGGCTTGATCGACGTTGAGACGCTCAGAGAGGCCGTGACGGAGGAAGATCAGGTTACTGAATCGTCGTCAGGTACCAGACGGCACAAAATCGGTGGGCTGTCGGGTAGAAGTCGGGGACAATTAATGGGCTTAATAGTTAACACTAACAATAAGTTAGATGATTATCGCGGCGAATCCGGTCTTATTGCAGGCTACCAGACCAAGTCGATTCAGCAACATACCCGTAACGCGGATCACGGCGTGGAGCTGTAGAACATCATGACTATGCCATCTGATGCGAACGATGACACGGGCATGACGCCGTATCTGCGACGATTTCTGGAGTGGTCCGCGGCAATGAACTACAGCAGCGAGACCATAAAAACGCGAGCGAACTGTTTGCGCCGCTTTAACATGTGGTGTCAACAACGCGGGCTGGAAAAGCCGCAGGACATCACTAGCTCGATCTTGGAGCGCTATCGGAGCCATTTGTTTCATTACCGGAAGCACAATGGAGAGCCACTGAGTTTCAGTACCCAGCATAGCCATCTGGCACCCCTGAAGGCCTTTTTCAAATGGCTCAACAAGGAGAACTACATTCTCTTTAATCCGGCCTCCGACTTCGAGTTACCCAGGGTGCCGAAGCGCTTGCCCAAACATATTCTGTCTGTCGACGAGATCGAGGACATGCTGCGCCAAACGCATATCTACGGCGAGATTGGCCTGCGCGACCGTGCCATTATCGAAACCTTCTACTCCACCGGTATCCGGCGCATGGAGCTGGTCAATCTAAAGATTCATGATCTCGATATGCACCGGGGCACGCTGACCATTTCCGAGGGCAAAGGCAAAAGGGATCGAGTGGTACCTATCGGTGAGCGTGCCTGCGCGTGGATACGAAAATATTTGGATGACGTGCGACCAAAGCTGCTCAGTGACGGTGACAACGGCTATCTATTCCTAACCGAGTACGGAGAACCCTTTATTCGGAATCGTATCTCGGATCTGGTCAAAAAATACAAAGAAGCGGTAGGTATCGATAAACCAGGTGCCTGCCACCTGTTTCGGCATAGTATGGCAACCCATATGCTCGAGAATGGAGCTGACATTCGCTACATCCAGATAATCCTGGGACACGTGAATCTCTCATCAACGGAAATCTACACGCAGGTATCGATCAAGAAGCTGAAACAGGTTCACACAGCCACGCATCCAGCCAGATTAAGCAGAAGCGCCCCGCAAGAGACGTCAAATGATAAATTTGACTGAGGCTGAACAACAGATTGTCGATGTTCTGAGTAAGCGTCAATCGGACGTCGCTGTGTTACGTGGTGGCGATGGCGTTCTTTACTGGTGGGGTGGACTTGGTGGCTGGAGTGAGCCCGAAATGTGGGTAATGGAGGAGTACTTTGCAGAAGCTGTGGAGGCATTGCTGACGCGAGGCGTTCTTGAGACCACAGATAAGTGGCGGTCTGCGCTGTTGATGGTCACGGAAGAGATTGATGGCGAAAAGGTCGGGCGATGTGCGGGTCGCTGGGCCGAGGGGCGACTAATTAGGTTATCTAGTCAAATTCTCCCAAGACTGTTATCTATGCCGTCAGGTAAAACATGATCGGGCTGTTTTGTCTCAGGTGTGTGTGGGTGAAACCGAGTATATAGGATTCTGTAATCACTACCACACCACCACTCTATCTGGCACCGACAAATTTCTACTGTTCCCAAATCAGTACGTTCTGAATACTACAAATTCTTTTCGTCGCCCCTTAGTGTACTGTTTTTATTACATTTACCCCTGTATTATGGGTGTCATTAGGAGGATTGGCCATCCCGGAGGGGAATGATTTGGCGAAACTTTTTCTGGTATCCGAAATATCGGGGGAGATTTTATCCCATGCGATATTTTTCCATGGCCTGCAAGGGGATCCTTTCATAACGTGGTGCACGCCATCCAACTCGGACGACTGTTGGATTAAATGGCTTTCAGAAGATATCGAGAATTTAGCTGTGTGGACGGTTGGTTATCAAGCTGCCACCTCAAGATGGTTTGGCCACGCCATGCATTTGAGTGATCGTGCAACAAATGTGCTGGAGAGACTTCTTCTTGAGCCGAGTCTCCAGGTGGGTGACATAACGCTTATCGGACATAGTCTAGGCGGGCTTCTCATCAAACAGATGCTACGTGTAGCGGACAGCATGTCAGATCAACGTCCGGAAGTTGCCAGTTTTCTCAAACGCATTCGACGAGTGGGATTTATTGCTACCCCTCACGCAGGATCTGGAATATCGACAATTGCCGACAGACTTAGGATTCTGGTCCGGCCTTCGGCAGCAACTGCTAGCCTAGTGCGAAATGACCCTCATCTTCGTGAATTAAACTTTTGGTATCGTGAGTGGATTCAGACGCAAAGCATCGCGCATCTTACATTGGTTGAGTCTCAGCCGACTTATATCTTATTCAATGTTGTTAAACCTGATAGCAGTGATCCTGGGCTATCGGAACGCCCGATCTGCATCGATGCCGATCACTCAACCATATGTAAGCCCAAAGATCGTTCCTCCGAGGTCTACTTACATATCCATGCATTTCTTACTAAGACTCGTGAAGTCGAAAGAACTGAGCCAGAACTTTCGCGCCTAATAATTGACCAAGGCGAGCGGATTGAGGATGTAACCCAAAAAGTCGATACGCTGATAACCAATGCGAGTATCAGGAACTATCCTAGTGAAATCGTTGATCGCGAGATTAACAAACGCTTAGAGCGTATAAAAAAGGCCCGGTTTTTTGCAAGGTTCTCATTGCTTGAGGATACACTCCAACTCGCCGAAGCGATTGAGCATGGAGAACTCTCCGGTGGCTCAAATACAGAAAAATGCAAAGTGCTTGCATGGTGTGCGCGTTTCCTGGCTCTCGGCGAAGCCGGAGACAAAGCTGATTCTATCTTACGTGCGTCCAAACTGTTAGGACACAATGAAGAGGTTGCAATAGCTGAAGCATTGCGAATTGCTGCTAAAGACGATTTCGAAACAGCGCTGAGCAACTTATCGAACATTAAATCACCCAACTCGATCGGTGCATCCTTTCTGGTTGTTAACAACAAAAAAGGGGCTGAAGCTGCATTTGACTGGATGACGCGGTCAGGCCTGAACTTCACTAATCTAGACTCAGATGGGAAGTTTGTATTTACAAATAGGCTGTTAGAAGTCGGTCGTTGGGAGAAGGCTTTAGAGTGCGTTAATGAACTAGAGGAAACGGACTATCAGTCCGCTCCTATTCTTCTATATGTCGCTGGAATATCGTATTTAATGAAAAGCGTTCCGGACGAGCTAAAATCTTCGATTTTGAGACAGGTACCTATTGAAGCGCGTACCTTTCCTCTTGCGTCAGATGAGTCTTCGCTTATAGATAGACGAAAGGCTCGCGATTACTTCGGCAGATGTGCTGAGGAGGCGCGTAATCTCGATTGCGTAGAAGAGGCAAACGTAGCTGATGATTTTTCGCTCTGGCTGGGATTGCGAGATTCTTTAACTGAGAATGATGCTCTTGAAGAGCTAAAAGAGAGCATGCGAGATCCAGCGCATTCACTTCGGAGGCTCCATTATGCTCTGCAATTTGGAGTAAATGTCGACCGAGATCGCGTAGAACGGGAGATTGAGGAGCAGACTGCCGTTTCGGGTGGAAAGTCTATGGATGCAGCGATGGCTCGTTTTTCGCTGGCTTTTACCTTGGGTTCCCCCAAAGCGATAGCTAGGTACATTGCTGATCACAGGCAACAATTGCAAAAGCTATTTGAGGGGCATTCACTAGATACGATTGAAATAGAAATGCTGGCAAAAGCTGGATTATCACAACATGCACAGGAGCGACTAAATGAAGCAATCGAAGAGGGGTTGACCGAAGAGGAACAGACGCACCTTCGAAGTCGAATAGCTGAATCTACTGGGAGCGATGCGTTTGAGATTCGCAGATCAGCATATGAACAATCAGGAGAATTCCAAGACCTGATTAACATAGTAAAGTTCCTAGAGGAAAAGGAGGATTGGGAAAGACTGCGCGAGTTTGCTGAAATATTGTACGATAAAACAGGAGATTTAGCTGATGCCGAACGATTGGTAAAAGCATTTACTGCAGAGAAATGCTACGGAGACGTCGTAGCACTGCTAAGAAAGCATGCGGAGCTTATAGAGCAGTCACTTTATATTCAATCTGTTTGGTGTTGGTCTCTCTATTATGAAGGCCTCATAAAGGAATCATTAGAAGCGCTTGAGAAGTTGCGCGCAAAGCGGGATGACCCGAATGATCGCGCTCTATTTGTCAATCTAATCATTTCGTCCGGCGACTGGAAAAGTCTTTCTCCGTATATCGAACATGAATGGAGCAACCGAGATCACAGAGACGCAGGTGAGTTATTAATCACCGCTCAACTTGCGCACTCATTAAACTCTCCGCGCGCCAAAGAACTTACTATTGAAGCCGTCAACAAGTGCAACGATGACGCTAACGTATTGGCGACAGCATATATCCTTGCCTCAAGAGCTGGCTGGGAAGACAACGAATTAGTCGCAAAATGGATGGAAGATGCGGCAAGACTTTCTGATGAAACCGGCCCTATTCAAAAAGTAGGTATTAAGGAAATTGTTCAAAGAAAACCTGACTGGGATCGTCGTGAGTCGGAAACCTGGGATAAGCTAACTGAAGGTACTCTGCCTATCTTCGGGGTTGGCCGTTTATTAAATCGCTCTTTATTCGACATGTTTCTCATGCCAGCCTTGTCAAATCCTATGGAACCTGACCCTAGAAAGCGCGCGCTTATACCAGCCTATAGCGGGGTCCGAAATCCAGTCCAATTTAGTGGAAAGAATATTGGGCTTGAAGCAACGTCACTGTTAACCTTAGCATCTCTAAAATTGCTTGAATTGACAGATGACGCATTCGAGCATATATACGTACCCCACTCCTTGATGGGTTGGTTATTCAAAGAAATTAGTGATGCATCTTTCCATCAGCCTAGCCGAATCAGGGACGCCACTAAGCTAAGTCAGCTACTTGGCTCGGGCGCATTGAAGACTTTCTCGGCAAGCGGAACAGTAAATTCTAGCCTTGCTGATGAAGTTGGAACCGAGCTGGCTAGTTTACTTACGGAAGCCCGGACAACTACTGAAGAGACGGAAAAACAAAAACTGGTTATTCGTCCTGCACCAGTCCATCGTGTGAGATCCTTAATGGAAGAAGAGGCTGATCTTTCTTCTTACCACGACAGCTTGTGTAGTTGTTGGGCTCTAGTGCAAAAACTGAAAGCAAAAGGTCAATTAACCACAAGCGAAGAAAGCCGAGCTAAAGCCTACCTTAGTCTACATGAGAGAAATTGGCCAGGCTCGCAAGAGATACCCGACGGTGCAGTACTTTATTTAGACGACCTCTCTGTCTCATATCTACAACACCTTGACCTCCTGGATAAGCTGAGACCAGCCGGGTTAACAGCATTCATAACTCCACATGAAGCAGGTGAAATAAGTACACTTTTAGGCTATGACCAACTAACACAAAAGGCAGAGGAAATTGCGGAAGATCTTCGACAATTTCTTTCAAATGGAATAAAGACTGGAAAAATACAAATTGGACGACTAAATAGACCAGATGATGAAGAGAGTTCCGAGCATCATCCAACCTTTGGGGTATTTGAGATAGCCAAAAAAGTGGACGCGATTGTTGTTGATGATAGATTCCTAAATCAACACGGATTTATGGAAACTGATATCCCCATACTTACCTCATTGGACCTTGTGGAAATACTTTGTGCTTCAGGCAAAATCACCTTATCTCAGGCTCTAGATCTCCGCACATCTCTGCGAAGAGCCAATTACTTATTCATACCTTTAACAGTAGAAGAGCTTGAACACCACATGAATTCGGCTGAGGTATCAGATGGGCATCTAAAGGAGTCAGCGGAGTTAAGAGCTATACGAGAGAACTTACTCAGGATCCGAATGAGCTGTTGCCTTCAAATACCCAAGGAGGCTTATTGGCTTGATAGCCTTTTTAAGGCTATTGCCAACACAATAAAATCCCAATGGAGACCCGAAGTAGATAAATCTATCGCTAAAGCACGAGCTAATTGGCTTGGGCAACTGTTAGATATTCGCGGTTGGGCTCATGTTTTGGCAGATGTTAGACACATGGGAGTGCCCGACCACGGGTATGGCGCTCATATACTGGTTCTACTTCTCACACCATCTGATATGTCAGAAGAAATGCAAACCGAGTATTGGGCTTGGCTAGAAAAAACTATTCTAAAGAAGATTAGAGAGGAATCACCCGAAATTTATTCATGGGCAATCAACAGGGTCAAGGCGCTTATATCGGACGCCGTATCAAGATCTCTGGATAGAGGATAACGAAAGTGGAGCTAACACCGCCGCAAAAGACCGCTGTTGCTCTGAATATGTTGCAGCTGTTCCCTAGTTCTATTCGAGACACACTGATTTCCGATTCTGCGTTTTGTCTCCAGTACGGAATAAAGACAGACGCAGAAGTACAATTCTTCGGAGGGAAAGTATCATTTAAACGGTCTGTCTTCTTCAATGGAATACGCAAAATTACGCAACAAGAATGTAGAGTGGCCAAGATTTCGGAAATATCCGGTAGAGAATGGACCGTTGAGCGCATTGAGAATGGAGGCCAATCACCTATCCGTATGTATGATGGTGAACAAGAGATTCCTCTGCCACATTTTGCCGCTTTGTCCAGTAATAGAGAGGATCGACTGACAGCGTTTGAACAAGATGCAGCTGAAGTTAATTTTTACAGCGAACAGGCCACCAAGTGGCGAGATATTCTTACTCAAAGACCATTAACAGATATTGAGCTAGACGAACTCCAAGGGGAACTCACCTTAAATCCAATACATGTCGCGCAATCTATCATTTCAGAGATCGAAATAGGCGAAAGCAGTGTAACAACGCTTGTCCCGGATTCGACGCTGTACTACATAAGCTTAGTTGGGGCGTATTCTAATAGCCGCGATATACAAGAATACTCGTATCAAACTGCAAAGGGTCACATAGAACAGCTGTTGAACTGGAACCCTGTGGAGGGGCTAATCCACTCGTTCCTTCTCTCCTCGCATTCTTTTATCACTTCAGTAATTGACGTAGGCGATTTTACCGATGAGGCGCTTGTTCAGGTATACGAACGTATTCAACACGATGGAGATCGGTTCTCTCAACTAGGTGCTATCGAGGTTGGGTTATCGATTCTTGAAAAGCGACCTATCATTGAGCCTTATCTTACTAAACTACTAGTTCAGATTAGGGATGACACCCCGGAATCTCCACAAAGCCAATTTGAGCTGCTTTCATCCCTTATAATGCTCGTTGAAGGTGAATTGGCTAGAAAAAAAATACTTCGTGAACCCCCGCCATTTTGGCGTCGTCTCGCCTCTATTGCTCACGCTTCTTTGCTTGAGCGCTGCATTGTCAGAGCAGGCGCGGATTATAAGTCGTTTTCAGACTGGGCTGTTCCTGCGAGAGGTCCGCTTTTTTATCTCCAGACAATGGTCGATTTACGAGTAGAGCCGCGCTGGCAACCAGATATGGTGTCTGCTGACCAACTTAAGGCGGAGTTTATTGGACGCATTCTTGGTGCAGCAAATAAAAACAAAAAGAATATCGAGAGCACCCCCATAAAAGAACTAATATTTGGAGAAAGTACTGAAAGCATTCAAGGCCTAGCGAAACCACCATATCCATACCTACCTGGCCCGCTAGAGGGTAGCTTCGAATCACAGAACACTCCGCCAGATGAAATTATTAATGAAATAGAAGAACGATTGAAGGCAGAAAACTTGGAGCCTAGTTCTTTTACGGGACTAGTTAACTCTGCTTTGATATTTAAGCTTGGTCCATATCATGCCCAGATGGCTGCTAAAGCACTGCGTACAGCAAAACACCGAATCTTAAGAAAAGATTCTGGAGCCGGACTTTTACCAGTACTGAACGGACTAGCTACTGTTGCTGCAATAGCAAGAAGCGATGAGCTTGCAAAGGAATTGGTAATTCTTTGCCGAAAGGCTAGATACGAGAATCCGAGCATTTTCACATTTGATCAACATCTATCAGTTGGCCTCATAACGGCAGCCGCTTATCCTGACAAAACGGCCTGGTGTCAATTTTTAGGTGATTGGTTAACTGAGCTAGCATTCCAACCGTTAGAGCCAAATGAGGCTGCGACTATGCGCACCTATGTGACCAAATTATGCAATTTAGTACCAGAGCTATGGAGAACCTGCGGGCGGGCGGATGCGGCTTTGCTGTCGATCCTACCGACATCTTAGAGTTGATCTTACGTCATTATTTCTTAGCTCGAACGGACCTTGTACGGCGGATAACAATTTTGACCTTTCGGGCGGAGTGTTTTTCAATCTCAATAGCGTGTCGGAGACGCAGATAATCATAATAGCTAACATATGGAACGCGCTTGGGAAGCGGAAATACGCATTAGGGGTTTCAATTTGGTGATGGAGCAAGACAGGTCGCGATGCTCCATAACACTCTGATTATGTGGCATAATATGGGGCTGCGCATGAAGTACTGTGTTGGGTAGGTTAGATTACAACTACTTCCGGTACTATGATCCCAACACAGGAAGATATATTACCAGTGATCCTATCGGGCTGGATGGGGGGCTAAATACATTCGGATATGCGCTCAACAACCCACTGATCTATTTTGATCCACTTGGCTTAGTTTGTCGGCAAACCGGTAGCAGAGGTATTAGATGTAGTCCGGAGCCAGGCCAGTCTACTGGTAGCGTGGGGGTCTTTGGTTGTATAGGAACATATTGCGTCTCTGGCAATGAAAATGGAGCAAGATGGCGTGCTGGACCTCCCTCATTGGGCGGAGGCCTAACAATTTGTAATCAAGATCAAACGCCGACTTCATGTGAGAAAATCGAAGAGGCAAGGGATGAAGGAAATTTTTATCCGGTGGGAAACGGGAATAGGGGATTTAGTTACGGAAAGTTCGGTCTCGGTGTTGAGGTTTGGAAAGACGGTACGTTTTGCGTTAGCGTTGGCCTTCAGGCAGGATTTCCAGGCCCTATTATTGATGGAGGCGATGCGAGGCCATGACGTATGGGGTTTGGGTGGTACTATTTTATCTGTTGGGTATTTTGTATGTGATTGATTGGTTCAAAGCACAAAAAAGATGCAAAAAGGACCAGATGTGGTTAATGTTTACTCCGTTCTGGTTCTTCTTTCCGAACTCGTTAGAGTACGATGCTAAACGCCTATGCAGACGGGTTCAGGTGTATTTTCTGTTGGCTGCGATACTTTTTATTGTATGGGTACTGGGTTTCGTAAATAGTTAGCCGTTTTTCCTGATCGCAAGTTGTGATTAAGCAGGCTTTCCGGGGCAGTATTATGATCATGAGACCGGGCTACACTACAACTACTTTAGATACTATGATCCCGCAACGGGGAGATACATTACGGCGGATCCGATGGGGTTAATTCCGGGGCGAGATCCCGTTCACACACTTGTTAGTCGTCTGTCTGAACAATATGCCCTGTTTCCTTTGCAAATGGTATTGCAACAGAACCTCAACCATTCCTATACATATACTCAGAATAATCCGATTAGGTATATAGATCCTACTGGGGAAATTATTACTATACTCGGCCCAGCACTTGTTGGTGGAATTGCTCAAGGTGGCGCGACATTATTAATGGGTGGTTCACTAGGAGATGTGGCGAGCAACTTCGCGGGCGGATTTTTATTAGGCGCTGCAGCCGGTGCAACGTTTGGTCTGAGTACAGGCGTAGGTCAATTGGCAGGTGGCCTGATACTTGGGGTTGGACTCGATGCCATAACCGCAGGTTCTGTGCTTGGCAGCGAAAAAGAGGCGTCCAGAAAGAGCTGTGAATAAGCTTTTTACAGTCATTTTTTTTTGGAACGCTGTTGGAGGTCTCTTGGTTTTTATGCTGGATGAGCCGTCTGGGCGATTTCCTACGCTTCTCCCGTATTGGGCTAGCGGAGTTGTATATCAAGTGGCAAATATCCTGGTCTGGTTTTCTTTGAAAAGAACAAACGTAAGCTTTGAGCGAATCCTTTATATGCTAGGTTTACTATTTATGTGTTTGGCAATTGCCACACCAGGAATTTTACGCCTGATTTGATCATTTAAAACTTCATTATAACTACTTCAGATACTATGACCCAGCGAACGGGCGTTACCTGACCAGTGACCCTATCGGACTTGAAGGGGGGGCTGAATATTACGCTGATGTTGGTGGGAATCCACTACGTTATATAGATCCGACAGGTGAATTCGGGTTGGCAGGTGCAGGCACTGGGTTTATTTCTGGGTTCATTGTTTTGTCATTAAAGATATAGAGTGCAATTTGCACTTAAAGAAACAAGAAACGTGCAGGGAAGCGGCAGGTGTCAGAACTCAAATAAGAGCTCGCGCACCGTCCACAGTTCATTTCTCGGGGGAGTCATGCTATGTCCATGAAAGCCATTCTCGCTGTTTTCATAATCACGTTTAGTGTCCCTCAAGCCTGGGCCGATAAGACGACTACGGAAGCTGTCAGTATTTATCTACTAAATGGCACTGCAGTTAGAGCCGATGACCTCGCAACGCTTATTCGGCAGCCGCGGCTATGCCTATGACGCCAACAGCAACCGCACCCAGCTGACCGCCGACAGCGTCACCACCCCCTTGGTCTACGCCCCCGGCAGCAACCGGCTGGACAGCGTGGGCGCGAGCCCTGTCCAACTGGATGCCAACGGCAACACCCTCTATGGCAGGTTGTTCTTTTTTGATCTGTCAGAGTATTCTATATTGAACGGATCTAAAAAAGCCGTAGCACTCCTATTAGTGGGATTTATTTAATTCAATATAACTCTGCAGGAGAACTTTTGGGGGTTGTTCTATCCCATATACACATTGTTTTTTAGCATAAGCGTGGAGGAGTAGGTATGAATAAAAGTACTTTGCGACGTATCTTAATGATTTATTTAGTGGTGTTCTGTATTCATGGGGAAGCAGCAATCGATTCCGATGCTGCTGTCGTATATCTAAGGTCAAGCTGCAACGAAGGTGTCGACGTACTTAATAATTGTTTTACAACTACCGTTGATCTGGCGAACTGGCTTTATAATGTGCGTGACACAGCAGCCGGCCCGCTTACCGTAGAGATTGGTCCTGGTAGATTTGCAGGTTTCGAATGCATCAGCAAGAATGACCTTTCCCTGAAGGGCTCCGGGCCGGGAGTCTCAATCTTGGGTGGGCCCGGTAACAGCATTGGCATCCGGGGAGCCGGTTGTTTTAATTTTAATGTCCAGGATTTAACTGCTGAATCCAATTTCATTTCCGTTCGATGGGATGGTAAAGGCAGTTCAAACTGGTCTAACGTCCATGTAATGCCAAATTCATTGACTCTGGATGGATTATTCAAGCAAGAAAATACCTATGGTTGGTCCGAGAGCTGCGTTGGTATCACGAAAGCAGACCGGCCCGTGCACCGATGGAGCGGCAGTCGAATCCTCGCCACAGGCAAGACTGCTTATCTTGCAACGTGCTCGGAAAACTGGTTTTTCGGAACCCAAATCGAGGCAAATGGCGCAGGCGCTGCCGACGGCTTAAGGGGTGTTACAGTTTCAGCAATTGAAATGAACCAGAAGCCGGAGATACACCTATATGGCTCCAATCTACGGGTTGTTGCTGCACAGGGCGTCAGCTTTCCAACTCCTGCAGGTAAAGGCGATGGAATAGGTATTCTCGCTGCTGGAGTGGGATTAAATGGCGAACTCCATATGCATGGAACAGGTATTGATGCTATTGGGAATGAGCTTCCAAATGATATTGCTGCTCTGGCTGTTGATGACGGGGGAACTATCCACGCAACACAAGCTGCGTTTGTTATGAAGACCCCGTCACCAGGAAAAGTCTACCGGATCAAAAATGATGGCGGTACCGTTATGGCGCCATACTTATGGGAGGAAAGGGTGCTCTCAATAAACCTGGTTTCCGAAGACGGTGCTGATACGACGACAGATATCGTCGGAGGATTACCTCATACAATGATATATACAGGCGTTTGCAACGCGAACGGACCATGGTTTGATACCGTAACTGGCCAGTGTCGCCAGTAAAGTTGTTTCGCTAAATAAGTTGTTTGTGGTCAGGCCGGGGCCGGTGTTAGCGCACCGGCTTTGGCAGCTCTCACCGAGCTAAACCCAATTCTCGATTTTCAGTCCTTTTACTTTCATAAAGTGTTTCTGGTTATTGGTGACCAACACCGCCTTGAGACTTTTCGCGTGGGCGGCAATCATCATGTCCATCGCGCCGATCGGGGTGCCGGCACCCTCTAAATCGGTTCGAATCACCCCGTACTGGTCGGCCGCCTCGGTATCCCAGTCCATCACATCCAAATGCCGCACAAAGTCTTCGATGACAGGGCGATTGACCCGCTTGGAGCTGGAACGCTCGACACCGTAAATCAGCTCGGCATAGGTGACGACAGAAATGCACAGCTGCTCCATGGCGAGTTTCCGGAAGCGCTGATGCACCCGCTCAGGGCGTTCCTTGATGATGTAACTGCACATATCCGTATCCAGCATGTAGCGTTTCATCCAAACAGCTCCCGCTTTTGCGGGGGCAGATCAATACGCTCCACCATGAAGTCTTCTGTCACGCGTGCCGGTGAATCAAAGAAATCGTCCCAGGACTCCGGCTTTTCGGACAGGATCACGCGGTTTCCTTCTTTGCGAATGAAGACTTCTTTGCCCTCAAAGCGGAAGGCCTTGGGTAATCGCACGGCCTGGCTCCGGCCGGTGGTGAAGAGTTTAGCGGTCTGAGTCATCATTCTGCTCCGGATAATTGATATGTACCAAAACATATACCAACAATGGGGGGTTATCAAGAGGGGGATCATACCTTGGCCAATAGCTTATGGCGCAATACGGCTCCCGATAAACATCCCCCGTTTACAGCCAAATAAGTTCATTCCGGGGCATTTAATGGAAATTTGTTGGGAATTAAAAATCTAGATTAGTATTTATATTCATGTGGTTACATGAGCCAGGAAGTGTGTCTACGAACCAGGCGGTCTGGACTCAAATTCCCGTATGTGACAAATCGGGTACAATGATTTCTCCCGCAGTTTGAGCAATTAATGCGAAACACGTGAATATCGTTCTGAAAATTAACGTAAAAATGTTACACATGATATTGCATGTAACTGGGGGATAAGGTCGACTCCCCTTGGGGACGCCATACATAACCTGTTTTCTACCGCAATACGGTAGTGAACCGGGAAATTGAATGAGTCGGGATCAAGGACGATCTGCTATACCAAGTACCCGAGAGCTTCTTTCCATCTGTTTTGCGGTAGGCTGACAAGGTCGTCGGCGAACCCCTTCAGGATTACCATCAACCTATGTTTCGGTAATCCCTTTCAACGCCGACTGGACAGTATGTTCACGTTCCCGGTGGCTGATTTCATCGGCCGGAATTCTCCACGTTTTCTAATTCATTGATTTTTCATTCCCAGCTTTCCGGACAGTGTGGCCAGCATAAGTCAGAATATTCAACTTTATTTCAATATGATTGGTATTACATGAGAACGCGGTATTACGGCCTACAAGGCATTATTGGTTTTTGTCGTCGAGGCTTTTTTATTTTGTAATGGACCGGCTTTGCGAGCGTCCGTAAAGGAATCACAGCAAAACATGAGTAAAAGCAAGTAGTGTCTCGACCCAGGTCGGCTTAAACGACATGGGTGGAAATCCGCTTATAGAATCGGCGTCGGCTGTTTAAACAACCCGGGCCACTTCTATCCCGGCGCGGCAATCACCGCGCTCAGCATGCGTAACGAGACCAGGCAGAGCAGTAAGCCGAACGCTTGTTTTAGGCGTCCGGCAGGCAGACAGTGGGCCAGCTTCACGCCCAGCGGCGCGGTTAGGGTACTGGTAACCGCGACAGCGGCCATGGCCGGCAGGTATATGTAGCCGAGACTGAACGCGGGTAAGCCAGGCGTGTGCCGGCCCGCGCTGATGAAGCTCAGGGCGCCGAACAGTGCGATGGGTAAGCCCAGAGCGCTGGACGTGGCGGTGGCATTTTTCATGGCGATGTTGAAGTACACCAATAAGGGCACAATGATGTTGCCGCCACCGATACCGGCCAGCCCCGCGCCAAGGCCCGCCGTCAGACCGGTGGCGGCCGTGCCATTATGGCCCGGCAGTTGGCGGTGCGGCGGCGGCGTCCAGCGCGCCAGCATGATCAGCGCGGCGAGCAGTAAAAAGGCGCCGATAAAACCGCGCAAAACCACCCCGGGTAATAGCTCGGCGACGTAACCGCTGGCGAAGCTGCCCAACAATACGAACGGTGTCCAGCGCCGCACAATGTCCCAGCGGATAGCGCCACGCCGGTATTGTGCGTACACGGCGGTCGTCGAGGTGAAGACAATGGTCGCCAGCGATGTGCCGATCGCCAGGCGGATATCCAGCGGCGCGCCGATATCGAGTGTCGCGTACAGATAGACCAGTGCCGGCACGATAATCACGCCCCCGCCGATCCCCAAGGCGCCGCCGAGCAAACCGGCGACGGCACCCAGCGTTAAACAGGCCGTAACAAATTCGCCGCTCACGTCCGTTATACGCCCAAGGCGATACCTTGCCCGCGTGGGTCGTGTACGCCGTCCGCTGTACCGTTCGCCTCGATGGCAATCAGGCCGGCCTGGCCCATCATCGGGTTGCAGGCGTCTACCACTTCGACATCGTGGCCGCGCGCGCGCAATCCGTCGATGACCGCTTGGCCTGCGTCGGCTTCGATTTTCAGATTCTCACGGTTATCGAAAAAACTGCGGCCCAACAGAAAGCGCGGTGCACAGATGGCGGTTTCGATCGGTTGCGCGTAGTCGATGGCGCGCGTAATCAGCGCGGTCTGGGTTTGCGGTTGCCCGTCGGCGCCTTGGGTGCCGTAGATAAAGCGGGGTCGCCCGTGTTGCAGGTAGATGGCCGGGTTCAGGGTATGCGCTGGGCGTTTCCCGGCAGCGATACAATTAGGATGATCGGCTGTGGTGCGAAATGCCGAGCCACGGTTATGCCATAGAATACCGGTATCGCCGATGACCAGCCCGGAGCCGAAGGCGGTAAAAATACTTTGAATCAGGCTCACGCAACGGCCCTGGCGGTCGACTGCGCCCAGCCACACGGTATCGCCGCTACGGGTGGTGTCGGGCCAGTGTCGCGCTTGCGCCGGATCGATACTGGCGGCCAGGTCATGTAAATACTCGTCACTGAGCAGTGTCGCCACCGGTATGTGCTGACTGCGCGGATCGGCGAGCCAGCGATTGCGGTCGGCGAAGGCGCGTTTCACAGCCTCTACCATGAGGTGCAAGTGGTCGACGCTGCCGGCCGCGAAGCGTTGCAAATCGAAGTTGCCGAGTTGGCCGAGAATCTGCAGGCTGGTCACGCCCTGTGACGGCGGTGCCAGGTTGAGTGCCACGCCGTCGCGATACCTTAGCCGCAGCGGTTCGCCGCGCTCGCAATGCGTGGCGCGCAGGTCGTCGCGCGTGATGGCGACGCCGGCCTCACGAAAGCCCGCGTGCAAGCGATCCGCGAGACGGCCACGATAAAAGCTATCGGCGCCTTCATCAATCAGCAGTTGCAACGAAGCAGCCAGATCCGAGCTGCACAGCCGTTCGCCGGCCTGAGGCACGTGCCCGGCCGGCTCGTAGGCGCGCGCGAAGCCCGGCTGAGCGCGAAGCAAGGTGCGGTGTTCCTGGTGCCAGAAAGCCTGTGCGGGGCTGACGTCGAAGCCCTGATCGGCATAGGTCCAGGCGGGTCGCAGCAGGTCGGCCCAGCGCATGCGAGTGCGCCATCGGTCGCGGCTATAGGCAAAGGCGTCTGCCCAACTGGCCACCGCACCGGCGGTGGTCAATGCCGATCCGGCACCATGCATCGGCAAACTCACGCCGCTGGCGGGTACGGCTGCCGTTGCACAGTGACCGACACCGCTGATGGTCAGGGCGTGGCCGTCCGGCTCGGCGATCAGCCAGAATGCGTCCCCGCCGAGTCCAGTCATGTGCGGGTAGGCGACGCACAACACAGCGGCTGCGGCGAGTGCGGCGTCGATCGCCGTGCCGTCTTGTTGAAGTACCTCCAGGCCGGCCTGCGTAGCTATAGGGAGAGGGGTACTGATAACGCCTAGACGCGAGACAGATTGCATACAATAATGTATACCAGATATGGATGATTGACGCCAGCCTTCATACTTTGGGATGTTGCTCCGGCCTCTGCTGGAAGTCCCGAGGGTCACGTAGAATTTGGTAGCTATCCCCTTAGATC
Source organism: Thiogranum sp. (assembly GCA_030148915.1). Lineage (GTDB taxonomy): Bacteria > Pseudomonadota > Gammaproteobacteria > DSM-19610 > DSM-19610 > Thiogranum. The sequence continues at coordinate 28,119 of JASBSN010000054.1, forward strand.
AGAGTGATAGCGCTGGTCGACGGGGCAGCGACAGGGTGCGATATGGCATCGGGGGATGTGCCCGTCCTGTCTTTACATTGGCGAGATTATGATGCATCGTATACAACGATGCATCTCCGCAGCGGTTTGATCACAACGATCGCCAGCTGGCTCAATGGCAGGTCAACCGCTGCAGATTCATCGCCCGGGGGCGCTTGTTTGCGACCCGGATTGGGACGAACTCGGCGAAACAAGCAGTTGCTGACGCCAGCCGCCTGCTGATAAAGGAGCATTTGCTATGACGACTCGAAATGAAAAGTCCAGAGTGTCTTCCCAGGATATCTATAACCAACTGAAGGACATGATTCTGTCCTTCGAGCTTTATCCCGGCTCGCGGGTCACCGAGACCGAACTCGCCGCTCGCTTCCAGGTCAGTCGCACACCGGTGCGGGAAGCGCTGCAACGCCTGGAGATGGACGGATGCCTGGTCATCCGTCCCAAGCAAGGTTGTTTTATCCGCGATGTCGATATCATTGAGCTGACCCAGTACTACGATGTGCGCATCGCGCTGGAAATGCATTCTCTGCGCGGGGCCTGTCTGCAGATGCCGGATAAAGAGCTCGAGCAGCTCGCCGCGCAGTGGGATCCGGACAGTCAGAAAGGGCGCAGTGACGTGGTCGATACCATGGTGGATCTGGAGGAATCTTTCCACATCACGTTGGCGGCCGGCTCCGGTAACGACGTGTTGGTCAAGTATCTAGAGGATATCAATAACCGCATCCGCATCATCCGCCGCCTGGATTTCACCGAAAAGGCACGTCTCGATCGGACCTACCGCGACCACTTTGAAATTGTGCAGTACCTGTTACAGCGCGACCTGGAAGGCGCGCAGCTCAAAATGCGTCAGCATATTCTCAAGAGCGCGGAGTTCGCTAAAAATCTCACCCTGACCCAGTTGGCGCAAAAACGCCGCCTGCGCCCGGCCTAAGCGCCGGCGTTCACGGCCGGGTCCGATGCGCGCACAGCGTGAAAAGCCATCCCGGGGAACGTGCCACGGTTTATGTATGCAACGTTGCATTATTAGATTGGGTGTCCGCTGAGTGTCAACGATTTTTTTATTTAACGAGTAATAACAAGGCATTAAACAATAAATGGCGATCCTGAACAGTAGCCGCGCCGATGCGCTGTGGTTGAAAAATCCGCTCGCCGTGCTGGCGCCGGACAGCGGTGGTGGGATCGTTATCGCCGGCGATAAGATCATCGAGCAGGTCGCCAGCGGAGCCCGGCCATCGCAGCCCTACGCGCGCGTCTTCGACGCCAGCGAGCATGTGGTTCTGCCGGGACTGATCAATACCCATCACCATTTTTATCAAACCCTGACGCGGGCTTTTCCGCCGGCGCTGAATCAGCCCTTGTTTCCCTGGTTGCAGCAGCTCTACCCGGTGTGGGCCGGACTGACGCCGCCGATGTTCGAACTCGCCAACCGCGTGGCGATGGCCGAGCTGTTGTTGTCCGGCTGTACCTTGGCGGCCGACCATCACTATTTGTATCCGCCGGGCATGGAGGAGGCCGTCGATATACAGGTCGAGGCGGCGCAGGCGCTCGGCTTGCGTGTGCTGCTGACACGCGGTTCGATGAGCCTGAGTACAGACGACGGCGGATTGCCGCCGCCGCGGGTGGTGCAGGACGAAGAGGTCATACTGGCCGACTGTGAGCGGGTCATTGGCCGCTATCATCAGGCGGGCGAGGGAGCGCGCGTGCAGATCGCCCTGGCGCCGTGCTCGCCGTTTTCGGTAAGTCGGGAATTAATGCAGGGCAGCGCTGATCTGGCGCGCCGCCACGGCGTGCGTTTGCACACCCATTTGGCCGAAACCGAGGGCGAGACCGACTACTGCTTACGCGCGTTCGGGGCACGGCCTTTAGATTACCTGGAATCCGTCGGTTGGTTGCGCGACGATGTCTGGTTGGCGCACGGTATTCATTTTAGTGACGACGAAGTGCGGCGGCTGGGGCAGGCCGGCGTCGGGGTGGCCCACTGCCCGGGCTCCAACATGCTACTGGCGTCCGGTATCTGCCCGGTGCGGGATCTGGAGCAGGCCGGTGTCGCGGTGGGGTTGGCGGTGGACGGGTCGGCCTCCAACGATGCCTCCAACCTCATCCAGGAGGCGCGCCTGGCGCTGCTGGTGCAGCGCTTACGTTATGGCGCCAGCGTCAGTCACCTCGACGCCCTGCGTTGGGCGACGCAGGGCGCAGCGCGCTGTCTGGGGCGCGACGATGTGGGCTCGATTACGGTCGGCCGACAGGCCGATCTGGCGTTGTTCAGGCTGGACGAATTGCGTTTCAGCGGCCACGGTGACCCATTGGCGGCGTTGTTACTATGCGGTGCGCAGCGCGCCGACCGGGTCATGGTGGCCGGTGAATGGCGGGTTATCGACGGCGCCATCCCGGACCTGGACTGCGTGGCGTTGCGCCACCGGCACCAGAGCGCGGCGCGGACGCTGCAAGCATGAATCAGACGCCGACGCTTTACCGCGCCGCGGTGATTAACCCGCTCAATAACGGCAACTGGCGCTACCTGCCGGATGCCGGTCTGCTCATCGAGCGCGGCCGGGTGGTCGACCTGCAACCGATCGGGGCCTTTGGCGCGCGCCCTGAACTGCCCTGTGTTGAACTCGACGGTGTGATCTCGCCGGGTTTTGTTGATGTGCACACCCACTGGGTGCAATACCGGGTGCGCGGCCGGTTCCAGGCGCAGTTGCTGCCGTGGCTGAAAGAACATATCTGGCCGGAAGAAGCGAGCTTCGCCGACAGCGCGCTGGCCGGCGCGCTGGCCGAACAGTTTTTTAAAGACAGTATCCGTGCCGGCACGGTGATGGGCATGGCCTACTCGAGTGCGCACGCCGGCGCCTTGCAGGCCGCCAGCGACGTGACCCTGGGTGACTGGTTGATCGGTGACGTCGTGATGGAAACCGACGCACCCGACGCATTAGTGGCAGCGAGCGCGAAGGATATCGGCGAGTTGTCGGCGCGCGCCGGCCGTTACGGCCCGCAACGCTACGCGGTGACGCCGCGCTTTGCCTTAAACTGTTCGGCACCCTTTATGCGCGACATGGGTCAGCTCGCCCGCCAGCAAGGCTATTACGTGCAGACCCACCTGTCGGAATCGGTCGAAGAGATCAACGAAGTGCATCGCCGCTTTGCCGATGCGCAAGATTACACCGACGTCTACGATCGCGCCGGCCTGCTGGGTGAACGCAGCGTGCTGGGCCATTGCGTACACCTGTCCCCGCGCGAATGGCGTTGCCTGGCCGCGCGCGGCAGCTGGGTGGCGCATTGCCCGTCGAGCAACGAGGCGTTGGACAGCGGCCGGATGGACCTGACGGCGCTGCGCGAGCACGGCGTGAAATACGCCCTGGCCTCGGACGTGGGCGGCGGGCCCAGTCACAGCATGCTACACGTGATGCAACGTTATCTAGATCAACACCGCGCCGCCGGCGCTGCGGTAGCGGCCGGCGAAGCTCTGTACCGCGCCACTCTGGCTGGCGCGCAGTGCATGGGCCGGGGGGCCTATGCCGGCAACTTCGCGCCCGGTAAACGCGCCGACTTTCTATTGTTGCCCAGACTCAATGCCCATCAAAGCGTCGACAGCTGGCTGGAAGAAATCGTACAGGGCGGCATCGACGACCTGGAAACACGCGTGGCGGCTACCTGGCTAGGCGGTATCCGCCAGAACGGCACGCGTTAACGACGCGTACGCCCGGGAACGATTGCCCCGACATCTCGATCACCGTAACCCAAAGTAGTGCAGGGGCCGCCCCACAGGCCATACATCGGGGCGTGCCAGTCCTTTAGCCTAAGCACTAAGTTCACCTATCTTATTGTTTGGTAAGTAACAGAAGATTTGGCAAGGTGTTTGCATACAATATTGCATGCAAAGTTGTATACAACAGAACGGATCATGACCTACACCCAGTCCACCTCCCTTCTGACCTATCGGCCGTTGCTGTTGTGGCTGGTGTTGGGCCTGACCCTGTTCGGGTTCACGGCGCGCGCCGAAGACAACTGGTTCGAGGTGCTCAAGCGCGATGCGACGCCTGAGCAGTTGTACCGCTTTCTTTACGCGCTACCCAAGGGTGGCGATCTACACAATCACTTAACCGGTTCCGGCCGCCCCGAGTGGTGGTTGGCGCTGGCACTACAGCAGGCCGAGCGTGGCTACCACTATTACACCAAGGTGCGCATTAATAACTGTGCCGGGTACGGTGGTAATGAATTCGGTGCCGATCCCTATCTACTGTTATTCAAAAATCTGCAGGAATCGAACTACCTGGCGCTTGACGACTGCCGGCGCGGCGAATACCGGCGCCTGGATAAACTCGACGGCGTACAGAAAACCGCCTGGCTGAACAGCTTACGCCTGGACAAGCCTTATGAAGGTCGCAACGAATTCTTTACCACCCACTGGCCACGCCTGCGCGACCTGACGGCCAACCCTCACCTGGTTGCCGAACTGCTGGTGCGTAACATGCAGGCCTTCGGCGCCGAAGGCCTACTGTATCTGGAAACCCAGATCGGGGTGCGCGGCTATCTGAAACCCGACGGCAGCGCCTATGGCGCCGAACAGGTGTTGAGCATCTTCCGCGAGCGGCTGGCCGCGCGCGACGCGCAACGCACCGGTGTCACAGTCCGTTTCCAGTATGCCTTACTGCGTTTTACGCCCGACGCCGAACAGACGCTGGCATGGATTTATCCGTTTGTCGCCACGCATAACGATTTATACGTGGGTGTGAACATGGTCGGGCGCGAGGATAACGACAAAGGTTACCCGTTACGTTTTCTGCCGACACTGCGCGACCTGCGGCGGCGTTTTCCCGGCGTGCACCTGTCGATACACGCCGGTGAAGTCGACGAACCCAATTACCACGTGCGTGATACCCTCCTGCTGGGCGCCGAGCGCATCGGCCACGGCGTCAATCTGATCACCGACCCGCAAACGCTGGTAGCGATGCGTTATGGCCCTTATCTGGTCGAGATCAATCTCATCAGCAATTTATTGCTCGAATATATCAGCGATTTTAGCCAACACCCGTTTCCCGAGTATCTGCGCCTGGGTGTGCCGGTGGCGTTGTCGACGGATGATCGCGGCATGTGGGATTCTAATTTGAGCGATGAATACTACGTCGCCGTCACGCAGTTCAACCTGTCTTGGGCCGAGTTGGTCCAGTTGGGCAGGAACTCCCTTCAGTACAGCTTTCTGGACGCCGCCGCCAAAGACGCCTTGTTGCGTAGCTATGACCTGCGCGTACAGCGTTTCAAGGCGGCATTCATTAGTAAAGGTTGGCGCTCATTGCGTGGTGTGAAACCGGTGAGCTACGGCTTCGCTTGTCGATGGGCAACGTTGTGTACCTGGTAGCGCCGTCAGCGTGGCGTGCGGGCTCGCGGCGCACGCAGCCGGCGACGGCTAGGGAGTGGGTTTCCAGTGGTAAGGGTTTGATCGGAATATCGAGTAGGGACGCTTATGGTCTTCCAGGCATTGTTACGGTGGGGTTCGACACCGGCGTGGCGATACCGGAATGGGTTTGCATGATTGAGTGTTCAGTGTCGGAGTACAAAAACTATGAGTAGTGTGATGATGAATCGAACTTGGCTCGGGGCGGCTGGCGCCCTGATTTTGGGTGGCGTCCAGGGTAATCTCCTGGCGCAGGAACCCACTAAAGACGATAAAAAGGACGATGTCGTCGAACTCGAAAAATATGTCGCTGAGGACGAAGTCGAAGATAATCTGAATATGATGCCGACCGAGCCGGTCAAGTCGGTCTTCGGTTTCGACAAAACCATCCTGGAAACACCGCGCTCGGTGACCTCTATCAGTAGCGAGATGCTGCAGCGTTACGACATCACCGACATCGACGATCTGGTGGCGCTGACACCCGGTTCGTTTACCCAATCGTTCTTCGGTGTCGCCGGGTCGTTGGAAGTCCGCGGTACGCCAGGCGAAACCTATTTTCGCGGCGTACGCCGTATCGACAACCCGGGTAACTATCCCACACCGATCGGCGCCACCGACCGCATCGACATCGTGCGCGGGCCGGCCTCTCCGATCTACGGTCCGTCGAAAATCGGTGGCTATTTGAACTTTATCCCCAAATCGGCGCGCGCCGAATCGGGTCAGTACCTGGAAAAACCGGTGGGAGAAATGAGCTTCACCGGTGGCCAGTACGGAAAACGCATATTGCGCGGCGAGGTCGGTGGGCCGACTACCTGGGTCGGCAAGCAGGTCGGTTATTATCTGTATGCCGAGATCGAAAACTCCGACAGCTACTACAACAACACACAAACTGATCAGACTATTCTGCAGTCGTCGTTCAACGTTGAGTTGTCGGATCAGTCGCGCATCGAATTCGGCGGCATGTACCACGAATACGACGGCAACCAGGTGGCCGGCTGGAACCGCGTCACCCAGGATCTGATCGATAACGGCACCTATATCACCGGCAGCCCGGCCGGTCTGGACGCCAACGGCGACGGCTCCATCGCGCCCAACGAAGTGCCATCCACCCTGGGCGCGTTTAATCCGCAGACTCAGTCCGATATTGATCCAATCAACGCCCTGGTCAATCCTGGTATCGCCAAGCTCGACGGAAACAATGTGCTGGTGGCGCCGGACGACACCTTGCAGGACGACGTACTGACGCTGTATTTCGATTATTTCTACGACTTGAACAACGGTGCGAAAATAACTAACAAGATGTTTTACGAGTCGTTGGAAAATCTCAACGAAAATGCCTATGGGTTTTCTCAGTTTGCCGACACCTGGGCGGTCGAAGATCAATTGATTTTCGCGTTCAGCGCCGATCATGCCGACTGGTTTCATGCCGATTACCAGTTGTCGCCGTCGATTCGCTACACTAGCTTTGAACACGGGGGCGATTTCTTTTTCGAATATTTCGACCGTCGTGATCTTACCGGGCCATCGACGGCAATCGACCGGCGTCTGTTGGCTACCCGTTCCGACGGCGTTTTTTACTCCAACCATAATACCGGTAGTTACACTGATTACGGCCTGTCGCTGTTAACGGACATGACGTTCGCCCGTAAACTGCATGTCCTGCTGGGTGGGCGTTACGATATACTGGATATGAACAGCCATAACCGTAACGACTCGCTGAATAACACCAATCTCAAGGCCAGCGATACCGTGGACGGCTTGTCCTGGACCGCCAGTCTTTCTTACGATTTGCCGTATGGCTTGAAGCCCTATGTTACCGCATCGGAACAGAAGACCGTCATCGCTGGCCAGGGCGGGGAGCTCGATCCGACCGACATCCGCGACGGCAACGCCTTCGGCGGATCCGATCTGCGAGAAGTCGGCGTCAAGGGCAGTTTCTGGGACGGTCGTTTGTATACCAGTCTGGCCTGGTTCAATCAGGAGCGTACCGACCGTAACGCCCAGAACACGGTCACCAACAACACCACCGAATCCGAAGGTATCGAGTTCGAGTTCCGCCTGCTGGCCACCGATAGACTCACGTTTACCGGTGCCTATACCAATCTTGAAGTGATCAACAAAACGGCGGAAGAGAACGGCTCGCAGTTCAGCTTTCTAGGTGTCGAGGATCTGCCGAATATCGACCCGACCAGCTTCTTCGGCGGTGCGGTACTGGGCTTCGTCTCCAACGACAACTTTCAACGCGCCGGTATCCCAGAGAATATTTACAGCCTGTACGCCACCTATGATTTCGGCGGTCCGTTGGAAGGCTTCAACGGTATGTTGGGTGCAACCCGCGTCAGCTCGGTGTATTCGGGTTTTTCCAATAGCGTAAAGTTACCGGCCTATACCCTGGTCAATGCTGGTCTGGGCTATAAGGGAAAGCACTGGTCGGCGAGCGCTCGCGTCAAGAACGTGCTCAACGAGAAATATTTTCGATCGAACTTCCCCGACCTTTTCGGCAGTGTAATTGTGCTTCCGGAGTTACCACGGACTTATGAGTTCACCCTGGCGTACAAGTTCTAAATAGGTGGTCGGTGCGGCTGTTAAAGAGGCAAGTTATGATGAAAACCCCTTTGTGTTTGGCGATGACGCTGGCTCTGATCGGTGCGCAGCTACAGGCGGGCGAGCTGGATAAGCCGCTCGCCACTCAGCTGCGCAGCGATCGGAGTGCTGCCACCAGCCAGAAAAAAATCGACAAGATGGCCGATCAGACGGCCGATGCCCTGCAGACCTACCGGGCGGCGTTGCAGCGTGCCGAAAGCCTGAAGGTCTATAACGACCAACTGACACGTCTGATTGACTCGCAGCAGCAGGAAATGACGTCGATTCAACAGCAGGTCGACGACATCGACGCCATTGAAACCGGTGTATTGCCGCTGATGGTACGTATGACCGGCACGCTAAGCGAGTTACTGGCACGGGATGCGCCGTTTCTGGTTGGTGAACGCACCAAGCGGGTCGCCGAACTTAAAACCCTTATCGACCGTGCCGATATCAGCATCGGCGAAAAATTCCGCCGCATTATGGAGGCGTACATGATCGAGGCCGACTACGGTCGGACCATTGAAGCCTACCGCGACGAACTGGCCCAGGACGGCACGGTACTGATGGTCGATTTTCTGCGCATCGGGCGCGTGGGGCTCTACTATCAGACGCTGGACGGTACGCAAACCGGCCGCTGGAATCCCGGCGCGCGGCGCTGGGAAGTGGTGAGCGACGATTACCGACGCGCCGTGCTCGACGGTTTGCGGGTCGCGCGTAAACAGGCGCCGCCCAAGATGCTGGTATTGCCTATCGACGCGCCGGAGGGGCAGTCATGATAAGGCACATCAAACTCGTATCGCTGGTGCACGCCGTGGTATTGGCTTGGAGCCTGTTACCGGCTCTCGGCTTTGCGGCCAACGACCTACAAAGCCTGATTAAAGAAGTCCAGTCGGCGGCCAGCAGCGAGGCGTTACACGATAAAGCACGCGAAACCCGTTTTAAGCAGTCGTTGGATGAGCGCACCCGGCTGATGGCGCAGGCCAAGGGCGAGGTCGACCGCTTGCTGGCGGCGCGCGACGCGCTCAAAACCGACTTCGATGCAAACGAAGCGGCTCTAGGCGATTTACAAGAGCAACTGGCGCGCCGCAGCGGCGACCTGGGCGAGTTGTTCGGCGTATTCCGACAAACTGCCGGCGATTCGCAGTCGATGATGTACGACTCGCTGGTATCGCTGGACCGCCCCGAACGGCAAGACACCATCGACGCTCTGGCGAGCCGTAAAGAGGTGCCGAGCATTGCGCAGATGCAAAGTCTCTGGCAACTGCTGCTCGAGGAAATCGTCTTGTCCGGTGAGACCAGCAAGCTTAGCTCATCGGTTATCAAACCCAATGGACAGTCCTACCAGGCCGACGTCGTTCGCGTTGGCACCTTTAACGCCATCAGCGGTGATAATTACCTGCGCTACCTGCCGGAGAACCACCAACTGGTCGAATTCGCCCGCCAGCCGGCGGGCTATATCCGCGCCGGCGCCGCCCGCCTCAGCGAGGCGCCGCCCGGCAAAACTACCGCGTTTGCCCTGGACCCGTCGCGCGGTGTCCTGCTCGGCTTGCTGGTGCAGTCGCCCAGCCTCCTGGAGCGTATCGAGCAGGGCAAGCTGGTCGGCTACGCGATTCTGTTGGTTGCCGCGATCGGCTTGCTGATTGTTGCCCAACGTCTGCTGGAGCTGTCACGCCTGGGGCGGCGGATTAAAAAGCAATTGACCGACATGGAGCATGTCAACGACGACAACCCTCTGGGCCGGGTGCTGGCTGCCTATTACCAGAATCGTCAGTACAGTGTCGAGGTCATCGCGCGCAAACTCGAAGAGGCAATCTTCAAAGAGGTCGCCAATATCCGCAAAGGACTGCCGCTGATCAAGGTGTTGGCGGCGATTGCCCCGCTGATGGGCCTGCTGGGTACGGTAACCGGCATGATCGGCACCTTCCAGGCGATTACCCTGTTCGGCACCGGCGACCCCAAGCTGATGGCCGGTGGCATCTCGCAGGCGTTGGTGACCACGGTGTTGGGCCTGGTCGCGGCGATTCCGCTGTTGTTATCGCACAGCTTGTTGACCAGCCGCGCCACGCAACTGGCCAAGGTGCTAGGTGAACAGGCCGCCGGCATGGTTGCCACGCAGGCGGAAATCATTGAACGCCAACAGCAGGCCGCCGCGTGAACGATCTGCTGATGTTATGGCGCGATTTTTTTGCCACCGGCGGCCAGGTGTTGTGGGCCATCTTTGCCGTCACTGTCGGTGTCTGGTGGTTGATACTGGATCGCTTCTGGTACTTGCGACGCGAGCACCCGCAGGCCTTATCCACCACCTTGCGGCAGTGGTCGCAGCGCGCCGATAAGCGTTCCTGGTACGGCGAGAGCCTGCGCCGTCAATGGATTTCCCAATTGGAGTGCGCCATGTTGCGCAACCAGAAGCTGGTACCCAGTCTGATTGCGCTGTTACCCATGCTGGGTTTACTGGGTACGGTCACGGGCATGATCCAGGTGTTCGACGTGCTGGCCGTGACCGGATCCAGCAACCCGCGCGCTATGGCCGACGGCGTCAGCGCCGCCACGGTGCCGACCATGGCGGGCATGGTCGCGGCGCTCAGCGCGCTGCCGTTTAGCGCCCGCCTGGAACGACGCTACCAGCGCGAGCTGCACCGTATCGCCGAAAAAATGCCTTCCGAGACGGAGTGAACTCATGGCCTTCGATAACTACTCTGAACAGGACGACGAAACCCAGGTCGATATGACGCCCATGCTTGACGTGGTGTTCATTATGCTGATCTTTTTCATCGTCACCTCATCGTTCGTGCGCGAGACGGGTGTTGACGTCAGCCGCCCCAGCGCCGAAACAGCGGTCTCTACGGACGCCGGTAGTGTGCAGATCGGCATTACCGCCAACGACGAAATCTGGATCGACAAGCGACGCATCGACCCGCGCGCGGTGCGCGCCAACGTCGAAAAGGCCATGGCGGAAAACGCCGGTACGGCGGTCGTCATTGTTGCCGACGCAGGCTCCAACACCAGTGTATTGATCAAGGTCATGGACCAGGCGCGCCTGGCCGGCGCGAAAAACATCTCGGTCGCGGCGAAAAACGATCGTTGATCATGACACGGCAAATCCCTCTGGGCGTCAGTGCGCTATTGATCGGCCTGTTCCTGTTCATGATCATGCAATTGATGATCAAACCCGACAGCGCGCTGTTCAAGGCGGACAGTCAAAGCGCCTACCTTAACTTTGTGCGGGTTAAGCCCAATGAACGGCTAGTAGAAACCAAAGACCGGCGTCTGCCCGAGGAACCGCCGCCGGAGCCGCCACCGAAGACGCCGGATTTAAACATCGCACAGGACAAAATGCCGAACAACACCCCGCAAATGGCTATGAACCTGCCGTCACTGGACATACCCTTCAGCGCCGGCGAAGGGCCCTACATCGGCACACCCGGCGCGCTGGCCGTCGGCGCGGCGGCCTTCGACACCGACGTCATCCCGCTGGTGCAGGTGGCGCCGAGCTATCCGCGGCGGGCCAAGCAGGCGCGCGTTGAGGGTTATGTCAAATTGGCGGTCACCATCCGCCCCGACGGCAGCGTCGCCGACGCACGCGTCATCGACGCCGATCCCAAACGGCTGTTCGACCGGGCCGCCTTGCAGGCGATGCGCCGCTGGAAGTTTCGACCAAAGGTGGTCGATGGCCGGCCGGTTGCGCAAAAGGCCGAACAGCTTATCGAATTTAAATTGGGGGGGCATTGACATGCTGCGGGTGCGCGAGGGTTTGCTGAGCCTGGGCCTGACGCTGCTGCTCGGTTTTACCGCGGCCGGCCCGCTGGCCGCCGCCGAGAAGGCCACCATCGCACCGTCGACGTACAAGAAACTGACAAAAATTCAGGAGCAGATGGCTAACGGCCAGTGGCAGGTCGCCATCGACGCATTAAAACTCCTGCACGACAAGGTCAGCGACACCAGTGTCGACCAGGCCATCGTTTTACAGACCTGGGGCTTTGCCGAAGTCAGCGCCAACCACTATAAACGTGCCGTTGCGTTGTTCGAACGTAGCCTGGCAACCACCCATTTGCCCGACGCGGCGGCGCTCAGTGTACGCTTTATGCTGGCGCAGCTGTACGCCGCCCAGGGTAACTACGCCAAGGCATTGAGCGTAGCGGAGGTCTGGATCAAGTCGGTGCCTGCGCCCAGCCCGACGCAGCATATCTTCATGGCCAACCTGTTGGCGCGGAACAAGCGCTTCGCGGCGGCGATTTCCCACGCCGAGGCGGCGATACGGACTGCCGAGGCACCGAAAGCGGTCTGGTACCAGTTGCTGCTGGCGGCGCATTTCGAGTTACGCCATTACCCGCAGGCGGCGCAGGTGCTACAGGCCATGATCGCGCATTGGCCGGACGATGCGCGTTATTGGGAACAACTCGCCAGCGTGTATATGTTGCGCAAGCAGGCGTCGCACGCGCTTGCGACCTTGCAGATCGCCTGGCGACGTGGCTTGCTGGACAAAGACGCCACACTGAAATCACTGGTGCAACTGGCGGTCAGCCGCGGCGTGCCGGAGCGCGCTGCGCGCCTGCTCGACCAGGCCTTAGAAAAACAGTTACTTCCGCCCGACCAAGCGTTTCTGAAAATGCTCGCCGATGCCTGGAGCCTGGCGCGCGAAAATCAGCAGGCGATCGACGCGCTGGCGCGCCTGGCCGCGGTCAGTAGTGACGGCGAACCCTGGTTGCGGCAGGCGCGTATTCATTTGGAACTGGGCGACTGGCCGGCGGCGCGCGGCGCGCTCGACAAAGCGCTAGAACGCGGCGTGAAAGTGCCGGGTAAAGCCTGGTTGCTGCTCGGCATCGCCGAGGTCGAAAGCCAGGATTTTTCCGCCGCCGACACCGCGCTACGCAAGGCGCAAGCCTTTCCCGACCAGGCCAAACAGGCTTCGGCCTGGCTGGATTACGCCGCCGACCGGCGCCGCCAGGTAAAGCGGCTGGCACAAAACAATCCCTAATATGATGGAGTCAGGTATGCACTCTCGTTTCAATGCACTGCTGCTCGGACTGGCAATGACCGTGGGTTTGTCCGCCTGCAACACGACCCCGCCGACGCCCGTGTCGCAGGCCGCGCCGGTGCCCATTCCTATTAGGGTGGTGGTGGTATCGATGTTCGAAGTCGGCGCCGACAGCGGCGACGTGGCCGGCGAGTTTCAGCTATGGCGCGAGCGGCAAAAGCTCGACACGCGGCTGCCGTTCACCCACAGTTTTCACGATCTGTACCTTAACCCGGTTACCGGAGTGCTGGGTATGGTGACCGGCATCGGCACGGCCAAGTCGGCCTCGGCGATTATGGCGCTGGGTCTTGATCCGCGTTTTGATTTATCCAAAGCCTACTGGTTGGTCGCCGGTATCGCCGGTATTGATCCTAACGACGCGTCGGTTGGTTCCGCGGCGTGGGCAGAGTATCTGGTCGACGCCGATCTGGCCCACGAGATCGACGCCCGCGAAATACCGGCCGACTGGCCGACCGGTTACTTCGCCCGCTATACCAAAAAACCCTACGACCCGAACAAACCTGCGCCGACCGGCGAGATGTTCCGGCTTAACCCGGCGCTGACCGAGTGGGCCTACCAATTGACTAAAGACATCGACCTGGGCGATACGGCTACCTTACAACGCGTGCGGGCACCCTATACCGGCTACCCCAACGCGCAGAAACCGCCCTTCGTCCTCAAAGGCGACAACCTGGCGGGCATGACCTACTGGCACGGCAAGCTGCTCAACGACTGGGCTAACGGTTGGGTCGATTACTGGAGCGAGGGGCAGGGCGAATTCGTCACCTCGGCCATGGAAGACACCGGCACCTTGCAGTCGCTGACTTATCTCGACAAGAGCGGCAAGGTCGACAAGAACCGCGTCATGGTGCTACGCAGTGGCAGCAACTACACCATGCAACCGCCCGGCGTGACCGCGGTGGACGACCTGCTGCGCGACCATGACGGTTACGACAGCCTGCGCCCGGCCGTGGAAGCCGCCTATGTGGTCGGAGCCCGGGTGGTCGATGACATCGTCGCGCACTGGGACACCTACCGGACGACGCTGCCGGCGGCGAGCGCGGAGTAGGCGAGGGCCGCCATGCCGGATTTAACCCTCGACGCCCAGCCTTACCCCTATCGCTTCGACCCGGCGCACAGCGCGTTGCTGGTGATCGATATGCAGCGCGACTTTATCGAAAGCGGCGGGTTTGGTGAGTCCTTGGGCAACGACGTCAGCCGCCTGGCGGCCATTGTGCCGACCGTGCGGCGCGTATTGGACGCCGCGCGCGCCGCCGGGCTGTGTGTCATCCACACCCGCGAGGCTCACCGGCCGGACCTGTCCGACTGCCCGCCGGCGAAACGCGTCCGCGGTGATGCCGCCTTGCGCATCGGCGACTCAGGCCCGATGGGGCGTATTCTGGTCGCCGGCGAAGCCGGTAATCAAATTGTGCCCGCGTGCGCACCGCTGGTCGACGAAACGGTGATCGACAAACCCGGCAAGGGCGCGTTTTACAACACTCCCCTTATGGCACTGCTTGCGGCGCGCCGCATCAGTCACCTGCTGGTCGTCGGTGTGACCACCGAAGTGTGTGTGCAGAGCACGCTGCGCGAAGCCAACGACCGGGGTTTCGAGTGTCTGCTGATCGAGGACGCGACCGAAAGTTACTTCCCCGCCTTCAAACAAGCCACGCTTGACATGATACGCGCGCAAGGCGCCATCGTCGGCTGGACCGCACACGCCGAGCCCGTCATCGCTGCGCTGGCCGCCGACGTGCAACCGAAGCCAGACCATGCCTAAGCCCGATTTCGACCCCGAATGCTGGCTGGATACACTATCGGCGCTGATGGACGTGGACATTGCTGCCGGCGACCGTGCCGGCGTGGTCGTCAACCTGGCGGTCGCTGCACAGATGGCTGAACTGTTGATGGCGTTCGAACTGCCCGACGACCTGGAGGCGGCGCCGCACTTCGCACCATGACGATACTCGCCCAACCAGCCCACGTCATCGCCGAGGCGGTGCACGATGGTACGCTCAGCGCCGTCGATGTGGTCGCCGCGACACAGGCGGCTATCGAACGCAACGACCCCGCAATCAATGCCTTCAGTGAAGTGACTTATGAACGCGCCTTGAGCGAAGCGCTTCGAGTCGACGCCGCGCGCCGTGCCCGCGAGCCGCTCGGTCCCCTGGCGGGCGTGCCGTATGCGGTCAAAAACCTATTCGACATCGAGGGGCTGACGACGCTAGCCGGCTCGCGTATCAACGCCGGGCACCCGCCCGCAGCCGGCGACGCGACCGTCATCAAACGCCTCAAGGGTGCCGGTGCCCTGTTGTTCGGCGCCTTGAACATGGGCGAGTACGCGTACGATTTTACCGGCGAAAACGCCCATTACGGCGCTACCCGTAACCCGCACAATAAAGCGCATATGAGCGGTGGCTCCAGCGGCGGCTCGGCCGCTGCAGTGGCCGCCGGTCTGGTGCCGTTGGCCCTCGGTTCGGATACCAACGGCTCTATCCGCGTGCCCTCGGCGCTGACCGGTATCTTCGGTCTGAAGCCGACCTTCGGCCGTCTGAGTCGGGCCGGCTGCTTCCCCTTTTGTGCCAGCCTCGACCACGTCGGCCCGTTTGCCGGGACGGTCCGCGATCTGGCTTTGACAATGGACGTCCTGCAAGGCCCGGACAGTGCCGACCCGGTGTGCGCGACGCGTATTCCGCAAGCGGTGTCGGCACATTTAGCCCGCGGTGCCGAGGGTGTCACACTGGCCATCGCGGACGATTACTTTCAACGCGGCCTGCATCCAGACGCTGCCGCCGCCGTGCAGCGCGTGGCAGCGGCGCTTGACGTTGAGCGCAGCGTACACCTGCCGCAAGTCGCCCGCGCCCGCGCCGCGGCATTCCTGATGACCAATATCGAAGCCGGCAACTTGCACCTGGCGCGCTTGAAGACGCGCGCGGCGGACTTCGACCCGGACGTCCGTGAGCGTCTGCTGGCCGGGGCCTTGGCGCCGGCCAGCTGGTACGTGCAGGCACAACGCTTCCGGCGCTGGTACCAGGCGGCGGTGCGGGCCGTATTTGACGACGTGGATGTCATCATCGCCCCGGCGACGCCGTGCAGCGCGCCGCGCATCGGCCAGAAAACCATGACCCTGGACGGCGAAACATTACCGGTCCGACCCAACCTGGGCCTATTCACTCAGCCGATTTCATTTATCGGTCTGCCGGTGGTCACCGTGCCGGTCAACAGCCCCGGCCAACTGCCGGTGGGCGTACAGCTGATCGCACCGGCCTGGCGCGACGATTTGTGCCTGCGCGTGGCTGCGACCCTGGAGACATTGGGCTTTACCGCATCCCTAGCCACGAAGGAGGGTAAGTGAGCTTAGCTATCAATTTGCCGGAAATTATCGCCGAAGTCGAAGCGGTCTTCGCCCGCTACGGCGAAGCCCTGATCGGTAACAATGTTGAGGTACTCGACGAATTATTCTGGAGCAGCGAGTGGGCCGTTCGCTACGGCGCGGCTGAAAATCTGTACGGCTTTGCCGCCATCGCCGCGTTTCGCAGCCAGCGCGATACGCTTGGTCTGGCACGCTGCCTGATCCGCAACGTCGTCACCACCTTCGGCAGCGACTTTGCGACGGTCAATACCGAATTCCGCCTGGAAGGCAGCGGCCGCATCGGGCGGCAGAGCCAGACCTGGTTACGTACAGAGGTCGGCTGGCGGGTAGTGGCGGCGCATATCAGTTTTATCGGGCCGGAGTAAGCGGGGACGGCTTCCGCTCGTCCAGACCACCCCGTGAATGCCGGCATGCATAGGTTCTCAGGCGGCTCGGATAGGTTGTCCGCGGTGTTGCTAGCGGGTTAAGTGTAACCGCTGAAACCGTACCCAATCCTGCTCGCGATTCAGGTTCATGATGCAACGTGGATCGTGGCTGTCAATGCGCGCGACCGCCTCGCCACAGGCACGTATTTGACGGTCGAGGCGGGCCTTGGGTTGGCCGGGATCGAGGCGGAGCAGATGGGCGATCAGGTTTGGGTTTAATAACACCGGGTGGCCGTTGCGGGCGCGGTGGCGGGGTTGGGCGGCGACGTGGGTTCGGCGGGTTTGATGGAGTCTGTACAGCAGTGCGCGCTCGGGCACCGGGTTGTCCAGCGGAACGATCAGGGCGCTGCCGCGGATGTGCGCTAGCGCGCAGCACAAGCTGGCAAAGCTGCCGCCTTGACCGCGCGGGTTGATGTGCAGGATTACGCGTCGGTGCAGGTGTTTGAGTACGCGCCGCGGGTTGATGCCGAGGACCAAATGGATGCGCCGGTAGCCAGCGCAGCGCAGGCGGTCGATCTGCGCGTCCAGCCAGCTGTGGGTTTGACCACGCCACCGGAGGCGGCGGCCGGCTTTGTGCACGCGGCCGCTGCGTGCCGAGCGGCCTGCGGCCAGAATGACGGCTGTTTTCACCGGGCGTGGCGTCGTTGGAGCAGCTCGGCCAGGATGCTCACGGCGACTTCGGCGGGACGTTTACCCATACCAGGCAGGCCGATGGGCATGTGCACGTCAGTCGTGGAATGGCCGTCGCGGTTTAGGGCATGGCGAAAGCGGGCCGCCTTTGAACGGCTGCCGATGACGCCGAGATAGTGCATCGGGTACCGACACAGGCGCGTGAGCAGAGCGTAGTCCAGGTTATGGCTGTGGGTCATGATTAAGGCTACAGCGTCCGGTGGCGGTGGGGCCAGTGCCAGGCCATCTTCGCGGTACAGGCGGGTGTGCGGCGGGAAGGCGGCGGTGTCGGCCCAGGGCGGGCGGGCGTCGACGATGTGCAGGGCGTAGTCCAGCGGCGCGGCTATCGATGCCAGGGCGCGGGCGACGTGGCCGGCGCCGTATAGCCACAGCGGGGTACGCAGGCGGCGGGCGCGAACAAAGTAACTATCGCCATACTCACCGTCGCGGCTGTCGCTGTGCAGGCCGGGCGGCGGTGGCTGGTTGCCGTGCCAGTCGCCATGGCGGTCCCAGGCGCCGAGCAGGTGCAGGCTGTCGTCGGTGCGCCGGTACAGGCGTGTGTAGTGGTCGGTCATGCAGTGGCTCAACGTGCCCGGCAGGCTGACGATGTCGGCGCGCACGCGACCGCCGCAACACTGGTCTGAGCCGGGGCCGAGAACCTGTTCATAGGTCTGCCGGGTGTGAGCAGTGCGTTGCATTAGGCTCCACTCCAGCGCGCCGCCGCCCACGGTGCCGTGCCACTGACCGGTTTCGTCGTACAGCATGTGGTCGCCGATCTGTACGGGGGCCGAGCCCTGCACGCGGGTTATCAGTACCTCCAGCAGTGGCAGGGCTCGCAGGTGTTGGACGTTGCCGCGGGTCATGGGGCGTCGCGGGCGATGATGGCGACCGGGCCGCCGCCCAGCGGGCCGTGGTGTTCGGCACGGGTCGAGACATAGACGGCGGTGTCGCCGGTAACACCGGCCAACAGGGCGGCTACGACGCAGCGGGAATAGCGCATGTCGCTGATGTCGTCGTCGCTCCACATAGTATGGCGGCGGCCGCGAAGGGTGTGCCGCGGGTCGGCCTCGGATTTGGCGAACACGCCGACCAGGCGTTGTTGCTGTGCGGCGTTCAGTTGGCCGTCGCTCGTCAGGCCGAGCTGGCGCAGCACGGCGCGGATGCCGTCGATGTCGATAATGTCGCGCATCACGCCGTGGGCGATACGCAGGTCGCCG